>CAYTJL010000499.1:0-3552 GCA_964437785.1 uncultured Polyangiaceae bacterium
CGCTCGGCGCGGGGCTCATCGCGTCGTCTTTGGGGAGGAGGCGCTGCGGCCGAATCACCTGGTGCATCCAATGATCGTCGGTCTGCACGTGGCCTTTGCGCACCCACTTGCCGAGGCTCCGGCCAAAGGCCTCTCCCGAAAACTCACGCGCGATCCGCGCGACCACGCCCTCGCGATCACCGCCGTAGGCCGAGGGGCCTTTGGAGAGCGCGAGCGTGAGGGACTCGAGCTCTTCCGCGCTCGCGACCGTCCCCCGGAACAGCTCGGGGACCGTCGGTAAGCCGAGGTCAGCCGCCTGCGCCGTTGTCATGTCCCAATCCCACCAGACGTTGCGCGTGTCGTCGCGCACGCCGAACACGAACGAATACGAGGGGAGCCCGTCGTAGGCGATGGAGTGGACCGCATAACAATACTCACAGAAGATGGAGAGGCCCTTCGAGATGAGATGGCCAATCGCGGCGTGCGTCGCCTTGGCCAAGCCGAAGCTCGGGTGGGACGGCGGCCCCGCGTGCGAGCGAGAGAAGACGCTCTCCGAGGTGTACGTGAGGTTCGACCCGTCGAGCTTCTCGGTGATGACGATGGGCACCCCCACGAGCCCGCTCACGTCGGACAGGCGTTTGTCGTCCGACGTGCCGCCCGGCGACCATGGCAAATGAAAGGAGCGTGGGTATTTGGCGGACATGGCGCGACCGAAGCAAGGGTGATAAACAGGGGCCGGTGCTCTAGCACGTCTCGCAAAGCGTGCTACGGTGCGCGCCTCCCTCCCACGAACTTCGGTCCTACATCGACTCACAGCAGGGCTCCCGAGCCCGGCGTCGACGGTGCTCCCATGTCGCACGAGCCTTCGTTTGAGCTTCTCCTCCCCGACCCAACGCGCCTTCGCTGGAGCGAGGTGCAGGTCTTTGATTGGGTGCGCGCGCTCGAGGCGTGCCCTCAAGACCCTATCCATCACGCCGAGGGCAACGTGTGGATTCACACGCGCATGGTGCTCGAGACGCTCCTCGCCATGCCCTCGTGGCAGAGGCTCCCCGAGGCCGATCGCGCGGCGGTGTACGTCGCGTGTCTGATGCACGACATCGCGAAGCCCGCCACCACGCGCGAAGAGGAGGGCGGGCGCATCACGGCCAAAGGCCACTCGCGCGCGGGCGAGCTCATGGCCCGTCGCATCTTGTGGGAGCTCGGCGCGCCGTTTTCGCTCCGTGAGGCCGTGTGCGGCCTGATTCGGTATCATCAAATCCCCTTCTTCTTGATTGAGCGGGACGACGCGCAGAGGGTCTCGGCCGAGGTGAGCTTGCACGTGCGGTGTGATCTCTTGGCGATCGTCGCCGAGGCCGACATCCGCGGGCGCATCTGCTCGGATCTCAATCGGGTGCTCGACAACATCGAGCTCTTCCGCGCGCACTGCGAGGAGGAGGGGTGTCTCACGGGGCCTCGCAAGTTCGCCTCGGATCACACGCGCGTCGTTTATTTTTCGTCCGAGGGCCGGCACCCGGACGTCGAGGCGTGGGACGACACCAAGGGCACGATGGTGCTCCTGTGTGGTCTGCCCGGCTCGGGCAAAGACACGTTCGTGCGCGAGCACCTCGCGGGCTTGCCCGTTGTCTCGCTCGACGCGCTCCGCGGCGAGATGGAGATTGAGGCGACAGGCGATCAAGGGCCGGTCGCGCAGGCCGCGCGCGAGCGCGCCAAAGAGCATCTCCGCCGCGGCGAGCCCTTTGTCTGGAACGCGACCAACCTCTCTCGGCGGCGGCGAGATCCGTTGACGTCGCTCGCGCGGGACTACAAAGCCAAGGTGCGTATCGTGTACGTCGAGGTGCCGGAGCGCGTGCTCCGCGCGCAAAACCAGGCGCGTGAGGGCGTGGTGCCTTGGCAGGCGATCCGTCGGATGAGCGAGCGATGGGAGGTGCCGAGCCTCGTCGAGGCGCACGCGGTCGATCTCAAGGTGCGCGCTTGATGCCTTTGGCGGGCCTCGACGCTTCGCGCTTCGGGGGCGCGGCATACGCTTCGAGGCGCGTCGCGAGGGCGTCGAAGACAGCGTGGACACGGGCGTTGGCGCGGAGGTCTTCGTGCATGACGACCCAGATGTCGAGGTGGACCCCGAGCTTGGGCAGAACCCGCACGAGCGTTTGGCTGAGCGGCACTTGGCAAACGCCGATCCCGAGCCCGGCTCGCACCGCGGCGAGCTGAACGACGTCGCTGTCGCTCCGAACGCCAAAGTCCTTTGGCGACGCGGCCACACCGGCGCTCGCGAGCACCTCGATGAGCCCGCGCGCGCGGTCCGCGCCGACCAGCCAATGCCCGCGCAACAAGTCGGCGGGCTCCTCCGGCGCCGGGTGCTCTGCGAGGTAGCGCTCGTGCGCAAAGAACCCCACCTCCACCCGTCCGGCCCGGCGGCGGACCAACCCTGCTTGGGTAGGCTCCACCATGCGAATGGCCACGTCCGCGTCGCGGCGCAAAAGGTCCTCGTTGCGGTTGGTGGCCGCGATCTCGATGTGGAGCTCGGGCCGCTCACGCCGGAGGTCGGCGAGGATCGAGGGGAGCACCTCGACGCCGACGACCTCGCTGCATGTGACGCGGACCGTTCCGCGCCGAGGATCACCGGCGCCGGAGACCGCGCGGGTGAGCGCGCGTGCGGTCGCTGCCAGGGATTCGGCGTACGGGAGGGCCGCCCGGGCGAGCTCGGTGGGGACGAGGCCGTTCACGGAGCGGGTGAAGAGGACGACGCCGAGCGCCTCTTCGAGCTGCTCGATTTGCCTTCGAACCGTGGGCTGTGCGACGCCGAGCGCGCGGGCCGCGCCCGACAAACTGCCCTCCTGCAACACGGCGAGGAGCGCCCCATACTGGTCCCACGAGGGTTCGCCATTGCTCATCAAAAAAGGATGAGCGGATCGATGATCTTGTGCAATCGTTTTTAGTCTTGGCGCGACGTATCTTCTCTCCTGTCAGCGGCCTGCCAGGCCGATTGCCGGAGGAGAGAGACCATGATCACGAGCATCGACGCGACGACCGCCCCCACCTCTTTCGCCGAGGCGCCGGCCGAGACGGCCCCTCGCACGACCGACCTCCCCGGCGGCGTCACCGGCGCTCCGCGCCTCTTGTTGCGGGCCGAGGGGGCTTTGGTGCTCGTGGCGGCGGTGCTCGCGTTCCGTTCTCTCGGCGGGAGCTGGGCTGTCTTTGCCGCGCTCTTCCTCGTGCCCGACCTGTCGCTCTTTGGCTATCTGGTGGGCAGGCGCGCGGGCGCGATTGCCTACAACGCGGCGCACAGCTACCTCGCGCCCGGCGTGCTTGCCCTCGCAGGCCTGTGGTTCCCTGCGGTGCTGCCCTTTGCGGCGATTTGGGTTGCCCACGTCGGCTTCGACCGGATGTTGGGCTATGGGCTCAAGTACGCGTCCGCCTTCGGCGATACCCACCTTGGCCGCGTCGGGCGGACCTCGGCACAGGCGCGATGAGCGACGGTGGAGGGCGCTCACTCGTCTTTCTCCAGCGCCGCGACGACCTCTTCGAAGGGGTGGGATACGATGAGGGTGAGGAGCGTGGTGAACGCGCCCTCGG
>CAYTJL010000500.1:0-3532 GCA_964437785.1 uncultured Polyangiaceae bacterium
CGCAGGCAAGGTCGAGGATCGGCCGCGCAAGAAGCACCTCGTCCCGCCGATGTGAAGCTCAGGGCTTGGCGACGGCGATCCACCCCGCGAAGCACCACTGAAAGCTGTCCTCCGAGATGTAAAAAGGCTGAGCTTCGCCTGGATACCAAGGGTCGAAATAGCTGTATCCCTCCTCGACGCGCTCGATCAAAAGGACGTAGTGAAACGGCTGCCCCCAGTCCCCTGGTTCGCACAAATCTCCATGCGGTGATCGTTGATCGGGGTATCGCACGAGGAACGAGCCCATGTAGCGCGGGCCGTTGATCATGACGATGACCTTGCTCCCAAGCCGCAGCGCCAGATCGATCTCGTTCTCCTCGCCGGGCGAGATCAAGCGAGCGCGCACGCGGTCGAGCACCTCGGCGAGATGCATCCCATGCCCCTTCGGCAGAGCCCCCTCATGAAAAGCGTCCTCGGTCGGCTCGCCTCCGCGCCACGTCTGGATCATGCACATGCACGCCGGCAAGCACGAGTTGGGGTATCGCTGCTCGTAATGAAAGGGCATGAGCAGCGCTACACCGGCGCGATGTCTTCCTCGACGATTTCACCCGTCGCGGAGAGGACGAAGTGGCCGGCTCGAGCCGGCGTTCTTTGCCCAATGCCACTCGTGGTGACGAGGATGCGAAACCCGTCGTCCAAGGGCTCCGCTACAGCGGCCATGAGGTCCCGATCGGGCCATCGCTCCGCGAGGAGCTGGTCTGCCTTTCTGCGGGCGATCTCCGCGCGCGTCACCAAAGGTCTCCTCACGTCCTCGTCGAGATCGAGGAACGGCAGCGGCTCGGTCGCCTTGAGACCGAGCATTCTTCGCGCACGCTGAGCGCCGATCGCTCGACGTCGAAGCGCCTCGCCCACCAATCCGAGCAACACACCGCCCCGCATCCCGATCGGATCTTCGACGCTATCTCCCGCAAAATCTGCTTGGTAGGGCTCCCCAGCCCGCATCGTCATGGAGCGGCGTTCTTCAGCGGAGAGCCGATAGACGTGTCCGAGCCGATTGATCGCGACCAATCGACCAACGCCGAAGGTCTCGCCAACCGCGCGGATCGCCTGCTCGGAAGTGGGATCCTCGTTTTTGACGGTGGCCTTCACGCCCTCCGTTGGAGCAAGGAAGCACGCGGCAAACGCTCGCGCCCTTTGCTCAATCTCCTCGAAGCCGGGGAACAACCGCAGATCCCCGTAAGGGCTGACGAGCGCGCGAGGGTTCTCCTCATCGAAGAGCACATGGCAAAGCTCGTGCGCCAGGGTAATCCGGGTTCGCCACGGATAGACCTCGGGCTCGATGAGGTTGACCAGCACCGCAGGGCGGCGATCGATCGTGCAGGCCCCATCGAGCGACCGATCGACTTGGTCTTGGGTGACCCACACGACGACAACGCCCAACCGTTGCTCGACGATGGTGCGGAGGGAGCGAATGGGCTCGATGCCGAGGCCCAAGTGATCGCGAACCGATCGCGCCAGCGTCTCGCCCGGATGCTCCCGAGGCCGAGGCGGCAACACGGGCGGCGTAGGGAGAGGCGCAGGGATCCGTGAGAGGATCCTTTCGAGATCCGCGATGTCGCGCACGACACGAAGGAATTCTCCGAGCGCGTTGTGCACCTCGGCCGCCAGCATCGATTGCCCGCCGGAAGGTCCAGGGCTCGAACGCATCAAAAGTGTCAGCGGCGCGCTTCCAGCTTCGCCGTTCAACAGATCATCGAGGCGAAGCCCAAAAACGCGCGCGCACCGATCGAGGTCCGCCGCACTCAGCTCGGCTCCATCGCTTCCGCGCAAGACGTCGAGGAACCGCGTCGTGTCGACGCCGGCCAAGCGCGCCACAAGCTCCGGCTGCATTCCGCCGGCTTCACACGCTCGATTGAGGAGTGCTCCAAGCATCCTTGGTGAGCTTGATGCTACCACGGAGCGCGCGATCGATCAGCGCACGCCGCGCCCGTTACTGCATGCACTCGGCGAGCTCGGCGGCCTGCGCGTCGCACGCCGCGGGCGCGTCGAGCACACCCTCGGTGCACGTCGCGTTCTCGCCGAGACACTCCACATACTCCTCGAACGCGAGCTCACACCCGCGCTCCTCGGCGAGCGCCTCGGACTGCTCGGTCGCTTCCTGGCAGACCTCGACGCCATCGCCGCTGCACTTCTCCTGGCACACGCCTTCGATCTTCTTGCCGCAGCCGGAGACCAGCAGGGCGAGGACGATCACGAGAAACGCAGCGATGGAAGCGCGGGGCATTCGTGCCTTATACGTACGTCCTACGTGGGTCACAAGGCCGCGTTGCCTCGCTGAGCAGGTCAGCGATACCCTGAGCCATGCGGTTCGCTGTCCTCGCCTTTTCACTCGGTCTTGCGTCGTTGCCGGCCATCGCGCTCGCCGCTCCGCCCGACGCGGACAAGCCGCAAGCGCCGCCCGCACCGGATCGGCCCCAAGACGCGCGCACGATCGTCCCTGTGATCGGCTACGGCATGTCGGCGTTCGGCGCCGCGCCCATGAGCGCCGGGACGCAAGGGTACGTCGGCATGCTCTACGGCCAACCCAACCCCGAGGGCACCGCGGGCAAGCTCGTCCCGCAGGGCGGCGCGCGCATTTGGGGCTCACCTGTCGATCGGCTCACGCTGCTTTTGGAGGTCGACAAGCGCGACTTCAGCGCGGCCAAACCTTCGGCCACCGTGGCGGTCCGCATCTTTGGGAGCCGCAAGGTCGGATGGGCCATCGGCGCGGCGCTCACCTACCGCACCGAGGGATTCGCCAACGTGGCGGGCGAGATTGAGGGCGCGTTGCTCGCGTCGTTCTCCAAGTACGGCTTTCACGCGGATCTCAACGGCATCTTCGGCGCGGCCGTCTCCGAGCGCGAGATGGACGCCGAGGTGAAGCTGCGGCTCGGGTACGACGTGACGAAGTGGCTGCGCATCGGCGCCGACGGCCGCTTCCGCATGAAGGTCGGCGACGGCAAGAACCTCGCGGGCGGCCGCTCGTACGACGTCGTGGGCGGGCCCGAGATGGTCTTCGGTTACAAGTACTTCTTCGCGGCTCTCTCGGGCGGCCCGTCAACGGTCGGCGTCGCCAAGGGCTTTGGCTGGGGCGCCACGACGACCGTCGGCGCCGCAATCTATTAGCTAGCGCGAACGCCACCAACCCACATGGGTTGGTCACATTCGGCGGCCCGGAAGCCGGTAACCCATCTGGGTTGGTCACATTCGGCTGCCCGAATGCCGGTAACCCATCTGGGTTGGTCACATTCGGCTGCCCGAATGCCGGTGACCCATCTGGGTCGGTCACATTCGGCTGCCCGAATGCCGGTGACCCATCTGGGTCGGTCACATTCGGCTGCCCGGAAGCCGGTGACCCATCTGGGTTGGTCGCCTTTTGCGCGATCAAGACCCGACGCGAAGCGCGGCGATGGCGCAGGCGATCACCATCATGATCACGAGCGCGATCGCGCTGCCCGCTTGCGAGAGCCCCATCGACGCGACCCCGCCGAGCAGGCTCTCGGCGTGCGCGCGC
>CAYTJL010000501.1:0-3531 GCA_964437785.1 uncultured Polyangiaceae bacterium
GCTGCTCGATGATGAAGACGAGCTGCTCGACGATGAGCTGCTCGACGATGAGCTGCTCGATGAGGATGAGCTGCTCGACGACGACGATGAGCTCGTCGCGGGTGCGCCGCCAAACCCCCCGTTTCCGCTCGATGAGCCGCCGTCCGGGTCACCGGTCGGGAGCTCGACGAAGCTCCCACATCCCACGACCCAAACGGCCCACAACAAACCAGGCGTGACGGATACAGGCTTCGACATGCGCATAGGCCCCTCAGCAAGCGTTCGTTGCGGCGAGGGCGCTCGCCGTTCATCCCGGATCCGTGCCCCGGGGCACAAACGTATAATTCTAAAATTGTTTATAATTACATATCAATCATATTGATTGCGCAACCATCGAGTCGACCTTATGCCTCTTGGTAACGGCGCCACAATCGCCCCTTCCTTGGAGGACCTCATGAACCAACGTCGCTCGCTCGTCGCCCTCGTGCTCGCTCCAGCGCTCCTCCTCGCCGCCTGCGGCGGTGACGTCGAGACTGGCCCCACGTCGTCTTCATCGTCGTCGAGCAGCGGCGGCGGCGGCGACGGCGGCGGGAGCTCGTCCAGCACGTCG
Source organism: uncultured Polyangiaceae bacterium (assembly GCA_964437785.1). Taxonomy (GTDB): domain Bacteria; phylum Myxococcota_A; class Polyangia; order Polyangiales; family Polyangiaceae; genus CAYTJL01. The sequence goes on from CAYTJL010000501.1 coordinate 590, forward strand.
AGCTCGTCCAGCTCATCGAGCTCATCCAGCACGTCGAGCGGCGCGCCCTCCGCGGAGTGTGAAGGTCTCGCGCCGCTCGTGCTCTCCGATCCTGCCGTGAGCCCCGGGTGGGGTCCGGGCGAGGCGGGGAGCGTCTTCATCACGCTCACCAACACGTCGTCGATGGACCTTCAATACCCGGGCGTCTCGGTGTCGGCGGACAACGCGCTCATCACGCCGGACGCGGCGACCAACACGTTCTTCGTTCTCTTCGCCGACACGGGCATGCCCATCGACGTGCTCTTCAACGCCGATCCCTCGATCCCGAGCGGCACCAAGGTGACGTTCACCGCGACCGCGATGGACATCCAAGCCGTCCTCTGCACCAACATCCCCTCGATCACGTTCGAGACCACGATCCAATGAGCGCTCGTTGATCTACGCTGGCGCCGCCATGAGCACCTCTCTCCGCGACGCCATCATCACGATCCTCTCGCGCGTCGGCGCGGGCGACACCTCGTTCGTCGACGAGCTGCGCCCGTATTACGCCGACGACGTCCACTTCCAAGATCCCATCCAAGAGGTCCGTTCGTTCGAAGAATTCGCGGCGCTCAACGTGCGCCTCGCGCGCCGCGCGCGCGAGCTGTCGTTCCGCATCGACCGCGTGACCGGCGACGACGACGAATTCTTCGTGACGTGGCGCATGACGCTCAAGCCCAAGGTGGGCCCGCGCTTCGAGGTCGACGGCGTCTCGCACCTCCGCGCGGAGGACGGCAAGGTGCGCTCGCACCGCGATTATTGGGATCTCGCGGAGCTGTTCGCGAGCGCGATCCCCGGCGGTCGCGCGATGCTCGCGCTCGTGCTCCGGCCGATCGCGTGATCGCGTACGATGCGATCGATGACCGCGTCCCGCTTCGCACCGCTCCTTCGAACGGAGCTCGCTGAGCTTCGATCGTACGTGCCCAACACGGACGTCTTCGAAGTGCGCCTCGACGCCAACGAGTCCCCGAGCATGCTCGCGCCCGAGGCGCACGAGCGGCTCGCGCGCGCGCTCGCGCCCGACACGTGGAGCCGCTACCCCGACGCGCGCGCCGTCGCGCTGCGTGAGGCGATCGCCGCGCGGTGCGGCGCGAGCCCCGACGAGATCCTCGCGGGCATCGGCTCGGACGAGGTCATCGCGCTCGTGCTGACGGCGCTCGACAGGCCTCGCCCCGGCGCGCGCGCGCCGGTGATCGTCACGCCTTCGCCCACGTTCGTGATGTACAAGCTGAGCGGGCTCGCGCGCGGCTACGACCTCGTCGAGGCGCCGCTCGACGACGCGTGGGATCTCGACGTCGCCGCGATGACGCGCGCGATCGAGGAGAGGCGGCCCAACGTTGTCTTCCTCGCGACGCCCAACAACCCGACGGGCGGGCTCATGTCGCTCGACCGCATCGAGCAGGTGATCCGCGCGGCCGAGGACGCGCTCGTGATCCTCGACGAGGCGTACGTCGACTTCTCCTCCGCGGGCACGTCGCAGATCGATCTGCGCCGGCGCTACCCGAACGTCGCGGTGATGCGGACCATCTCCAAGGTGGGCTTCGCGGCGCTCCGTTTGGGCTGGCTCATCGCGCCCGCCGAGCTCGTGCGCGAGATCGACAAGGTGCGCCAGCCCTTCAGCATCCCCGTTCCCACGCAGCGCGGCGCGACGTTCGTGCTGCGCGAGCTCGCGGGCGAGATCGAGCGGCTCGCCGCGGCGGTCGTCTCCGAGCGGCGCCGCCTCGCGGAAGGGCTCTCGGCGCTCGGCTTCGACGTCCCCACGAGCGAGGCGAATTTCCTTTGGATCGGCACGAGGCGACCCGCGCGCGAGGTGCTCGACGCGCTCGCGCAAAAGAGCATCCTCGTGAAGAGCTTTCACCCCGCGGGCGGGAGGCTCACGCACAGGCTCCGCATCACCGTCGGCACGCCCGCCGAGAACGATCGCCTGCTCCGCGAGATCGCCGCGTGCGCGTGATCACGCTCGCAGCGATCACGATCGCGATCGGGGCCGCGGGCTGCGGCGGCTCCGAGGGCGTGACGCGCCTCGTGAACGGAAGGCCCATCGCGTCGCGCTTCATCTCCGACGTCGCGTACGCGCGCTACGTCGAAGGCGCGGAGGCCGAGGCGCGCGGCGCGCTCGACGCCGCGCTCGACCTCTTCGAAGCGTCGGCCGCCGAGGATCCCGAGAGCGCGGACACGTGGACGCGCATCGGCGCGCTGCGCTGCAAGCTCGGTAAATCGGCCGCGAACGCGTTCGACAAGGCGCGTGCGCTCGACGCCGCTTACCCGCTCCTCCCGCGCGAAGAGGCCGCGTGCCTCGCGCGATCGGGCGACAACAAGGCCGCGCTCGCCGCGATCGAGCGCGCGTCCGCGCTCGATCCGACCGATCCCACGACCGCCGAGCTGCGCGCGTCGATCTTGATCGCGCTCGGCCGGGGCGACGACGCCGCGCGCGTGCGCGCCGAGCTCGCCGCGCGATCGCGGGTCGCTCCGTCCCGCGACGATCACGCGCCGCAGCGCGCGCCGCTCGCCCTCGTCGACGAGGCGCTCGCGCGCGGCGATCTCGCGGGCGCGCGGAGGCACGCGCGGAGCGCGGGCGTGACGGGCGCCGATCTCGCGCTGCGCGCGGCGGCGTTGGGCCGCACCGCGATCGCGAAGGAGCAAGCGAAGCTCATCGCGTCGGCGGATCCGACCGACGTGTCAGCGCTCATCGCGCTCGTCGCGGCGCTCGATCTCGCGGGCGACACGGCCGCGCTCGACGAGGCCGTCCGCGCGATCCCAAAGGACGGCGCGCAGCCCTCGCTGCTCGCGAGGCTCACGTTCACCGATCTGTTGGCGAGGCGGTCGGGCGCCGAGGCGGCGAAGGCGTATTGGGGGAGAGAGGGTGACGAGGAGAGGAGCCAAGACCCTTTGATCGCCGGTTTGGCGAAGAGGGTTTATGCCCG
>CAYTJL010000502.1:0-3528 GCA_964437785.1 uncultured Polyangiaceae bacterium
TCCCCCAACGCCCCCTACTGCTCCCCCAACGCCTCCTACTGCTCCCCCGACGTCTTCTACTGTTAAGAATAAGACGGACGCTAATACAGACCAGTCGTCAAAGCCGGTAGCTCCGAGCGCGCAAACTCCAGCGCCAAAGCCTCCTTCGCCTCCAATCCCGAATGCACCTTCCTCGCGGAGAGGTCCGCTCCCATTGCCCGCAGTAGATCCATACTCTGGGCCTATGGAGACCGACCCAAAAGGTCATTAAGAGGCTTATGTGTCGTCTGTGTAAATACGTCATCACGATGGTGTTGATCACCGGCATTCTAACAATTCTTAATTGGACGGCTTTTGCTCAACCTACTCCGGTACAACCTCCGAGTACGCAGCGAGATATCTCTCGTGCTTTTTTGGAGGCCGGGAATGTCCTCTACTCGAATAATCTTATTCTCGACGCCTGCGAGATGTATAAGCGCAGTCTCGCCGCAGATGCGGATGCCGCGGGCGCGGCCGCCAATCTTGCACGTTGCCAAGCGGTCGCCGGCAATTGGGCAACAGCGCGCCGCGCGTGGGAGCGTGCTCTTGACATTGCAAGGAGGACAGGAAAGACGGGCACAGCAAAAATGATTGAACTGCATTTGTCTCAGCTCATCGTGCGCATCTCCCATATTCGTATTCAAGTGCATCTGGCTAGCAAACTTCGTAACCTCATTGTGAAGGTAGACGGGGAGCAGATTGACAACTCAAGGCTCGACTCTGCTATCGAAGTCGACAGCGGAGAACATAAGATTGTGGTGACTGCCCCGAAAAAATCACCATTCAAGGAGACTATCCGAATCACCGAGCCGGGAATTACGGTGACAGTCACCGCCATCTTGCGTGACGACCCAGCCACGATGCGCGCGCAGGTCAGAAGATACAACTCGATGTTGGCAGAGATCGACAAAGTCGATAAGCCGATTCGGCAGGCCATCGCCGACGCGCATCGAGCCGAACATTTCATTAGGGCATTATGCCTAAAGACGGTTCTCGAATCTGGAGAGGACAGCCTAGATAAGCTTCAAAGCGACATATTTTTCGCCAGAGATGCGATACAGGTCGCTGAAGGTACGAATCATTCGAATGACGATGAGGCGGACGAATTAGAGTTTAGTAAGCTGGCACAAAGACTCTCTACTCTTCGCGCTCAGCGACAAGACTGCATGACTTCAAATGGCCCCGAAGCAGTGCGGTGTGGCCGTTGCACCGGAGAGAGCGTTTCGAGTGGGCACGCTAGGAGCATTGGTGGCTCAGCGCTTTGCGTGGCGCTGGCTTGGCTTAGGAGGCGCCGCTCGCTCGTGCGGCGTAAGCCTACATAGCATGTTGAACCAGTTGCACAAGCGTGCCACTCGCCAAGGGGTTAGCTGGGCGCAATTGATGGAATACAGTGTCTTAATTGCCTTTATGTTGGCTCCAGTTACAAGCCTCCTTGGGAAGCCTATTTTGCGAGATATGTGTCAGGCTTTTCTTCTTCTTGGCGTTCTGATCTATCTGCGGCTTATTCGGATTTACCAGAGACTGGCCCAAAACCCGATCAACATGAACGGTGATATGCGCGGCCTGGAATCAAGCACCCGAAATTCTGCGATATCAAACCCTCAACACTCCAGTGCTGTTGACGAGGCGAGCAGCCGCACTTCGCGCAGATCCACACCCCAGTAACTAGCGGTGCATCGAGGCGCCCGCTTCTGCTCCTCGCGGAGCGCCTCGCGCAGCGCGAGGCGCGCACGTTCTACGAGGTGCTCGTCTCGTGGATGAGTGCGGAGGATCGAACCGCCGTGCGCGCCGCGTTGAACGGCGAACGCGAGGATGACCTCGTGAGCGCGCTCCACGACGAAGATCACGATGAGGTGCTTCGCGCGCTCGAAGCGCTCAACGCCGAGGAAGCGCGCGACGTCGCGGCTTCGCCCCTCGCCGCGTAGCGCTGCCGTTCGACGGCGCCTCGTGATATCAAACGGTTCGTGCTCCAAACGGGCCGCGTCTTTGCTGGTCATCAGGTCGTGCGTTTGTTGGGCAGCGGGGGAAATGCCCACGTCTACGAGGTGATCACGCCGCGCGGCGATCGTCGCGCGCTCAAGGTGATCGCGTCGGAGGCGAGCCTCGCGTCCAAGCTCCAAGCTCGGCTCGCGCAGGAAGCCGAAGCGCTCGCGATGATCGCGCACCCCAACGTCGTTCGACTCTATGGCGCAGGCGTCGAAGGCGATCGCGTGTGGCTCCTGCTCGAATTGATCGACGGGATGTCGCTTCATCGCGTGCTCGCGCGCTACCACGGAGCGCCGCCGATCGAGGAAGCTCTGCGTTGGATGACTCAGGTCTGTGATGGGCTCGCCGAGGCCCATCGACTCGGCATCGTTCACCGCGACATCAAGCCCTCGAACATCGTCATCACGGCCAATGGCATCGCCAAGGTGATCGACTTTGGCATCGCGAGGATGCGCAGGTGGGGCGTCAAGACGACGAAGGACACGCTCCTTGGCACCGCGCTCTACATGCCGCCGGAGCAGCTTCTTTCGGAGAGGGGCGTGCCTTCGCCGCAATGGGATTTCTATGCGCTGGGCCTCGTGCTCTACGAGGCGCTCGCGGGCGCACACCCGATGGGCCTGATCCACGAGGACGACAACATGGCGGCCGTTTGCAATCGTCATTTGACGACTCGACCCGAGCCGCTCGCGGAGATCGCTGCGCGCGTCCCGCGTGATCTTGGGTACGTCGTCGAGCGTGCGATCGATGCCGAGCCCGCGCGGCGCTGGTCGAGCATGGTGGATTTCGGTGACGCGCTCCGCGGTGCGCTGCAACGTTTGCTCGCGCCTCAACGCGCGATCGCGCGCAACGTGCCCCTGCCCAACCGCGATCTTGCGCTCGCGTCCACGCTTCCGCTCTCTACGACGAGCGACGACTTCAAGCTGAGCGAGCCCGCGCCTTCGGCGCCTCGCACGAACGACGAGGCGACGTCATCCGCTGCGCAGCCGCGCCGGTTCTGGAAGACGCTCACGCTCACGGCCAACGAACAGAGCGCGCGCTCGCCGGAGCCGGCGCGCGCGGAGCCGAGCGAGCCCGCGACGGTCGAGCTTCCGACGCGCGCCGAGCCGCGCCCGTGCGTCGCGAACTCGCCGCCCGATCACTAGGTCTCGAACCCGCCCATGAGCGCGCCCGCACGCGCTTCGACGGCGCCCATGTCGCCAATCGCGCTGGGCCTCGTCGCGGTAGCGGTGCTCGTTGCCGGCGCGGCGGGGTTCGCGCTCGGGCAGTTCCGCGCGACAGCGCGGCACCATGTAAGTAGCTGGTTTTCGCTTGAAAAAGCGACCGGCGCGCAGCGCGCACAACGTCAACGGTCTCAACTTGGCGTGGAGCTTTGATACGTTCGCGGTCGTGCTCGCGCGTGCGCTCTTCTCCTCGCTATCGATCGCGCTCGCGACGTTCGCGTTGGTGAGCCCTGCGAGCGCACAAGAGGTGCGGAGCGCGGAGCCTCAGCTCATCTACCCACGGCCGCGCGTCCACGTCTTTGCG
>CAYTJL010000503.1:0-3520 GCA_964437785.1 uncultured Polyangiaceae bacterium
CGACGCCCGCGAGCGTCGAGTCGAGGAAGCTCGCGCGATCGAGGTCCGCGCCGCCCATGTCCGCGCCGCCCAGATCGACCTGGTGGAACGCGGCCGCGATCATGCTCGCGCCGTTGAGCTTCGCGCCCGCGAGCTTGGTCTCGGTCACCTTGAGCGAGACGAGCTCGGAGCCCGAGAGATCCGCGCCCGAGAGGTCGCACTTGTGGAGCACCGTGTGGCGCATGTTCGCGCGGCCCATGCGCGCCTCGCTCAAGTCGCACTCGGTGAGGATCGACTCCCGGAAGCTCGCGCCGGTCAGATCCGCGCCGCGGAACGAGACCTTTTCGAAGATCCCGCCCGAGAGATCCGCGCCCGCGAGATCGAGCCCGGAGAGATCCACCTTGATCTGCGGCTCGCCCCTGCGGACGAGCGCCTCGATGTCCTGCTTCGAGATACCGACGGTCATGCTCAACCCCTCCGCTGGAGCGATCGCACGTTCTTCACGTTCGCCCGTTCCATGCTGGTGCGCGCGTCGCCTTCGGCGCGGAACAGATCCGCGCGGAACAGGTTCGCGCCCTTGAAGACCGCGCCCGCGAGCTTGGCCTTCTGCAAGATGGCGCCGAAGAGGTTGGCGCCGGTCAGGTCCGCGCCGCTCAGGTTGGTGCGCGCGAACATCGCCTCTTTCCCCGTGATCCGATAGAGCTTCGCCGAGGTGAGATCGGCGCCCGAGAAGTCCGCGTTGTTCGCGGTCGCACCCGAGAGATCCGCGCCCGTCATCTTGGTGTCGCGGAAGTTGGTGCGGCTCGCGAGGACGCCTCGAAGATCGGCGCCTTCGAGCGACGAGCCGTGCACGATGCGCGCGTTGTCGAACGACGCGTTGACGAGCACCATCTTGTCGCCGTTGACCGTGACCATCGTCGTGCCCGTGAGCTTGGCCGAAGTGAAGTCCGCGGCCGTGAGGGTCACCTCGACGAAGATCGCGTGCGAGAGGTCCGCCTCGCCGAACCTCGCGCCGCTCAGGTCGTTGCGCAGGAAGAGCGTCTCGGTGAGGTCCGCGCCGCGCATGTCCGCGCCCGCGAATTTGGCCTCCATCAGATCGGCCTTGTGCATCTTCGCGCGCGTGAGGACCGCGCCCGACAGATCGGCCTTGGTCAAGATCGCGCCTTCGAGCGTGGCGCCCTCGCCGAGCTTCGCGTCCACGAGCGACGCGTCGCCCAGGTTGGTGCCGGAGAGGTTGGCCTTCGAGAGATCGGCGCCGCGGAGGTTCGCGCGCGCGAGCACCGCGCCGGAGAAGTCGGCCTGCGTGAGCTTGCAGCCCGAGAGGTCCGCGCCTTCGAGGAACGCGCCCTGGAAGTTGCCGACCGACAGATCGAGCCCCGAGAGATCCGCGCCCGTCAGATCGTGATCGACGAAGCTCTCGCCCGACGCGTACGCCTTCGCGACGCGCTCGCGCACGCTCTCGCGCGCCTCGCCCTCGAGCTTGGCCGCCGCGGTCAGGTAATGCGCGTACTTGCGGTACGCGTCCTTGAGCTCGCGCTCGACCCGTTCGAGCCTCGGGCGAAGCTCGGGATCGGCGAGCGCGGCGTCGAGCTCGGGCGTGTCCACGCCGCCGTTCTGGGCCATCTGCCGGATCTCGGAGAGCCGCTCGATCTCTTTTTCGGCCGAGAACTTGGGAGGGCCCTTGGAGTCGCGCTCGGCGTCTTCGACCGCTTGATCGTAGTCGAGGCCCAGCTCCGCGTACGCGACGCGTGCCTTCAGCTTGGCCTCTTCGCGCTGGCGCTCGAGCTCCTTTTTTTGTTCCTCCGCCATCGCTTCGGCCCGATCGACCGCGGCCGGGATCTCTTCGAGATCGGGCGGCGCCTCATCCGCGGGCGGCTCGGGGATCTTGTAATCGTCGGGGTTGCCGCCCGCGTCGCGGATCTCCTGGCGCGTCTGTTCGGCGTGCAGTCGCGCGCGCTCCACCATGTTCCTGCGGAGCAACCCTTCGCTCTGGGAGAGCGCCTCGGCCGAGCGTGGGTCGAGCGGCTCGCCCTTCTTCTTGCCGAGCATGCGCGTAGGGACGAGGTCGCTGTCGCGCAGCGAGTGGAGCGCGCCGCGTCGCTTCTCCAGGCGCTTCTCGCGCACCGCCTTGTAGTGCTCGAGGGGCCTTGGATCGCCAGGATCTTCGCACGCGGCGAGCACGTCGAGGATGTCGGCCGCGTCGTCCTCGACCACGTTGGTGAGCGCGCGGAACGCGACCACCACGCGCTCGCGGTGCGGGATGAACCGGACGGTGTCGAGCTGGGTCGTGAGCTCCTCGAGCTCCTCGCCGCCCTCTTTTTTGCGCGTGATGAAGCAGCGGGTCTTGATGTTGGGGAGGCGGCCCTCGATGCGCGCGATGGACGGGTGCATGTTCTCGATCGAGAAGGCCTCGTCGCCCTTCCAAAACCCCTCGATCTGCTGATCGTCGGGCGCCGTGTTGAACATCGAGAGGTCGATGTCCGGCGCGAAGCCCGGCGCGTATTTCTCGACCCAGGCCATGTCGTAGCTGCCGATCTTGGACCAGCGCTGCGGCCATTGAAGATCGACCGCGTCGAAGCTCGCGGGCGTGGGCCTGTCGCCGCGCGACTTGATGAGGTGCTTGGGATCTTCGACGTTGGGGAGGCGGTTCGGGCCGCCCGTCTTCGAGGGCATGCCGCGGCCGAGCGGGTTCTTGGGCTCGCCGTCACCGCCGAACGCGTGCGCCCACGCGATGGGCATCTCAGTGAAGGGCTCGGGGAGCGACATCGCGCCGTGCCACTCCCACACGCGATCGCCGAAGACGTAGAGCGTCTTGTCGACCGATCCGATCTTGATGCGCACGCTCGATCCTTGGAGCGGCGCGCCCTTCGGCGTGAAGCAGCGGCCGTTCGCGAGCACCTCGCCCTTCTGCTTGGGCATGCACTCGTCGAGCATCATGTCCTTGCCGAGCTCTTCGCCCGCGAGCTTCCAGAGGTCGACCTCGGAGTAGAAGCTCGGCGCTTCGTCGAGGTCGACCATCACCATCAGGACGATGCTCAAGTACACCTTGTTGTGAAGCTCGAAGGTCTTCCAGACGAGGCTGATCTTGGTGGGCTTGATGGTCTTCACGGGGCGCTCTCTCTTCGCGCGATCGGATCAAATGAAGATGAACACGCTGGTGACCGAGACCCGCATCAAACCGATGCGGAGCTTGAGCCCGGGCAGCGTGATCGTCGGACCGTTGAGCTCAATGTCGGGGGGCTCTGCCTTGGTCTTGGGGGCGCCGGGGACGATGTCGAAGGTCGGCCCCGAGAGCGAGACGTTGACGCCGGTGAGCGAGAGGCTCAAGCCCGTCACCCCGATCTTGAGCCCGTACGCTTCGAGGCTCGCGCCGACGAGGTGGAACTTCAGCAACGTATTGACTTGATACGATGGGGTTACGTACTTGATTTCGCCGCCGGCGACCGTGATCTGAAGGCTGTTGATCGTCGTCGTGAGCGAGCCCTTGTACGTGTCGGTCACGTCGCCCGTCACGAGCGTGCCCCAGAGCCCGTTCACCGTG
>CAYTJL010000504.1:0-3481 GCA_964437785.1 uncultured Polyangiaceae bacterium
GCGTCTTTGCGTCGAATTCTGACGGACAATTGGGTATATCTCGTGGTCTATGACTTACCTTCACAAGACTATGATGATGGGGGCCGCGATCGCCGTCGCGGCAGGGTGCGCAGGCGAGGTCGTCGTCCCGGGTGGAAACACCGAGTCTTCGAGCGGCGCAGGCGCGGGATCGTCGGACTCCACGACAGGCTCGGGCGCGGGCACGACGGGCTCCGGCGCGGGCTCCACCGGCGCGGGTGCGGGCTCTACGGGCTCGGGCCCGTCGGGCTGCTCGGGGTTGGCCAACGCCTGCGCGGCGGGTGCGAAGGAGAAGCTCTTCAACATCCTGCAAGAGTGCGAGATGTTCACGGGGGAGTGCTGCCCGTGCGTCGACGTGAAGCTCCTCGTGGATGACAACGGCTGCGCGCTCTCGGTGTCGTCGAGCTCGGCGGCGCTCGACCTCCTGACCTGCGTGAGCGAGAAAGTCGCGAATTTTATCTGGCCTTGCGCCGCCGACCAGAGCGTCGCTGCGAGCGACAACTGCGGCGGGTAGTCAGCCCTTCTTCCGCAGGTATCCGAGCAAGGTCTTGATCACGCCGCGCGCGAGCTCGGGCGACTCGTCGAGCAGCGCCTCGAACTCGGCGCGCGGCACCCGCACGAGCTCCGCGTCCGAGATCGCCACGATCGTGGCGGCGCGCGGCTCACCGTCGAGCAGCGAGAGCTCGCCGAACGCCGCGCCTTTTTCGAGGATCCCGATCTCTTTGTCGCCCTTCACGATGCGGAGCTTGCCCGACGCGACCACGTAGAGCGCGTCGCCCGGATCGCCGCTCCGCACCACGGTCTCGCCCGGCTCGTGCGCGACCACGTGCGCGATCTCGGCGACCGGGTACAGCTCCTCGCCCGAGAGCGCGCGAAAGAGCGACGACTCACGCAGCAAAAGAAGCCTCTCGAGCACGCTCAACATACGATCTTTGGGGCCGAGCTCGCCCTCGTCGAGCTTGCGGCAGGCTTCGAGCCAGCCGTCCAACGCGGGCCGCTCACGATCGCGCGGGAGCGCGTCGAGATCCAGCTCCAAGAGCGCGACCACGCGCGAGGCGAAGCCGCCGGGCAGCGCGTTCTCGAGCAGCTCCAGCGCGTTGCCCCGCGCGCCGTCCCGGCCGAGCGCGGCGCGCGCCTTGGTGACGAGGTCGCGCTCGATCAAGGTCGACGCCAAATCGAGCACGCTGTGCGCCGACGTCTCGACCCGGTGCTGAAGCTCGTTCTGCAGCAGGCCCGGCCGCGCGTGCGGGTACGCGCGCGCGATGGTCTCCGCGTACGTGAGCGTCAGCTCGATCGCGGCCTTCACCTTGCTCGGATCGATGGCGCGCGCCGTGGCCTCGGGCACCGCCGCGAGCGAGCGCGACACCGCGATGCGCGCGCGATACCCGAGCTGCGCGAACTTCGCGAGCGCCTCGGCGCAGGCCTCGGGGCCGAGCTTCGTGAGCACGCGCGCCGCGCGCACCGTGCCGGTCACGGATCCGTCTTTGACCACGGCCGTGCGGATGTTGCCTTCGCCGCGCGTGGTCGGGAGCGCCGCGAGCAGCGCCAAGGTCGCGCTCGGCCCCGCGAGCGCGAGCGCGCGGACCGCCGCGCGCACGTGCGTTCCGGCCTCCAAATGGCTGATCAGCGTCGCGATCGCGCCCTGCGCGCCGAGCGTCACCGAGGCCTGCGCAGCGGCCGAGAACACGTCGGGATCGGGCGAGCCGAGCCCGCGCAGCACCTCGGCGTCGGCCCGCCGATCTTTGGCCTCGCCGAGCGCGCCGAGGGCCGCGGCGCGCATGGGCCCGTCCGGCCCGATCGCGGCCTTGCGGAGCGCCTTGATGGCCGCGTCTTTCGTCGCGGGATCGAGCGCGAGATGAACCTCCGCCTCGGCCCACAGCTTGGCCGCGTCCGTCCCGAGGCCCTTGCGCCCATGCTCGATGGCCCGATCGATCCGCGCGCGATCTGCGCGCGCGCCGAGCATCCGCGCGCCCGCGAGCGTGAGCCGCTCGACGCCGTTGTCGTCGCTCGGGGGGATGAGCGCCAAGATCCGGCTTCGATCGTCGGGCTTCGCGACGCGCAGCGCGGCCTCGACCGCGGCGCGGTGAATGGCGGGCGACGCGCCCTTCACGAGCGCGGGGACCACGTCATCGAGCGACGACGATCGATCGCCGAGCAGCGAGAGCAGCGTGACCGCGCGCTCCTCGTCGCCCGAGGCCACGCTCGCGGCGAGCAGCTTCCGAAGCTCGGCGCGCAGGAGCGCGGCCTGCGCGGGCGAGCTGTCGAGCGCCACGCGGCCTTCGTCGAGCGCGCGCGAGAGCGCGCCGGTGTACGCCCGCTTCGCGCCGATGAGCGCGATCGACGAGAGCAGCGCGAGGGCCCAGAGCAGCGCCGCGAGCGTCGTCGCGCTCGGCCCGCCTGCCCCGAAGAGCGCGAGCAACCCGCCGCCGAAGAGCGCGCCGAGCGGCGCCGCCACGGTCTTGCCGATGAGCCGCGCGCGCGTCCGTGTCTCAGCGGGCGCGGGCAAGATCATCAGGTCGAACACCGACCCCGACACCGCCGATCGAAGCGCGGAGTCCGTGAGCTTGACGATCGACGCCGCGCCCACGCCCGGCGCGATCGCGGGGAGCGCGCTCGTCGTCACGAGCCCCAAAGGCCGCACGAGGAGCGCGCCGCGCACGCCGAGGAGCGAGACCAGGCGGCCCGTGAAGAGGAGCTGCGCCGCGAGCACGAAGAGCTCCATCACCACGTTGAACGTCCCTAAAAATGCGGCCATCTCGTCGCGTCCGTAGCGCGCCTTGAGCGCGGCCTTGAAGCCGTAGTCCGCGAGCGCGCCGGTCGCCGCGGCGAGCAGCGCGCCGGCCACGTACACCCGCGCGACGTCCGATCGCAAAAGCTCGGAAAAACCCCCGCGAAGTGACGATCGCAGGTCCGCGGCGCGCGACGAGGGCGCGCTCACCGAGGACATCGCCCCCCGCGCCGCCGCGCGCGACGCGACCAGGAGCGGGAGCGGCGCGCCCGCGAGCGTGGCCGCGCCGCCCGCGACGAGCAGCACGTTCGCGCCGAGGTCCACCGAGACGATCTTCGCGAACAAGCCGGCCGCGACCGCGCCGAGCGTCGCCGATGCAGCGACGATCGGGAGCAGGCGCTTGGCCCTGCGCACGTCGAACAGATCGAGCGCCGCGTTCATCGCCGCGAGTGGCAACATCGTCGGCACGATCTGCAGCGCGAGGCACGTCGCGTAGATCGCGACGCGGCCGCCGTCGTGCAGCGGGATCGACGCGAGCATCACGACCGCCGCGATCGCGAAGAGATGCGTCTCGGGGCGGCCCCTGCGCGTCTTCTTCGACGAGGCCGCGCCGTACGCGATCGCGAGCGCCGTCTTGGCGAGCGCGACCATGACGAAGAAGCGCGGGAGAGCGCCCAAATCGAAGGTCGACACGAAGAGCGTGTCCGACGCGATGAGCGCGAGCGTCTGCGCGAA
>CAYTJL010000505.1:0-3476 GCA_964437785.1 uncultured Polyangiaceae bacterium
GCGCATCATTGAACGTGATCGACTTGTCGATCGTGTGGTCGTAGAGCACCTTCACCGTCGGCACATATCCAACGGTGCCCGGGTCGGCCGTCGCCATCCCATCGGCGATGGTCGAGAGAAGGTCTTGATCGCCGCCGTTGCCCTTAAAAACGTGGACGAAGCTCCCAACCGTGATGACGACATCATGGCCGCCGTCGCCGTCCACGTCGGTCACGCGCGGGCCGCGCTTGTCGGCAAGCACAATGCCCTCTTGGTCGAGCTGCGCCGAGAACGGGATGGGGGCCTGCACGACCGTAAAGGCATCTCCGCTCACGGCGCCCGTGGACTCCAAGATGCGCCATGAAGGAACGTTGTCGAAGGCCGGCACGGGCAGGAGCAGATCCGCGAGCCCATCGCCGTTGTGGTCGAGGGGGATGGCGAAGCGAAAGAGCTTGTCGGCCGAGGCCGAGTCAGGCACGTTGACGAGCACGGCATCGCCAAAGCCTCGGCCGGTGTTAAAGAAGATCCGCGGTTTGTGATCTTGAAAGCCGCTCTTCATCGCGTCGGGCAGCCCGTCGCCGTTGGCGTCGAGGAAGATCAAGAGGCCGGGCTCTTCGTTCGCCGCGCCCGAGCTGGGCGCGGAAAGCTGTGTGTCTGCTACAGACCACGAGCCATCGGCCGCGCGGGAGTGCGCGTCAAAGGTGTCGCCCAAACCGCCGTTGCCGAAGTTGTGCAGGGCGAGCAAATCGACCTTGCCATCGCCGTTGACGTCCACCGTGAAGAGCTGCTTGTTGCAGGGATACTCGCTGAGCGTCGGGATGTCCTCGCCCGCGTGCTCGAAGCCGAAGGCCGCGAGGGTCCAACGGTGCAGCGTCCAACCAAAGAGCCCGCCGGGATGGTCGTTGGAGCACAAGAGAAGATCGCTTTGACCGTCGCCGTCAACATCCGCGAGATGGATCGCCGCGTTTGGATCTTGAAGGCCCACGGGCGGAATCGAGCCAATCGGAAACGGCTTTGGGATGCCTGTTGATTTGGGGATGAACCCGCCATCGGGCTTGGCCAGGAGCACAAAGATAGAGTCGGAGCTGCCGTAGAGGTCATGGACCAAGAGATCCATGCGCCCGTCCATGTTATAGTCGATGGGCGTGGCGCGGTCCGGCCGGAGCGGGATACCGTTGTTAGGATCCAGCGCAAGATCCGTGTGATCTTGACCAAAGCCGAGCTTCGGAAGGTTGTAATAAGGCGCGTTCGCCTTGTTGAAGGCGACCTCCCATCGTGTCGTCGGCGAGCCCGCGTCAGGTTGCTTTAGATCGGCGATCACCAAATCGTCGAGACCATCGCCGTCAACGTCCATGGGCATTACGCTCGCTTCGTCGTGCGTCGGCCGTTTGACGCTGGTCGTGACGTCGACGAAGCCCGCGGCGGCGCCCGTCCAGCCAAACCGCGTAGTCGGTTTGCAAAGGTTGTCCGCTCCGCACTCTTCGAGCTTGGTGAGCCGCGATCGGCGCGTCGCCGGCCCTTCGTCGTAGGTCATCCGGTATTCGCGAACGAGCGCGTCACCCGGCCCGAGCATACGAAGGCTCGTGAGCTGCCGTGAGCTTGTGAGCAGCATCCCCCGCGAGAAGAAGGAGCGAACGCGATCGGGTGGCTTGCTCACGTATTGAAAGACGACGGCTCTCGACGCGGGCGCCGCGGGGTGGGCGGTGTAGTCGATGCGCGAGGGCGCGTGCTCGACCGTGTAACCCTCGGAGGGGTGTTGATCGCGGATGTAGTGATAGGCAATCGTGTTGTTGCGCCGATCGCGCGCTTCGGTCACGAGCCATGAGCGAACGACTCCCCCTTTGCCGAGCACCTTGCCCTCATCGGCGCCGCCCAACGTGAGCACTTGGCCGCTCGGCAAGAACACCTCGAAGCGCTCCGGGCCCTTGTTCGCCGACCATCCCGCGGGGTAGTGCGCGAGCACCTTCACGAAGGTGTCGGGGAACGTGCGGTATTCGATGAAGGTCGGTGTCTCTGCGACCTGGACCAAGCGCCGGCCATCGAAGCAAAAGACGTCCTCGGCGTCGTCGCGCACCTCGCGGATCTCGCCGTCGCGCGCGAGCGTCTTTGGACAACGGGTGACGGCCGATAGGCCGCCGACCGAGAAGCCGACGCCGGCCATGCCTTCGCCGGACGCGCTATCGTAGATGAGCGCAAGCGAGGGCGTCATCCCCGCTCGACCAGGGGGAGCGATGAGCGGAATCGCGTAGGTCGCCTCGCCCGTGGACGAGACAGAGAACGCGCCATGGATCGCTCCCGCTTGTTGCGTCGGCGCGAGCGCCTCTTCTGGCAGCGTCGGAGCCGGCGGGTCGCCGGGTTTGGGACAAGCGCTCTCGCCCTGCGGTAACCCCGGCGGAGGCACAGGCACCTCGCTCCCCGGTGGCAGCTTTCGCGGATGCCTAGCTTTGCACGTGAGCGCCGGGCTCGGCGTGGTCGAGTCTGCGGCGACACCGCACGAGGCCCCAACAAGGGCCATGACGAGGAGAAGGACACGCAGGATCCATAGCCGTGCGGGCATGAGCGCTCTCCTTTGCCTCATCGCGAAGGCGTTTAGGGCGGGTCAGGCTTTTTCGCTTGTTCGTTCCTTCCGAGCATAACGGGTATTGCGCCCGCGCTTACCATCTCACGTCGCTGTGTGATGTCGCGGCTTCGCCATCATCTGACGGGCTTTATAGTGCGCGTGGAAGACATCGAGGTCGCCGTCGATCGCCGAGAGCGACGCCGGGACACCCCCCGCGTGCGCGGGGAAGACGCGCTCCGAGGTGGCCATAGGCTCGGACGTCAACGGGACACCCCGAGTGCAGACCAGTTCGCGTCCGACTCTTACGGATTTGGATGGTCTTCGACAGAAGATCCTCCCCCGCGCTTCACGATGGCCCGAGATGGGTGTTCACGATGCCGCGAGATGGGTGTTCACGATGAGCGACATACGCAGGAAGACAGCGCCGACGCCGCGACCGCGATCCACGAAGGCGGGACACCCCCGCGTGCGCGGGGAAGACGTACGCAACGAACGCGCTCAACTCGCGCGTGAGCGGGACACCCCCGCGTGCGCGGGGAAGACCTTTGCTCTTCGGATGATGGGTGCGAAGATGGCGGGACACCCCCGCGTGCGCGGGGAAGACCACGGCGTCGAGGAGCGCCGCGCCGCGGCTGTACGGGACACCCCCGCGTGCGCGGGGAAGACCGGTAGAGGGCTCGGGCTGGAAGGCTCGGGCCCGGGACACCCCCGCGTGCGCGGGGAAGACATGAGCTTGGCGACGTCGACGAAGAGAGCGAGCGGGACACCCCCGCGTGCGCGGGGAAGACGAAGATCGCTGTCTCGCGGGCTCGTCCTACCCGCGGGACACCCCCGCGTGCGCGGGGAAGACGCCCTCCTCGGCGCGCTGCCTCCGGCGGCGATCGGGACACCCCCGCGTGCGCGGGGAAGACCTACTTTTTTAACGTCGAGCCCCGGG
>CAYTJL010000506.1:0-3450 GCA_964437785.1 uncultured Polyangiaceae bacterium
TCGATCAACAGCGATCACGTCACGCAGGTGCTCGACGTCGAGGAGGACGCCGAGCTCGGCATCTGCCTCGTGTTCGAGCTGCTCGAAGGCGAGTCGCTCATCGAGCGGCTGAAGCGCACCGGGCCCATCCCGTTCGAAGAGCTGCACAGCATCATCGATCAGGTGTGGATGGGCCTCGCGGACGCGCACCGCGTGGGCATCATCCACCGCGATCTCAAGCCCTCCAACGTGTTCTTGGAGCGCCGCCCCGACGGCACGATGCGCGTCAAAATCCTCGACTTTGGCATCTCGAAGGTGCCGAAGGAGGTGGGCGGCGAGACGCTGACCGAGATGGGGCAGAGCCTCGGCACGTTCTCGTTCATGCCGCCCGAGCAGATCGGCAAGGCGAAGACGGTCGATCACCGCGCCGACATCTACGCGTGCGCGACGCTCATCTTCCAATCGCTCTCGGGCCAGCTCCCGTACCACGCGCGGAACATCCTCGTGATGGTCGAAGCGAAGTCCAAGCACGACGCGCGCCGCTTGAGCGAGGTGATGGGCCGGCCGATCGATCCCGCGCTCGACGACTACGTCGCGCGCGGGCTCCAGCGCGAGCCTTCGAAGCGCTTTCAGAGCGCACAAGAGGCGCTCGCGGCGTGGCGCGATCTGCGGCCTTCGCTCCAAGGGGTCCCCCCAAGCCCCCCCGGACAATACGAAGTCCGAAGCGGCACCCACAAGCAGCCGTCGTCGCGCCCGCCTCCGCGCAGGCCGCAGTCATCACCCAACGTTGCGGTCGACGTGGGTCGCGACTCCGCGTTCGCGGGTCGCTCGATCCCGCGCCCGTCCGACGTGCCGACCGCGGTGGGTATCCCGAACATGCCCGCCACTCCGAAGATCGAAGAGGCGCGACCTCCGATCGTGGCGCGCGCGCCGATCGCGCCGCCCGCGGATCTCGCGATCGTCGACATGACGACCGACGACTCGGCCGCGACGCTCGCGATGCCGCGCGCCGCGCTGATCGCGCAGGCCTCGGCGGGCGAGCAGCTCCACAACACGCCCAAGCAGGTGGACGCGCCACCCGCGGTCGGGCTCGGCGGCACGCAGCCCGTGCTGCTCACGCGCCCGCTGCCGCCGATCCCCGAGAAGCCCAAGACGGACGTGCGGCTCGACGAGAGCTCGCACCAGAACTTGAGGCCGGGCCAGCTCCCGCAGCACCCCGCGGGCTATTACATCCCCCCCGCGGTGGCCAAGGCGATGGTCAAAGGCGCGCCGCTCGATCCTTCGATGGCCGCTGCGCAGGGCGCCTCGTCGCGCGAGCCGCTCCCCACGTCGCCCTTCCCTACGCAGCAACAACAGCCCGCGCAGCCCGAAGCGCACGCGGCAGCGCCCGCGCCCACGCCCGCGCAGCCCGATGCCGCGCAGCCGATCGCGGCCACGGGGACGGGCCGCAACCTGCCCAAGCTACACGAGGTCGGCGCGGGCCCGCTGGTGCCCGGCGAGACGTCGACAACGGACAAAACCCAGGTTTACAAGCCCAAAGAAGAGGCTTTGCAGAGCGGGCAGCACGCGAAGATCACGCCTGCGAAGCCCGACTCGGCGAAGACCGCGCCCGCGCCCAAGAAGAAGGGCATGCCCATCGTGGTGCTCTTGATCTTGTTCCTGGTCGTGGGCTTTGGCGCCGTCGCCGGCGCGCTGCATTTCCTCAAGCGTTGAGCCGGGGTTGACGGCGCGCATTCGCTTGTCAATCGTGCGCGCATGAGCATCGGAGTTGGTCTCACGGTCACGCTGCGCGTCCGCATGGGCGCGCACGACGCACACTACGCGGGCGAGCTGGTCGACGGCGCGAGGGTCTTGGCGCTCTTCGGCGACGTCGCGACCGAGCTCCTCATCCGGCTCGACGGCGATGAGGGCCTGTTCCGCGCGTACGAGGCGATCGAGTTCCTCGCGCCCGTGCGCGCCGGCGACTACATCGAGGCGACCGGCGTCATCACCAAGGTGGGCAACACCTCGCGCGCGATGGCCTTCGAAGCGCGCAAGGTCATCGAGAACCTGCGCGGCGCGACGCCCGCGTCCGCGGCCGAGGCGCTCGACAAGCCCGTGGTGGTGTGTCGCGCGCTCGGCACGTGCGTGGTCCCGCGCGAGCTTCAGCGCAAGCCTCGCCTCGTGTTGCCCGCGCTGAGCGCGCCCGCGCCCGACATGGCGAAGCTGCCGGAGCCGCGGCCCATCATCACGCCTCCGCCGCACGTCATCGTCACGCCGCCGCCTTCGGATCTGATCCTCACCGCGGCGATCGTGGGCGCCGAGACCACGCGCGCGCAGACGCCGCACCTGCCCATCACCGCGGCCGAGCTCGCGGTCGAGGCCGCGCGGTGCCGCGACGCGGGCGCGAGCGTCATTCACTTGCACGTGCGGAACGCCGACGGATCGCCCTCGCAGTCGCGGGAGCTGTTCGGCGAGGCCATCGATCGCATCCGCGAGAAGACGGACGTGGTCATTCAAACGTCGACGGGCGGCGCCGTGGGCATGGGCGTGGACGAGCGCGCACAACCTTTGTTGTGCAAGCCCGAGATGGCGACGCTCAACTGCGGCACCATCAACTTCGGCGATGACGTGTTCGTCAACTCGCGTCCTCTCATTCGTGATCTCGCGCGGCGCATCCGCGAGGCGGGCAGCGTGGCGGAGCTCGAGTGTTACGACGTGAGCCACGTGGAGGAGGCGCTCGCGCTCCTGCGCGAAGGCCACATCGTAGAGCCTTTGCACTTCCAATTCGTGCTCGGCATCGCGGGGGGCATCGGCGCGCGCGAAGAGGTGATGAGGTTCCTCGTGTCGCAGATCCCGGCCGGCGCGACGTGGGGAGTCGCGGCGGTGGGCCGCCATCAACAGCCCATGACCGAGCTCGCGATGAGGCTCGGCGGGCACGCGCGCGTGGGCTTGGAGGACAACATCTATCTGAGCAAAGGCGTGCTCGCCGAGGGCAGCGCCCCGCTCGTCGCGCGCGCCGCGGCGTACGCGAAGACCATTGGCCGCGAGGTCGTGGAGCCCTCCCGCGCGCGGCAGCTCTTGGGCATCCAAGGGTAAAGAGAGAGCGCGGTCGCCGGGAGATGGTGCGGGGCGGTAAAGGAAGAGGCCCACTCCCGCCCGGCTCTCTGATCCTGCGCGCCCTGCTGTTCGTTTTGGCCTTCTGCGCGGCGCTCGTGCCCAGCCTCGGCGGGTGCAGCTCGCCTGGACCATCAACATCAATCTCAATCGGTGCACCCGACTGCACGATGGCTGATGTGCCAGGCATGGCGTTGGCCCCCAAAGCGCCTCTCGGCAAGCCAAATCTGCCGCTCGTCCAAGGCGCTTCGGTGGGCTCGTTGCCGGGCAGCGGGCATGTTGGGGCGACGGGCGAATACAACTACACCGTGCCAATCGACGTTCCTGCGGGCCGCGCCGGGATGCAGCCGGCGTTGTCCCTCACGTATTCGAGCC
>CAYTJL010000507.1:0-3354 GCA_964437785.1 uncultured Polyangiaceae bacterium
CCAAAACCGAACCTGGACGAACGCGACAGACGAACCCTCGATATTGTCGCGAGCTACGCGTTCGATCATGGATCGACGCCTCGTAACGAGGTGCTCCTGAACGTCCCCAAAGGTGACGCGGGGCTCGGCGAAGCCGAAGCTTCGCTCGATACGCTCACCAGCGATGGGTATCTTTCGCACGTCGGTGACGCCTTCGCGCCGACGCTGAAGGGCCTCATGGCGTGCTCGCGCGGCGACGAAGCCGTAGGGCTCGCGCTGCGCCTGCTCGATTACGTCACATTTCGAGCGGATACGGAGCGAGCGCGATTTACGTCCTACAGCGTCGATGAGCTTTTGGCAGTGAACATCGTATCTGGGCAGCTCTATTTTACCCACTTTGTCATCTCTCTCTTTCGCCTCGGAGAAGGCAATGGAATCGTCTGGGCTGTCCCGAGCGATATCGTGGACCTCCGACGCATCGGCGACATCCAGGGGCTTTTGGCTCGCTGCGAGCGTCTGCGCCAACCAGTCAAAGCGCGGGCGGCGAAAGAGGTGAACCCCCGCAAGGCCAAAGCCACAAAGGGTACAAGCGTCGCCGCCGGTGGCCGTTCGGTGGTCGGTGGCACCATGAGGGAGAACATCATCGTTACGGGCGACAACAACACCGTCGTCGTCAACCCCGGCGGAGAGGACGCCTCCGGGAGAGCGCTCAATGCTGAGGCGAACGGCGCGAAAGGTTTAACTCCTCTCGATGCTCTGCTTCGGTTGCTCCCGGGACAGCTCGATGTCCTGATGAGCGCTCTGCGGGTTCCGACAGCCATGCTCTCCGGCCCGCAAGCGCCGCTTGCCACACGCGCGACCGAGTTGCTGCGGTGGGTCGAGCAGCAGCAGCGCATGGCGGACCTTGTTGCCGAGCTCAAGAAGTTGGGGCCTTGATCGCCGCCCCGCCGTGCGGCTACCATCGCGCGCCCAATGGCCACGTTGACCAACGACGCCCTCGACGCGATCCTCGCGACGCAGCTCACGGTCGCGTGGGCGGGCGAGGGCCGGTGTGAGCCGGCGAGGCTCGGCTGGTGGGACACCGACGTGATCGACGAGGCCGCGGGCGGCGACTTCTTCGCGCGGCTCTTGCCCCGCACGGGCGCGTGGGCTTCGCTCGAAGCCGCCCGCGAAGCAGCGCGCCGCGCGGACGAAAAGGCGCGCGCGAAGATGGCCCACCCGGACGCGATGCGAACGCTCTTTTTCCTGGGGTTCGAGCACGACGAAGCGCTCCACGATCGGCTCGCGTCGTGCAAGCGCTCCGAGCGGCGCCCCGCCGACGCGCTCCCCCTGCGCGTCCCGCTGACGGCAACGTTCTCGCGCGACGAGCTCGCCGCATCGCTCAAGGCGGTTGAGGTCGCGTTCACCCCCGTCCTCCCGATCGGCCGGCAAATGCGCGGTGAGCCACCCGCCTCCGCCGAGCTTTTGGTCGCGCACCTCGCCGCCGCGCTCGTCCCGTTCGCCGAGCAGTACCCTTTGCCGTTTTATACGCTCCGAGGATAAGGGCCATGGACGCTGCGATCGACACCACGAATCGTGCGCTCCCCGCTCCGGGCCCCGCCGAAGCAACCGAGATCCACACACGTATCCTCCGCATCTCGCTGGCCATCGAGGAGTCGCGATCGTATTGGGAGCACGTCGATCCAGCGATAGAGCCCGCACACCGAGCGCTCATCGCGTTCGAGCAACGTTGGTTCGGGAGCAAGAGCCTCGAACGCGTGCGCTTCCTCGTGTCGAGCTTCGTCGAGCGTTATGACGCCTTCCCCGAAGCGCTCGGCGTGCTCCGGCGATGGCGCTCGATGGACGCAACCACGCGCCGGATGATCTGCCACGTTCACACCCAGCTCTCCGACCCTCTTTATCGCCGCTTCACCGGCGCGCTCCTTGTCGATCGGCGCGCGATGCCCGAACCCTCAGTCAACGTGGGTCGCGACTCCGCGTCCGCGGGTCGCTCGATTGATCGCGACGTGACCCTTCGATGGTTGAAGCGGGAGCTGCCCGATCGGTGGGCCGAGGCGACGTTGGTGCAGTTCGCGAGCAAGCTGCTCTCGGCCGCGTCCGAGGCGGGGCTCATCTCGCCGCGGCGCGATCCCCGCGCGATCCTCGCCCCCAAGGTCACCGATCAGGCGCTCGCGTACCTGCTTTATCTGCTCCGCGGCGCCCGCTTCTCGGGCACCCTCCTCGACAATCCCTATCTCGCGTCTGTGGGCCTCACCCAAGGGCTCCTCGACCAACGGCTCCGCGCGCTGCCCGGCCTCACGTTCCGCCGCATGGCGCACCTCACCGAGATCGATTGGGACGCGCCCTCGCTCAGCGCGTGGGCCGAGGGGGTCACGTGAACGAACCGCTCTTTCAACAAGGGTTGCTCGCCGAGGCCGTCGAGGCGCTCGAACGCGACCTCTTGGCCGAGGGCGGCCCGCAGATCAGCACGATGCGCAACTACCGCTTTGCCATCCTGCCGTATCGGCCCAAAGACGAGATCAAGCTCCGAACGCTCATGAACCGCCTCACCGACAAGCTCCGCGGAGCGGGCTTCAAGGTGCTCCTCATCTCGCTCCAACAGCTCTTGTTGAGCCGCATCCGCGCGACCGGCAGCGACAACGTCGACGCGCTCATCAACCGCGAGAAGCGCCTCTACACCAAAGATCCTGCGCGCGGCCTCGCCCACCTCTGCGACAAGATCACGCCGCACATCGAAGGGCCCGAAGGGCTCGCCAAAGACGTGGCCGAGCTCATCGCGCGCTTCGCGAAGGAGCACCCGGGCGAGACCGATCACATGGTGGTGTTCCTCGGCCGGGCGGGCGCGCTTTACCCGTTCTTCCGCTCCTCCGCGCTCCTCAAGCACATTGATGGCAAGACACAGAACATCCCCGTCGTGCTGCTCTACCCCGGCGAACGGAGGGACACGAACGCGCTCTCCTTCATGGGCGAGCTGCCCGCCGATCGCGACTACCGCCCTCGCATCTACCCCTGATAAGCCATGAAGATCCGCGACTTGTTCCTCGCCGACGTGACCCGAGACATCCCGCCGGTGGTCTACTTTCACGAGCAATCCCCGGCAAAATTACGCGAAGAGGTCAGCGAGTACATCGTCACGGGAGGCTATCCCGAAGGTGACCCGCGGGCTCGAAGGGTCAAGTCCGGGATTCATGAGCAGTTCGTCCACTTGCTCCGGGGCATCCTCCACGAGCTCGACAAACGAGGCGGCCCGGAGCTGCCCGCGTCGTGGATCTCGGGCTTTTATGGATCGGGTAAATCGAGCTTCGCCAAGCTCCTTGGCCTCGCGCTCGATGGGGTGATCCTCCCCGACGAAACACCGCTCGCGCTCGCGCTCCT
>CAYTJL010000508.1:0-3345 GCA_964437785.1 uncultured Polyangiaceae bacterium
AATGTGGGCCAATGGCGATCAGCACATGGCCATCCAAACACAAGCGATCTTCGTCATCGTAAGCCGGGCTCTCTCGATAACCATCGGTGGCGACGGTATGCGCGCAATGGGTGATCGCGGACATCCCTCCGAGCGAGAAGCCCGCGCCGATATGGCCATTGGGCCCGCGGCTCGAATAGGTGAGCGACAACGCTGGTTGCATGCCCGCGCGGCCCGCGGGCACCTCGATCGGCACGGTGTAGTTGTACTCGCCTGTTGCCCCAACATGCCCGCTGCCCGGCAAGGAGCCCACCGGAGCGCCTTGGACGAGCGGCAGATTGGGCGCGGCGAGCGGCGCTTTGGGCGCGGCGGCCACACCCGGAACGTCGGCCATCGTGCAATCGGGCGCATCGATCGCGGCGGACGCTGACGGGCCGGCCGAGTTGCACCCGCCGAGACTGGGCGCGAGCGCCACGGCCACGACGAAGAGCAGGAGCAAGAGACGAGCCGGCATGGTCCGGCCCTGCGTTCTACCATAATGCGGGGCGACTCGTGTCTCGTCCCGCCCGCCGCACCGCGAGCCCGGCCGCGCTTTGGCAAAAATCGGAGCCCCGTCTTTTTTTCGTAACGATCGCCCCCGCTCGCGGCATGTAGGGCATGACGCTCGTTCACGAGGTTCCTCTTTCACCCCACCCGAGCAGGCGTACCCTTGGGAGCATGCACACGCTGCCCGCCACCTTCGATGTCCGCCTCGATGCGCGCGGCGATCTGATCGCTCGCTGGACCGACGAGCCGGGCACCGCCAAGCGCACGATCGCGCCCGAGCAACGCAAGCGGCTCGAAGCGTTGCTCGAAGCAGCGCACAAGGCGGAGCGCGCCCGCGACCCGGGGGCGAGGGTGCATCATGCGGAGCTTGGCGCCGAGCTCGTCTTGCTGCTCGATGGGCCGGACCGCGCGTTCGCGCGGAGGGTCGAACGTGCGGAGTCCGAGGGCAAACGCCTTGCGCTCGCGGTGCGCCTCATGGCCGACGAGCACGGGCAGTTGGGCAGCCATCCCGCGGCGTCGTGGCGTTTCGAGCTTGTCGCGGCGGCGAAGGGCGTTCCGCCGATGACGGTAGCGCTTCAGCTCGGCGGGCAGGACATGGCCGAGCCTCGCGCGCTCGACGAGGGCGGGCTTCGGATCGCGTTTATGGCGTCGTCGCCGTTGGACGCGGAGCCGGTGCTCGATTACGAGGCAGAGGAGGAGCATTTGCTCGGTGTGCTCTCCCCCTTTGTCGAGAAGCGCCGTGCTCATTTGAGGGTGGTGGAAGAGGGCTCGCTCAACGCGCTTCGGGAGGTGCTGCTCACGGACCGATACCACGTGGTTCACTTGACTGGACACGGAGAGATTCGCCCTTCGGGCCCGCGTCTTTTGATGGAAGACGGGTTTGGCAAGAAGATCGAGGTCTCGCCGGACGAGCTTGCGGACGTGCTGTTGCGGGCGGCGATTCGGCCGGAGCTTGTGATGCTGTCGGAGTGTCATTCGGCGGAGTCGCGGGACGGGATGCCGAGCTTTGCGGCGGCGCTCGTGTCCAAAGGGCTCCCGTGCGTCATTGGATGGACGCAGCCAGTGCGCGACACACAAGCCACCACGGCGGCGGGTGATCTGTATGAGCAGCTCTGCGCGAGCAAACCGCCGGCCGAAGCCGTCGCTTTTGCGCGCGACCGTCTCCGCGCCGAGGACGATCACGCGCGAAGGCCGACCCATGCTTGGGCCACGTTTCATCTCGTGGGCCGGAATGCGTCGGGCTTTATCGTGGACCTCACCAAACCTGTGCTCGCCGATACGAGCCATCCCGAAGAGACGTATCGAACGCTCGTGGGCGGGCGGATGAGCGTGCTCGAAACGGGCTTCGTGGGCCGGCGGCGGCAGCTCCAACGGCTGCTGCACGTGCTTCGTCACGGGCGCGATCAACAAGGGAAAGAGGGCGAGGCGCGGTACGTCGCGGGCGTGATGGTGTGCGGGATGAAGGGGGTTGGCAAATCGTGTTTGGTCGCGCGGGCGCTCGATCGGATGAAGCAGCACGAGCGCGGGCTCGGCTTGGTTGTGCTCCACGGGGAGATGGACGAGATTTCGTTGCTCGACGCGTTCAAGCAGGCTGCGAGCGCGCGTGGCGACAAAGGGGCAGAGAGCGATTTGGAGCGAACCGACGAGAAGGTGACGAGCCGTGTGCGGCGCGTGCTCGCGCGTTGGTCGAGGGAGCCTATCGCGGTGGTGCTCGACGACTTCGAGCAAAACCTCGATCGTCGGCCCGCGCATCGTTGGGCGCTCAAGCCTTATGCCGCGGAGGTGTTGGAGGTGCTCCTTCCTGCGTGTGCGAAGGGCAAACCCAAGCTGATCGTGACCACCACGTCGGACTTTGACCGGCCTTCGGGCACGGAAACGCTGTTGGCCGAGATGTGGCTTGGCTCGTTTGACGCGGCGAGCGTGTACAAGCTGTGGATGCGCGGGCAGGCATCGCGCGAGATGGATCACGTGTCGTTGGAGACGTGGCAAAAGCTCGCGGCGAGGCTCGGGAACAACGCGCGTGTGCTCCGCTGGGCGAGGAGCTTGATCGCGAAAAAGACGCCGGACGAGGTCAACGCGATCGCCAAGAGGGCCGCGGAGCAACTGCCGGAGTGGAAAGACGGCGACGAAGCCAGCGAGGAGAGGCACGCTCAGCTCGCCCGGCTCTTCCTTTCTCACATGGCGTATGACAAGGCCAAGGCAGCGTTTGGGCCGGACGCGCTCGCCCTCGTGGAGCGGGCGAGGGTGTATGAGGTAGCGGTGCCCCAAGAAGCTTTTGAGGGGTTGGTCGAAGGGCTGAAGGTGGATTTGGAGAGAGACCTCCCCGCGCTTCAGGGGTATGGACTGCTCGAAGCCGGGGAGCTGGATGGGGAGCGCGCATATCGGGTGAGCCCACTGGTCGAGCCGGAGCTGCGTGCCGAGGGAGTAGAGAAGTGGCATTCGGCGGCAGCCGTGTTTTGGGACAAGACGGCAAAGAAGAACCAACACGAGAGGATGAGCCGTATGCGGTCGGCGTGGGAGCACGCGCTCAAGGGGAAAAACCAAGCGATCGCGGACAAAGCGTTGGTGCCTATTCAGATCTCGCTCCGCACGGCGGGTCTTTATCGAGAGAGCTTGAAGCTTGCGGAGCAGCAGCTCGATGTATTCCCGGAGTCAGCGGAGGGGCTCCACTGGTCTGGGGAAGCGCGTTCGAGAGCGGAAGGGCCGTCGAAGAGGGCCGCAGAGGATCTCACGAAAGCCGTGGAAGCGTTTACCAAAGCTCACGGGACGGACGAGCATAAGGACGTGGCTTCTTCGCTGCACGCGCTGGGGGGAGTGCTT
>CAYTJL010000509.1:0-3315 GCA_964437785.1 uncultured Polyangiaceae bacterium
GCGTCGTGCTCAAGCATCAGCTCGCATGGCGAGCGAGCAAGCAGCGGAGAGGGCGGGATTCGAACCCGCGGATCAGTTTCCCGATCGCACGCTTAGCAAGCGTGTGCCTTCAGCCACTCGGCCACCTCTCCAAGCACCCAATTGTCAAAACGCCGCCGGGAGTACCGGAGCGGCGCGCAGAGTACCCGAACGCGGGCTCCGCACAAGGGGAAAGTCGCGTTTGACACCGGAGCCGCGGCGCGCGAGGAGCCGCGCATGGCCACCATGATCCTCACGGGATGCGCGAGCGGCATCGGCCGCCACCTCACCACGACGTTGGCGCGGCGAGGGCACCGGATCATGGCCACCGACGTCGACGCGATCAAGCTCGACGAGGCGGCGCGGGACGAGGGGTGGAGCGACGCCGCGGTGAAGCGGCGCGCGCTCGACGTGCGCAGCGAAGAGGCGTGGGAGAGCGCGCACGACGCGCTCGAAGCCGCGTTCGGGCCCGCCGACGTCGCGATGAACGTCGCGGGCGTGCTGATGCCCGCGTACGCGCACGCGTTCGAAGCGAAGCACATGCACCTCCAGCTCGACGTCAACGTGAAGGGCGTGATGCTCGGCACGCGCGCGGCGAGCAAGCGCATGATCACGCGCCGATCGGGCCACATCGTGAACATCGGATCGCTCGCGTCGCTCGCGCCCACGCCGGGCTTGTCGATCTACGCGGCGTCCAAGTTCGCGGTGCGCGGCTTCTCGCTGGCCGCGGCGACCGAGCTGCGGCCTCACGGCGTGGCCGTGACGCTGGTGATGCCCGACGCGGTCAAGACGCCGATGCTGGATCTCCAGGTCGACTACGAAGAGGCCGCGCTCACGTTCTCGGGCGCCGCGCCGCTCACGGTCGAGGACGTCGCGAACGCGATCGTCGACGAGGCGCTGCCCCGCCGCCCGATCGAGCTCGCGCTGCCGCTCGGCCGATCGCTGCTCGCGCGCGTCGCCAACACCGCGCCGTGGATCGCGTCGGTGCTCGCGCCGTCGCTCCTCGCGAAAGGTCGCGCGGCGCAGCGCCGGATTAAACGACGTTGAAAGGAAGGAGCGTCACGCTTCGGCGATCTTCACGAGCGCGCCTTGATCGCGCACGATGAGGCGCCTGCCGGCGATGTCGAGGAGGCCGCGCTTGCGCAGCGCGCCGAGCGAGAGCGTGACCGTCTCACGCGTCGAGCCGATGGCCTCGGCGATCTCGAGGTGCGTGAGCGACGCGTCGATGAGCGTGCCGCGCGCCGAGGGGACACCCCAACGCTCGGCCGCTTCGACGAGCATCTCGCAGAGCCGCGACTCGACGTTTCGAAACAGGAGTGAGGCGACGCGCTCTTCGGCCTTCCGCCGCCGCGCCGTAACGTACGCGAGCACCGCGGAGCCGAGGGCCGGATCCAAACGAATCTGCTCGTCGAGCACGTCTCGCGGGAACCCCGCGGCCTCGACCTCGCTCATCGCGACGGCCTCCTCCGTGTGCTCAGGGGCTCCGCCCAGACACGCTTCGCCCACGAGCTCACCCTCGCTGCGATACCCGATCACCATCACGCGATCCGGGCCTTTGGAGCGCAGCACACGCACCCTCCCGCGCCCGACCAGATAGAGCGCGTCCGCGCTCGATCCCTGCTCGATGAGCTTGGTGGCGGGAGGCAGCGTGAGGATCCCGGCTGCAGAGACGAGCGCCCCCCGGGAACGCTCAGACGCCGCCGAGAAGAGCGGCGAGCACGAAAGCCATTGTTCCATTCGCGCGCGCGCCGTCTCCCCATGGGACGAGCCACGCACGCCCAACGACGTGAGTGATGTCATATGTTCCCCTCTCTCAAAAGATCAGGTTACCGGAGAGAGAGGGTGAAAAGCGAGCGAACGTGAAGGGCGACGCGCGTTTATCCGCGTGCATCAGCAGCCCACGGATTACCCTGCTCGCCGCCCCGACGCGCAGTTGGATCAGTTCGACTCTTCGAACTCTGCGTCGATGACGCCGTCCTTGCCTTTGCCGCCGCCCTCTTTACCCGGGGGAGGCCCGCCGTTCTGCCCTTGCCCTGGAGGAGGAGGCGGCGCCCCGCCCGCCGCGGCGCCCGCCTTCTCGTAGGCGATGCTCGCGATGCGGTGAGCCTCTTTCTCCAGCTTTTCGAGCGCGACTTGAACCGCGTCGTCGTCCTGCTTCTCGACGGCCTTGCGACCCTCGGCGACGATCTCGGTGAGCTTGGCCGCGTCGGCCTCGGGGATCTTGTCCTTGTTCTCGGAGAGCGTCTTCTCGATGGTGTAGCAGAGGTTATCGAGCTTGTTCCTGCGCTCGATCTCCTCACGGCGCTTCTTGTCCTCGGCCTCGTGATCTTGCGCCTCTTTGACCATGCGTTGGATGTCGTCCTCTTTGAGGCCGCCCGACGCGGTGATCGTGATGCGCTGATCTTTGCCGGTCGCGAGATCCTTGGCGTGGACCGAGAGGATGCCGTTCGCGTCGATGTCGAACGTCACCTCGATCTTCGGCACGCCGCGCGGCGCGGGCATGATGCCTTCGAGATGGAAGCGGCCGAGCGTGCGGTTATAGCGGGCCTCGGTGCGCTCGCCTTGGAGCACGTGGATCTCGACCTGAGGTTGGCTGTCCGACGCGGTCGAGAAGATCTCCTTCTTCTGCGTCGGGATCGTGGTGTTGCGCGGGATCATCGGCGTCATCACGCCGCCGAGCGTCTCGACGCCGAGCGAGAGCGGCGTGACGTCGAGGAGGACCAGATCCTTCACGTCGCCCGAGAGCACGCCGGCCTGCACCGCCGCGCCGACCGCGACGACCTCGTCCGGGTTGACGCCGCGGTGCGGCTCTTTGCCGAAGTACTTCTTGACGGTCTCCTGCACGAGCGGGATGCGCGTCGAGCCGCCGACGAGCACGACCTCGTGGATCTGCTGCGGGGACTTCTTCGCGTCGGAGAGCGCCTTCTTCACGGGCTCGAGCGTGCGGTCGATGAGCGGGCGGATCATCTGCTCGAGCTTCGCGCGGGTGAGCTGCTTTTGGAGGTGCTTCGGGCCCGACGCGTCGGCCGTGAGGAACGGCAGGTTGACGGTGGTCTCCTGCACGTTCGAGAGCTCGATCTTGGCTTGCTCCGCCGCGTCCTTGAGGCGCTGGAGCACCATCTTGTCGTTCGACACGTCGATGCCGGTGTCCTTCTTGAACTCCGCGACGAGCCAATCCATGACGAGGTGGTCGACGTCGTCGCCGCCGAGGTGCGTGTCGCCGTTGGTCGAGATGACCTGCACGACGTTGTCGCCGACCTCGAGGATCGAGATGTCGAAGGTGCCGCCGCCGAAGTC
>CAYTJL010000510.1:0-3309 GCA_964437785.1 uncultured Polyangiaceae bacterium
CCCTGCTGGGGATAGCCCTGCTGGGGATAGCCCTGTTGAGGGTATTGCGCCGGGGGCCGCACGTCTTGAGGGGGTTGAGCGGGCGGCGGCGGCTGCTCCGCGGGGGGCTGGGCGGGCGGCGCGTCCGGCGCGGGTTGCGCGTGGAGCGCGCCCGCGGCGAGGCCCACGACGAGCGCGGACAAGAAGGCGGCGAGGGTAGGCAAAGCGCGGTTCACGAGGGCGATCCTAGCCCAGCGTTGCCGCGCTTTCGAGGAGATTTTACGGGGTCACGCGGACGGGTTGGGTCCACGCCTTCTTGCCGTTCGGCAGGGTGATGCGGGCCCGCACGTAACCCTCCCCGCCAACCAGCTTGTACGCGGCAGCGCCGTCGTCCGCCCGTTTTTTGTCGAGGATCCGGCCGCCGCTCCCGATGAATTCCACCTCTGCGCCGGGCTCTTTGACGACGACGCGATAGACGTCGCCGCGCACCACGATCTTGCGGAGCGAAGGGCCGGTGGACGAATAAAAGCGGCCTTTGGCGAGCGCCGCGCAGATGAGCTTTCGATTCGGCTCCTCGGCGAACACGCTGATCCACGCCCTGCCGGGCCTCGCCGCGTTGTCGGGCGCGTTCGGCCCGAAGGCGTGGGCGTCGTCGACCGCGGTGCCATAAAAGGTCTGTCCGGCGGTGAGGGCTTTGTCCCAAATGGCCTCGTGCGAGAGGCGTGTCTCGTCGCCGTTCGTGTGAACGTACGGGTGACCGCTCATGATCTCGAGCAGCTCGGCGCCCTCGGCGTGCGGCAAATCCGCGGCGGTGAGGGCCCAATCCCAGTTGGGGTGATTGACGAGCCCGACCGCGCCTTGCGCCTTGATCTGCTGCGTGCCCCAGCGGAGCGCCTCGCCCTGCGTGTCGAAGTGCTTGCCGCCGATGGTGCGCCGCGAGCAGATCGCGTTCATGTGGACCTGCTTGCCGCCGCCCACCATCGTGACCTCTTCGCCCGTGATCATCACGAATCGCTTCTTGATCTCGAGCGGGCGAAACACCGCAGGATCGGTGAGGCCGTTGTGGTCGGTGATCGCGAGGAAGTTATAGCCCCGATCCCGGTACCATTGATACACGTCTTGAGGCGGGTGATCGCCGTCGCTCCACGTGGTGTGCGTGTGGACGTTGCCTTTTTGGAACACCGACGCTTCGACCTCGTCGACGAAGCGCGGAGGCCCCGAAGGGGCTTTGGGCGGAGGGATCTGCGCCGGCTCGGGGGGCCGCGCGGCCGAGGGAGCAGCGGCGGTGGCGATGGTGACCGCCGCTTCCGGCGCCACGAGGAGCGAGCTTTGCGCGGGAGGCGGCTTGGGCAGCCCGAGGAGGCCTGCGCACGCCACGCCGCCTGCGCCGAGACCAACGAGGAGCTGCTGCTTGTTCATGGGCCGAGCTTACGCGTTCTCGGGGCGGAGATAAATTGAGGTTGACACGATCCGCAAAATCGCGGTCGGGCGGCGCGGAGATCGGGGACAGGAGCGAGGCTAACGCCGGTGGAACGAGCCTGCCTGCGCGGGCGGCGGCGTGGTCTCGGCGACGGGGGGCCGCTCGCGCATGCACTTGTCGACCGCGGGTTGGAGCGCGTCGTGGCCCGCGGGGAGCTTGGGCCTGCCGAGCACGTTCACGAAGAGCCTGTCCTGCGCGATGCTGCCGCCGGGGCCGAAGCTCATCCACACGAACATCGCGCGGCCCTTGATGTTCTCGAACGGGACGCCCGCGCCGAGCCCGCCGCGCCAGCTCCGCGAGTCGTGGCTGTTGTTGCGGTTGTCGCCCATCACCCACGCCTCGCCGCGCGCGACCTTGAAGGGGCCTTGCAACATGCCGCAGATGCCGCCGCGGCAGGTGAGGCCCGCGCCGCACTCCTCGTTCGTGGTGCAGCGGCGATCGTCGGGGTTTACGTCGAAGAGCGTGAAGTAGGATTTGTCTTCGAGGAATTCGATGAAGAGCTCGGCGCCGCGGCCCTCGTAGCGGAACTGGCCCACGTAGCAGTGCGGCACGAGCCAGCCGTTGATCACGGGCCTGCCGTCGATGGCTTCGAGCGTGTCGCCGGGCACCGCGATGACGCGCTTGATGAAGTCTTGCTCTTTGTTCTCGGGGAACTTGAAGACCATCACGTCGCCGCGATCGGGCGGGAGATGCGTGAGCACGCGGCGCTCGGTCCACGGCACGAGCGGGCCGTAGGTGAACTTGTTGACGAAGATGTGATCGCCGATCATCAAGGTCGGGATCATCGAGCCGCTCGGGATCTTGAACGCCTCGACCACGAACGCGCGGAGGATGAGCGCGACCGCGATCGCGATGCCGATCGACTCGGCGTACTCGCGCATCTCGCCCTTGCGGAAGCGGCCGAGCAGCTCGCCCACGACCTTGTCGGCGCGCGCGTGGGCCGCGTCGAACCCCTTGGGATCGAACCTGTCGGCGGCCGCGGCGCGCTCCAGCGCGAGGAGGGCCTGCGCGATCTGATCGCGCTCCGACGCGGTGAGCTCGCGCATCAGCTCGCGCTTGCGCGTCCGCACGATGTGCCGCGCCTCCTCGATGAGCGCGAGCGCCTCGTCGTAGCGCGTGCGGTGCGCCGCGGGGATGTCGGATCGCCCGCCCACGCCGATGGTCGCGGCGAGCGGCAGCTCGCGGCGGAAGTGCCAGAGCGCCATCGCGAACAACGTGAAGAGCACGATGCCCGCGGGGATCTGCTGCTCGGCGACGAACACGCGCAGGCCGCTCGGCGCGCGATCGTTCGGCGCGGGCGTGAGGAGCCAGACCCCGCCGATCGCGAGCGCGAAGGGAAGCGCCGCGATCCACACGAGGTGGAACACGAAGCGACCGATGCGGTGCCCGTGTCCGAGCGCCGGGCTCTGCGGCGCGCCTTCGTCCTCGCTCGGCGGCGGATCGGACGGAACCTCGCGCGCGCGCGCCGCAGCTTCACGCGCGGGGCTCGGCGTGGGGCTTGAGCTCGGAGGGGGATCGTCGATCGGCTGCGGCAAGAGACGGCTTATGTATACGCCGGCTCACGGCGGAGCAAGCGCGCAAGCTCGCGGGCGCTTACGGCGTCGTCGCTCACGAGGCTCATCCCGTCGTAAGGCAACCCCGGGCCCCTCACGGCCTCTCCCCGCTGCTCGCGCCCTGCCAACGTGTGATTGAGCCCGAGCAAGAACGTGAGCGCGTCCTCGCTCCTCGAACGGCCATAAGCCTCGCGAACGGCTTGGTTCAAAGCCTCGTGCGCGATCCAAAGAGGGTGCTTTGCGTCCCCCTCGGCCATGGCATGGAGCGCGCGGAGGCCGATGCCTTCGCGGGCTTGG
>CAYTJL010000511.1:0-3292 GCA_964437785.1 uncultured Polyangiaceae bacterium
AGGGCTTCCCGCTCTCCGCCTCACGTGGTAGGTGGCGCGCGCGCTTGACCCTGGGCTCTCCACGATGAGGCCCCTATGGTCGAGCCGAGCGCCGGTCTACCTCGATGAACGTGATCCAATCATCCCTCCTCGCTTCGGCCATCAGCGTCGACTTCGATTTGACGTTCCTCGCGCAGTTCCTGCTGTTCGCGACGTTCGTCACGCTGCTCAAGCCGCTGCTCTTCGATCCGCTCCTCAAGGTGTTCGAGGAGCGCGAAAAGCGCACCGACGGCGCCAAGAAGCAGGCGCGCGAGATGGATGAGGAGGCCGCCGCGCTCAAGCGCAAGCGCGACGAAGAGATGGAGAAGGTGCGCCGCGAGGCGAGCGTCGAGCGCGAGAAGATCCGCGCCGAAACCGCGAGGATCGAGGCCAAAATCATGGCCGAGGCGCGCGCCGACGCCACCAACGTCATCGAGGCCGGCAGGGCTCGCCTCGCCGACGAGATGACGGTGCTGCGCGCCGAGCTGGAGCGCATGAAGCCCGAGCTCGCGTCGCAGATCGCGTCGCGCATCCTCGATCGTGAGGTGGCCCAATGATCACGCGCCACGATGGGTGGACCTCGAAGGTCCCCCCCAGGTTGATCGCGAAGCTCGTCGCTGTAGGGTGCGCCGCCGCCTTCGTCGCGATCGGCGCCGCCGCGTCCGCGCAGCCGCAGCCCGGTCAGCCTGGCCAACCTGGTCAGCCCGGCCAAGTGATTCAGATCCAGCCGCGGCCCGGTCAGCCTGGTCAGCCCGGCCAACCCCCGATTCAGATCCAGCCGAGGCCGGGCCAACCCGGCCAGCGCCCGATCATCGGGCCCGATGGTCGCCCGATGCCGCCGCGGCCTACGCGACCGATGGTGCAGCCCGGCCACGGCAAGCTCCCGCCCGGCTTTCAGCCGCGCAAACAGCCGCAGGCCCACGCCGAGGACGATCACGGCGGCGGCGCGCACAAGGAGTGCCCCGGCCACGGCCACGACGATCCCCCGCCGCACGTGAACTGGTGGCAGGGCATCTTGATGGTCAACAACGAGAAGGCGCAGAAGCCCGACGCGATCAACCGCCTCCTCTACCGGTACGAGAACCCGAACGATCCGTGCGACGCGAAGAACCAGCCGCCGCCGTTCCTCGCGACGGTGCTGAACTTCCTCGTGCTCGGCTTCGTCGCGTATCGCTTCGGCAAGAAGCCTCTCGCCGAGGCGCTCCTCAAGCGCAAGAAGGACATCACGTCCGAGATCGACGCCGCGCAGAAGCTCCTCAAAGACGCAGAAGAGCGGCTCGAGCGCTACCAAGAAGAGATCGACACGATCGACGACAAGCGCGCGCAGATGCACGCCGACTTCATGGCCGAGGCCGAGGCCGAGAAGAAGCACGTGCTCGCCGAGGCCGAGGAGCGCAAGCACCGCATGCGCCGCGACGCCGAGATCCGCGTCGAGCAAGAGTCCAAAGCCGCGCGCGCGGAGCTGCTCCGCGAAGCCGTCGAAGGCGCGGTCGTCGCGGCCGAGGAGCTCCTCGCGAAGCGCGTCGCGTCGGCCGATCAAGACAAGATGGCCGAGGAGTACCTCAAGAACATCGGCGTCGCGTTCAACCCCTCACAGCGAGTGGGCGGCGCGTCGCTCGGAGGCAGGGCATGAGCTACGAGGCCATCGGCAGGCGCTGGGCCCGCGCGATCTTCGAGATCGGCAAAGAGACGGGCGCCGTCGCCGCGATCACCAAAGACATCCAAGCCTTCGCCGACGTGTACGCAGGCAGCGAAGAGCTCTCCACCGTGCTCGAGAACCCGCTCGTCCCCGAGGCCGCGCGCGAGGCGATCATCATCGAGATCGCGGGCCGGCTCAGCGTGTCGGAGCAAGCCAAGAGCGCGCTCCGCCTCCTCTCGAAAAAGCGCAGGCTCGTCGCGCTGCCCGACATCGCGCGCCAGCTCGGCCGCCTCGCCGACGAGGACGCGAACGTGATCCGCGCCGAGGTGACGAGCGCGGGCCCGCTCAGCGAGAGCTACCTCGCCAAGCTGAAGGCCGAGCTCGAGAAGGCCACCGGCAGCAAGGTCACCCTCGCGCATCGCATCGACAAATCCCTCATCGGCGGCGTGGTCACCAAGGTGGGTGATCAGGTCGTCGACGGCAGCATCCGCGCGCGCCTCGCGACCTTCCGCGAGGGCTTGCTCCGCGCCTGAAGCCACCGCACCCGAGTTTCCCGAACGCTCTGTCCCAACGCTCCCAAGGCCGACCAAGGATTCCCCATGCAGCTCAGAGCCGAAGAGATTTCCCAGATCATCAAGAAGCAGATCCAGAACATCGACAAGGCCGCGGTCGTGACGGAGACGGGCACGGTGCTCACCGTCGGCGACGGCATCGCGCGCGTCCACGGCCTCTCGCGGTCGATGGCCGGCGAGCTCATCGAGTTCGTCTCGCAGAGCGGCGAGAGCCTCATGGGGCTCGTGCTCAACTTGGAGCAGGACAACGTCGGCGCCGCGATCTTCGGCGACACGAGCATCATCAAAGAAGGCGATCGCGTCCAGCGCACCGGCCGCATCATGGACGTGCCCGTGGGCGAGGCCGTCGTGGGCCGCGTCGTCAACGCGCTCGGCATCCCGATCGACGGCAAGGGCCCGATCGAGAGCAAGACGCGCGGCCGCGTCGAGGTGAAGGCGCCCGGCATCATCCGCCGCCAACCCGTCAGCGAGCCGATGCTCACCGGCATCAAGGCCATCGACTCGATGATCCCGATCGGCCGCGGCCAGCGCGAGCTCATCATCGGCGACCGTCAGACCGGTAAGACCGCGGTAGCAATCGACGCGATCATCAACCAGAAGGGCAACAACGTCTTCTGCGTGTACGTCGCGATCGGCCAGAAGCTCTCCACCGTGCGCCAGGTCGTCGACAAGCTCGATCAGTACGGCGCCATGGAGTACACGACGGTCGTCGCGGCCACCGCGAGCGACAGCGCGCCGCTCCAGTTCATCTCGCCGTACACCGGCGTGACCATGGGCGAATACTTCCGCGACACGGGCCGCCACGCGCTCTGCATCTACGACGATCTCTCGAAGCACGCCGTCGCGTACCGCCAGCTCTCGCTCCTGCTGCGCCGCCCGCCGGGCCGCGAGGCGTACCCCGGCGACGTCTTCTACCTCCACAGCCGTCTGCTCGAGCGTGCGGCCAAGCTCTCCGACGAGCGCGGCGCCGGCTCGCTGACCGCCCTGCCGGTCATCGAGACCCAGGCGGGCGACGTCTCGGCGTACATCCCGACCAACGTGATCTCGATCACCGACGGCCAGA
>CAYTJL010000512.1:0-3278 GCA_964437785.1 uncultured Polyangiaceae bacterium
CGAGCGCCCCGCGCACCGACATCGGAGGAGCGGCGCCCCACGCGAGCACGTCGCCGATCCCACGCTTCTCCAAGAGCGCGGCGACCAACACCAGCTCTCCTGGCAGGCCCTTCGCCCGGGCGATCAAGGGATCTGCGTCCCCTCGATCGATGGCGTCCGCGAGGCTCGGCACGTGGCGAGATAAAAGCCTCCTCGCCTCGGCCTTGTCGAGCGCCGGCACCTCTACGACGATCGCGTCGCGCTTGGATCGAAGGAGCCTCTGTGAGCCCTCGCTCACCACCAAGACACTGCTCGTCCCCGGGCCCGACGGGAGCCAGGCCGCGAGCTCCTCCTCGCGGAGCGCGTCCACGTCGTGCGCCACCAAAAGACAGGATCGAAACGCGAGGATCTCTTGCACCTTTCGCGCCCAATGAGGCACTCCATCACCGTCGAGCGCCGCCATCTCTTGGGTGCTCATCGGCACGTCGAGCGCCTGCGCGAGCGCGCGATACACCCGCTCGGGCCCGCCCGAAAACCGCAGCCACACGGGCTCCAAGCGAGGCGCGAGGGCCTCGCACACCGCCGCTGCGATTTGCGTCCTCCCCGAGCCCGGAGGCCCGCGGAGGATGGTGGTTTGAACGGAGGAGGAGGGCTCGGAGAGCGCGATGAGACGCTCGATGAGGGCCTCGCGAGCAACGAACGTAGGCGCCACCTTGGGCCCCCGAAGGCCGAGCGGCTTTTTATCGGGCGTGGTCCAACGGCGTAGCACCTCGGCGAGCGCGGGATCGAGCTTCGACTCGAGGGCCGCGGCGATGTCCTCCCGCGCGAGCGGGACGGGCAGATCACCGAGACGCCGAATCGCCTCGAACGGCTTTCGAAGCTCCTCCCGATCTCCGTCTTCGTCGACGAGCTCCTCGACGAGCCCGAGCCCAAACGCGGTTCGGAGCGCCGCGGTTTGGCCCAAGATCAACGCATCTCGACCCACGAGCCGGCCCGGATGAGGATCGCCGGTCGCGAGCGCGAGCACCCATGAGGCGACGCGCGTGTCCACGCCCCGCAACATCGCCGCGATGACCGACGCGAGCCCCGCCGTCAAACATTGCGCCTCCGAAGAGAGCTTGTCCTCGATCATCGCGCCCAAGGCCCCCTCCGCGAACGCGATGGCGGTCCTCGGAGAGTCGGTGATCGTGCTCGCCCACTGCGCGGCCCTGACGAGCCTCGTCCCCGAGTGTTGCCTGCCAATCAATTGAATCACCGCGTCGCGCAGATCGCGCAGCGCGAGCGTCGCGCCGAGCGTCCGCTCACCCGGGGCCCGCGGCGTAACACAGAAGATCACCCCACCTCGGCTCGGCCCGGGCACGGAGGACACCTTGGTGAGCACGACCGTGAGCTCGCCGTCCCGCGCCTCCTCTTTGGTCGCCACCACCCGAAACGGCAGCTCCAAGAAGAGGACCAAGAGCTCGACGATGACCGAGATCTCGGCCTCACCGAGCGTCTCGGGGAGCACCATCACCTGATCGACGAAGATGCGTCGAAGCCCCGCGCACACGCCCTCTGCGGACGCCCATGTCCTAAGAACGGAGAGCGGCAGGACGGGCGGCATCATCCACCCTCCCTCACCCTCGTTCGGCGGCCGGCGGGCCCCCCACGACCTCCGCGGCGCTCACTTTTGCGGCCATGGCCGCGCGCAGATACGCCATGAGAGGATCGAGCACGATGCGCGGATCGCTGGGATCACCGGCGACCGCAGGCCGCATGAGACCGAGCTGGCTCAGCGTCAGTTGCGCGGTCCTCTCAATGGCATAAGGGCTCGGGTCGACGGGCTCCCCCGCCGCGGAATAAAGGAGGTCGGGCTCTGGCATGGAGAGCGCGATCTGCTGCGTGAGCGCCGTGACCCCGAGCGTAAATCGATTGGACATGTAATCGACGATGAGGTCCCTCGCGCTCTTGTCCGAGATGCCACGGTTGTTGGCGATCCACGCGACGAGCTGGAGGAACCGAAACGGG
The DNA here is from genome assembly GCA_964437785.1 of uncultured Polyangiaceae bacterium. Taxonomy (GTDB): domain Bacteria; phylum Myxococcota_A; class Polyangia; order Polyangiales; family Polyangiaceae; genus CAYTJL01. Next base: position 1,987 of record CAYTJL010000512.1, read on the forward strand.
TTCACCGAAGCATCGTGATCGCCGAAGCGCGCGAGCAGCCGCCCCCCCAAATCGAGCAGCGCCGCGCGGTCCTCCGCGGAGAGCGAGGGTTTTTGCACGCGGATCCACGCGTCGAGCGCGTCGAGCCCGGCGGCCTTGGTCATCGGCCTGACAGGGACGAGGTTCTTGTATTGACGGTCGATGTCCTCGTGCATGTATTCGCTCCGAAGACCGATGATGAGGCACGTGGGCGAGAGGCGGCTGAACGACGAGAGCACGCTCTCCAGGACCTTGGCGCGCTCGAGGTGCGATGGGCCGACGCTGGAGGCGAATTCGTCGAAGTCATCGAGCACCAACAAGGTTGGGATACGCGCCTTGTGCGTGGCATCGAAGAGCTCGTTGAGCGCGTCCGTCACCCACTCGACATCCACTGCGCGGCGGCGCTCCACGCTCATCGCGTTCGTGGCGAGGATCTTGACGAGGTATTGAGAGGCGAGGCGCATCCCCGCTTTGGCCTCGGTCCCCGTCGGCTCGGCGCCCATGGCCTTGAACGTGGCCTCGATGCTCGCCGCGATGTCTTTGGTGGTCTCGGTCTTTTTGTCGAGCTTGTCGGTTTGAATCGCGCCCAAGAAATAACGCACGTATTTGACGGTGGAGGTGAGCGTCAAAAGGGCCGAGCGCACATCGGCGTAGAGCTTGGCCTCGCGCGTGCGAAAGAGCCTGTGAATCATGGGCAGCGCGAGCGTGTCGGGGAGCGCGTCCTCCGCGGCGCCGCGCACGTCGTCGAGGACGTCCAAGATGGAGCGTTGGAGCGAATCGACGATGGCGTCCACGTTGGTGACGCGTTTGCCCGACGCCATGAGGATGAGCCACCGCTCGCGATCGATGGGCTCCGGGAGCTCGGGAGGCAAGGTGAGCCGCTGCCCCTCTGCCACGTTGGTCTCGTCCCGGATCATCCCGAGGGCCTGCAGGATAACAGCGGATTTGCCCACCCCTTTGGGCCCCCAAACCACGTATTTTTGACGCACGCGCTCATCGGAGGTGCGGACGCGGTTGCCCGCCGCGACGATGCCTTTGTAGAGCTGCGCGAGCTCCTGCTCGCGGTCCGCGAACGCGTGGACTTGGCCCGGCACCGCGTACGCAGGGATGTCGATCCAGAAGAACGAAGAGGGGGTGGCCATCGCGAGGTCACGGTACGCGGTTGACAGAGGGGGGTCAAGGCGCCGTGCCCGTTCTACGCATGACGTGCGTATCGGCGTTGTCATCCGCGACAAGAAGCGATAGAGGCGAGGGCATGCTCAACATCCAGGAGG
>CAYTJL010000513.1:0-3240 GCA_964437785.1 uncultured Polyangiaceae bacterium
GCTCGGCGTCCTCCTCGACGTCGAGCACCTGCGTGACGTGATCGCTGTTGATCGATCCGGCGGCGCGCGCCTCCTGACGAAAGCGCGCGATCGCCGACGATTTGGCCTTGGAATCGGATCGCAGGAGCTTCAGCGCGACGTGACGGCCGGTTCGAATGTTCTCCGCGGCGAACACCTCACCCATCCCGCCGCGTCCGAGCGGACGGGTGATCCGGTAGCGGTTCGCCACCACCATTCCGGGCTCGATGTCCAATCGCGGTGCTCGATCCTCGTTCACGCAGTCGACTCGATTGACCCTTCGGTCAATCCGCTCAGAACGTCCCCGTCGCCCACGCGCCGCCGCCGTTCGGTGTGAACGAGGGGGCGAGCGAGAAGCCTGTCTTCTTGGGCGCGGGCTTGGTCGGGCGGACCAAATAGATGATCAGCGTCGCCGCGCCGCTCGCGATGGTCGCGCCCATGAACACGTCCGCGAGCAAGTTGCTGTTCTTGACCGACGAGCGGAGATCGTTGAGCTCGTCCACGGGCGCGATCCCGTTCTTGGACTTGAACTCGTCGTTCTGGCTCTTGGCGCGCACCATGAACACGACCGTCGGCACGAGCAGCGCGCCGGTGAGGCCCGTCATCACCCAAACCGCGGTGGGCGTAGGCCGGATCATCTGCACGGGCTCGTCCTTGATCACGATGGGGACGACGGGCTTCACCTCGGCGGGCTTGATCTCGAACGTGCGCTCGTAGGTCCCGCCGTTCGTGATCTCGACCTTCCACGACACGTCGGGCATGCCCTCGACCGACGCGGTGAACACGTGCTGGCCCGGGTGGATGCCGAGCTTCAGCGAGCCGTTGCTGATCGTGTACGTGTTGCTGATCGGGTAGCCGCGCGACGGCGTGCGCACGTCGGTGATCTTCACGTTGGGCTTGTTGGCCTTGAGCGTGACCGTGGCGACGGCGGCCTTGAGCGCGGCGAGATCGGTCTCGATCTGTTGCTTCTCGGAGGGATCGATCTGGCTGCCTTTGCCCTGGATGTAGCGCGTGTATTGGTCGATCGCGTCGCCGTCGCGCTCGAGCTCCAGGTTGCAGATGGCCATGCCCTTGAGCGCGTTGAGCGAGCCCGAGAGCTCGTACGCCTTGCCAAACTCGCGGATGGCCTCCTCGCACTTGTGTCCGCTCGGGTCGTTGTAGAACGCAGCGCCTGCGGCCATGTGCTTCTTGGCCTGCTCGATCTTCGCGGGATCGGGCTTTTGCTGCGCGTAAAGAGGGAGGGAGAGGGTGCTCGCGGCGAGAGCGATCGCGAGCGCGGGCCGTCGCATCGACGTACGCATGGCCGCAGGGTAGCGCGACGATCGAAGGCGGTGAAGATTTGGTATCTTCCCCTGCTATGCGATCTCGTTGGTCCTATCCGTTCCTCGCCGGTTTCGCGCTCATGGCTGCTCTCACCATCGTCTTTACCGCTCCCGGGTGCGGGGCCGAAAAATGCGCGGCCGACTGCTCCTCCGGCACGGGCGCCTCGGGCGCGGGCGGGAGCGGAGGCGACGGAGGGTCGGGGAGCAACGTGTTCTCCTGCAAAGGGCCGATGTGCGACAAGACCAAGGAGTACTGCCAGGTCCAGCAAGATGACGTCGATCCCGACGTGGGCACCTGCTTCCCGCTCCCCCAGTCGTGCAGCCCGAGCTTGAGCTGCGCGTGCATCGAGCAGCAGGAGCCCGGCTGCACGTGTCAGGTCATGAACGGCGAGTACTCCGTGTTCTGCCCGCCGGTGCCGTGACCGAGGCCCCGTCCGGGGCCGCTGACCCGCCGGTCACGTCCGCGTCCGCGCCCGTGCCCGAGCCGGTAGAAGCGGCCTTCGGGCTCGGCCGCAGGTAGCCCGCCTGCAAGAAGCGGAAGAGCGAGGAGACGATCTCCTCGCGCGGCCGTGTCTTTCGGGCGTGGACGTTCTCGAGCAAAATCTCTTTGAGCGCGCCGATGGTGAAGGTCGCGAAGACCTCGGCGTCGCCCGTCTCCACGATGCCGAGGCGCTGCCCCTCGCTGAGCGCGCCCACGAGGAGCTGGCGGACGCTGTCGTAGAACGCCTCGATGTTGGCGACGAACGCCGGGTCGAGCCCCGCCGCGTACGAGAGGAGGATCCGCGTGAGGGCGGTGTCGTCGAGCAGCACCGCGACGATCGCGCGGATGTTGTGCTTGATCTGGCTCTCGATGTCGGCTGCCGGATCCACGCGCAGGATGGCCGCGCCGAGGCGCTGGAAGAGGAGGTCGACGAGCTCGGAGAAGACGCTGCGTTTGTCGCGAAAATAAAGGTAGAACGTGCCCTTGGCGACGTCCGCCGCCGCGACGATGTCGTCGACCTTGGCGTCGTGGTAGCCCTTCGTGGCGAACACGTCGCGGGCCGCGCGCAGGAGCGCCTTGCGGCGCTCGGCTTTGTTCATGGCCCGGGCATGTATCACTTTCCTGCGCGCGCCGAGCCCCTGGGTTTTTGGCGGCGTTCGATGGGCGCGCGCGCCCCGCGCGTGAGGCGCAGCACGGGACCTATTTTCCGTGATTTCCGAACGGAGATGACGCGCGTCGCGCTCCTGCTTTTTCTTGATCCCCCGGCCGGGAAGGGTGTAGCTCTTACCGACTGACCCGCCAGTCATTAGGGGCGCAGGAGACGCGTATGGCACATCCGATCGCAGGTCCGCTCGTCGTCGGCGTGGACGTTGGGTCGACCACGGTGAAGGCCGTGGTGCTCGACCCGAACACGCTCGAGATCCTCTGGAGCGACTACCAGCGCCACCAGACCAAACAACCCGAGAAGGTCCTCGAATTTTTGAGGGTCATCGAGGCCGAGTTCCCCCATTCGCCGCGCAACGAGTGGCGCATGTTCATGACGGGCTCGGGCGCGGCTCCGCTGTGCCCTCCGCTCGGCGCCAAGTTCGTGCAAGAGGTCAACGCGGTCACGCTCGCGGTCGAGCACATCCACCCCGACGTGGGCAGCGTGATCGAGCTCGGCGGCCAAGACGCGAAGATCATCATCTTCAACAAAGACGAGAAGACCGGCGACAAGACCGCGGCCCCGTCGATGAACGACAAGTGCGCGTCCGGCACGGGCGCCACCATCGACAAGTGCATGATCAAGGTCGGCCTCCCGCCCGAGGAGGTGGTGAAGGTCCACTTCGACGACTCGAAGCTCCACCACGTCGCGGCCAAGTGCGGCGTCTTCGCCGAGACCGACATCGTCAACCTGGTGAAGAGCGGCATCCCGCGCAA
>CAYTJL010000514.1:0-3237 GCA_964437785.1 uncultured Polyangiaceae bacterium
CGCGCCGCCCGCGCCCCCCGCGACGAGCGCCTCCCCGCTCGCGCCGCTCGCGCCCGCGCTCGACGCGATCACGCGCGCGGCCTTGGATCTCGCGCTCGATCGCGGCCGATCGGGCGATCGCGACGCGGCCGCGATCCTCGCCGAGCTCGCCCGCGCGACGTGGCCCGAGGGCGACTGCGACGCGGCCGCGCCTTCGCCCGCGTGCGCGTTCGGCTGCGGCGTCGAGCTGCTCGGCGCGCTCGCCGACGAGCACCGCCGCGCGGCGACGTGCTCGCCGATCGATCTGCGCGACGAGATCGACGAGATCCTCGCGGGCCGCGGCGATCTCGATCTGCGCGCGTGCTCGGTCGCCGCGCGCGACATCGCCGCGTCGTGGCCCGACATGAGCCGCCTCGCCGCGCGGACCTGCGACGCGATGAAGCCCCAGGAGGGCGCGGGCGCGCGATCGGCGGTCCGCGACGCCGCGAGCCTCGCGCTCGATCTGATCGAGCGCGGCGCGTGCTCGGGCGCGGGCGACGAGCGCTCGTGCGCCATCACCAAAGCGGCGCGCGGCGTGCTCCTCGCGGCGATCGACGGCGAGGCGCACCGCGCGCTGCTCGGCGCCGCGGCGATCATCGAGCGCGCGATCGGCGAGGCCTCATCGCCGCCGAACGACGGCGCCGCGTGGAGCGAAGAGCGCGCGGCGCTCCTCTCCCTCACCAAGATCGCGGGCGCCGTGACCGCGTACGCGACGTCGGCCGCGCGCGACGGCAAGGGCGAAGGCAAGGGCGACGCGGAGGCGCTCGCCGCGCAGCGCGAGGCGCGCAAACGAGCGATGGAGTCGCTCCTCGACGGCATCGGCGACAGGAGGGGCAAAGGAGGCAAATTCGTTATCTCGCTCGGCGCGTCGCTCGGCTTCATGGCGGGAGGCGAATACGTGCGTGAGGCCACGGCGCCGCGCGGCCTCGTGCCGAGCGTAAGCCTGCCGCTCGGGATCGCCCTGCAAAAGCTCCCTCGACCCGACGCGCCTTCCTCGGGTTGGCTCGCGCGCCACACGGGCTTTCACCTCCAGCTCTCGGCCATCGATCTCGGTCAATTCTTGGCCGTCGAGGGCCAGGGCCTCGCGAAGCCGCGCCCCGACTCGTTCTTCACGGGGGCCGTCGAGATTGGGCTCTTGCTCGGGACACCGTCGTACGCGGTGGTGATCGGCGCGGACGCCCGTTATGCCCCCTCGCTCTATGGCAAAGGCGCCGTCCGCTTCGGCGCCTTCGTTGGGTTTTACGTGCCCTTCTTCGACTTCGACTGATCGCTCAACCCCCCTTCGCGAGCGCGCCGAGCGCGTCGCGCCCCGCGGCGCGATAGGCGCTCACCCACCGATCGAGATCCTCGCGGCGAATCCCGTGCTCCTCGATGATGGCTTTGACGCCGCGCTCTCCGATGATGGCGTCGATCACCGCGCGCTCCATCGACGCGGCGTCGCGCAAGGCGCCCGCGGGCAAAGGGCGCTGCGACGGCCCGCCGACGAGCGCCGCCATCCGCGCTGCGCCCGACGAGGGCGGCGGGGGCGGAGGCGCGAGACGGCGCTCCTGGACGGCCAAGCGCACCGCGGGATCCCCGAGCAGCAGATATCCGGCGATGTCCTGTCGCGCCATCCACAAATTGGCCTTTCGTACGCGACGCCCCTGGTCCTCGGCGATGCCCCTCTCCTCCCCTTTGAGCAAGATCAAGAGCTCTTCGTTCTTCTCGGTCATGAAGCGGAGGAGCTCGCGGTGCGCCGGCCCTACGCGCCCTCCGTCGGCGAGCGCGCGAAAGATGCCAAAGAACCGAGAGGGCCTGTCGGTCGTCTCGGCGCCGATGTCTTGAAAGCTGTAGGTCCACGCGAGATCGGCGTGCGCGAGCACCGCGAGCGGCCCCTCGGGGTTCGCGAGCGCCGCGCGCGGGAGCGCGGAGACGAACGGCCGCTCCCCCGCCTTGGGCAGCCCTTCGAGGACCGCGTCCGCCCGACCCGGGAACATCCCAGCCTCTTTGAGCCGGCGGAGCCAGTCGTAATAAGCGCTCTCCGACGGGACCGCGCCGCCGTAACAGGCCACGAAGAACCACACGCCGTCCGGCAGAAAAGGCCCCCTCGCCGCGTGCTCCGCGGTGATGCGCGCGCGCGGGCCGAGCACCATGGCCCCTTGGAGCGCCCGCTGCTCATCCACGCTCCGAAAGCCCCCTCGCGGCGGGCCGAGCCCGTGGCTCACCGAGAGCAGGATAGAGGGAGACGACGCGTTGATCGAGGCCCAGAGCGGCTCCCAAGGGCGGATCGGATCGTACGGGATCGCGCTGATCTCGCCCACGCCGAGCACGCCGCGATCGCGCAGCGACGCGCACCGCTCCACGCTCGGCGCGACGAGCGCGCGATGACCGATGCTGGTCGCCGCGGTGCCGTCGCGCGCCGTGAAGAAGAGCAGGCGTGAGGACGCCTCACGCGCCCTCCGCTCGGCGCGGAGCACCTTGGCGGCATAAGCGCCGTAGTCGGCGGCCGCGCCGAACGCGAGGCGACCCGTGAACGTGTCGGTCGAGAGGGCTTGTTGGAGCTCCACCGACACCTGATCGAGGTCCCCGAGGATCACGAGATAGCGTGGGAGATCGGCCTCATCCCGGGCCTCGTCCCAATACACCTTGTTCTCCCACGCGATCGACGCCTCGGCGTCCATGCCGCTCGGCACGCGATAGACGATGACCTCGCTCCCCTGCTCCTCGGCCCTCGCGTCGATGAGCGGTTTGACGGCGGCCATGAGCGCGTCTCCTTCGGCCCCCGAGGGCGCGACGATCCCCCATCGCTGCCGGCGGAGATCGTCCGCGTCGCCGCTGTCGTAGCGCAGGCTCTCGGGGTACGCCTGCGAGGGCCGCGGCGCCGAGCCGACGGACGAGAGCGGTAATCCGCCCGGGAGCGAGGGGCTTTGATCGTCCGCGCGGGCGAGGAGGAGCTCCAACGTAGGATCCGTCATGTGTGAGGCACCCCTCGTGGCACGGTAACGCAGACACGTTGTTTGGAGAAGCGTAATGATCGCCGAAGAGCTTCTAAACCAGGCATCTCGCCGCGATAATTGCCTTTACATTCGATAATCGGAGCTGCGCCGGAGGCGCGCTTATCGCACCTAGGAGGACACGATGAACGCGGCGTGACATGCCCAATTCGAGGGGATTACGGCCTATTTTTGGCGTCTTGGGGGCCGCGCTCGGGAGCCACGGAAAAGGCGCTGGGCGTGTTAG
>CAYTJL010000515.1:0-3227 GCA_964437785.1 uncultured Polyangiaceae bacterium
GGGCAGGAGGAGCAGAAGGCACACGATCGCGAACAGCGCGAGGCACAGCCCCGCGGCGAGGGATCCAACGAGCATGGGTGTTCCTCTTGTTAGTAAAAGAGAGGTTGTCGTCTTAACGAGCTAGGGAGTCTCGCCCTCGCGCCCATCTTGGAGCGTGGCAATTGCTCGTTGGAGCAGCGCCTCTCGTGTGCTCTTGAGCTGCGAAAAAGGGTAGGTGCGCGCGTGCTCGATGAGCAACGCCCTGGCTCCTTCTGCGTCGCCCTTGGTTAATGCGGTGCGCGCCGCGTCGATCTTGGATCGTTCTGCCCAAAGCCGAGGTGCCGGCTTGGCGCGCGGCGGCTCGGCGCGTGGCAACTGGACCGTCGTGTTGCCGCGCGCCGAGCCCTTCTCCTGCTCCAGCGATTCGGGCGGGGCGGCGGTCACACGCGCGCTCGCGGTCGTTTCCATCGGAGCTTCGCACGCATGCTCGTTCATCACGATCGCGGGGATGCCTACCGGTTGTGCGGCGCACGCGGTCATGGTGCCTGTCCCCGCGCCGAAGATCGCCGCGCCGAGGATCGCCGCGCCGAGCCCTACGACGTGCAACATGGAGAGCGCCGCGGGTCCAATCGCCTTGGCCAAGTGCGCGAGCAAACGCTCCTGGAAGCCGGGCTCTGGAGGAGCCTTCTTGGCCGCTGCAAAGAGCGCTTCCGGCGACGTCAAGAGCGGCAGCATGGCGCTCGCGGGGCCCGCGCGGCGCTCTTCCTTCCGGTGCAGCTCGGCGACGGCTGCATCGACCTTCATGCGCGCGTGATGGAGGCGCTTGTGGACCGTCGTCACGGGAAGCTCGGTAAGCTCGGCGATATAGGGCTCGTCCGCGCCGTCGAGGTGCAGTTGATAGACCTCCCGCAGCTTGTCGGGCAGCCCGCGCATGATGGCGCACGCGATCCGCTCGGCTTGCGCGAAGCGCGCGCAGTCCTCGGCGCTCGGCGCTTGATCCACGGGCTCCTCGATCGTCTCGTCGCTCATAAACACCTCACGGAGCGCGTTGCGCCGCAGATAATCCCGAGCAGCACGAATCGTGATCTTGGTGAGCCAAGGTTTGTGTCCCACCGAATGAGGGTAATAACGAGGCAGCGCGCGGTTCACGCGGAGGAAAGCCTCTTGCGCGACGTCGTCGACGTCGCGCGCCGGCACGCCCCAACATCTCGCGACGCTCTTGACGTGCTTCGAGAACCCATCGACGAGGGCTCGCAAGGCCGGCCGTTCCGTCTCAGGCGGCCGGACAGGTTCGACGACGACGTCCATGATCGGTACATCGCGAGTTTGAGCCTCCAAGGTCCAAAAAATCGACATGCCCCCTCATTTTTTCGGAAGCCCCTTCAAAAACGCGAACCGCGTGAGGGGCGGGCGGCGCGCGGAACGCGAGGGGAGGGTACGAGACGAGCACACGTGAGCGCATGTCGCCGAGGGAGATAGGGCGCGATACCGCGTGCTATTCTGCCGCCCAATGCGAAAGCCCTTCGTGCATCGTGTTCTTGTCTTCGCCGCCGTCGTCGCGCTCATTGCTTTAGGAGTGTTCGGGGCCGTCGCGTGCATCTTTGGTCCCGATCAGAGCATCGTGTGGGTCTGTTTGAACCCCGAGACGGGGAAGTTGGACGACGCCCCCTACGACGAGACTCACGTCGGTGTGAATGGCGAAGCCGACCCCTGCCATTGCTACGATCCGTGTGGGCCCCTGAAGTCGTGCCCGATCGTGGTGGACGCGGGCGAGCTGGGCCCCGAATGTGATGCAGGCGATGGCGGATAGCGCTCAAAGGGTCGAGCGCCAAGACGGGCCTAATTGAAAACGCGCGTGCTGGGATCGAGGGGGCGCGTGTTATCGTCGCTTCGATGCGAAAGCCCTCCGCGCATTGTGTCTCGATCGCCCTCGTTGCCCTGGCAGGGTTCGGGGTTGTCGCCTGCTGGCCGGGTGAAACGGTAGAGGTGTGGGTCTGCCTTAACCCGGAAACGGGTAAATTGGATGGCTCAATCTACGATCAACTCCACTTCGCCAACGGGGTGTTCGATCCTTGTCATTGCTACGATTGGTGCGGCCCCGAGAAGACATGCCCGATCCTGGTCGATGCTGGAGAGCCTGGCCCTGGCTGCGACGCCGGCGATGGCGGATAGCGCTCAAGGGCCAAGCTCTGCGACAAACCCGAGCCCGCCGCTTACACCCAGCCCCGCAAACTGAAAGATCGTCGTGTCCTTTTGCACATAGCTCTTCACGAGGATCGGCGCGCGAAGATCAAGTGTCATGCGCAAGAAGAACCGAGGCGGCGCGACTGGAAATTCCAAGCCTGTTCGCACGCCTGCTGCGGCGTAGTGCGTCGAGGCGGGGAGCTTCTCAGTGCCATAGAAGAAGACTCGCCCTATATCACCCACGCCGCACCCAACGAACCAACCGTAGTGTGCACATAGAACAAGCGCACCCGAGACGCGGGCGAAGCTCACGTCACCAACGCCGAAGGATGCACGAGAGCCAAGCGGCGGATCACTACGAAGCTCAGCGCCGGCCGAGAAGAAGCGGTAGCGCACGCCGACCTCCGCTGAAAGGCCGAGCGACCCCCATCCCGCCGCGATGAACTCCGGCCCCGCAGCGACGCCGAGCCGCACCGCGAGCGGCCAGCGCTCCGGCAACTTCGGCGGCTCCCTGGGCGCGAGCATCGACGGCTCCTTTGGCCACACCGAATAGTTTGACTCGACGGGAAGCGGACACGGCTCCGCCGCTGGACACCGCTTGCTCGGCCGCGCGAGCTTCGCCCCGAGGGCCGCCTCCAGGAGCGCGAAGTGCCCGGCCAAGCTCGTTGCGGCCTCCTCCAGCGCGTAGAGGCAGCGAATCTCACTCGCGCCGCTCATGCTGAATCGCTCTGTCTTCGTCGCGCCATCCACGCCCACCCACGTGTAGCTCGCGGTGAAGCCGCCGGGGGTTCGCTCCACCTGCACGCGCACGCGCCCAACGTGCGCGCCGTGCGGGTTCTTGATGAAGGAGTCGATCCCCATCCGCGCTTGAACCCGTTGACGAAACGTCTCCTCGTCCGGGCAGATCAACGCATTGGATGCGCGGTCGTAGGTGAGGTCCGCGAAGACTTGAACGCGAGGCGGCGGATAAAGGACCTTGGGCGTAGAGGGCGCGCTCTGCGCGTGCGCCTCGCCGCTCGCCGCGAGAAGGAGCGCGGCCGACAAGGCGCGCGTGCATCGCTTCG
>CAYTJL010000516.1:0-3077 GCA_964437785.1 uncultured Polyangiaceae bacterium
TAATACTTCGTCTCATTCCCCCCCTTGAACCATCCCCCCGGCCCCCACTTCCCCTCCGCCGGCCCGTGCACGCCCATCTGCATCCCGAGCGGATGCCCCGCGGCGTCGGTCCCCGTGTAAATCCCCATGTGCCCCGGCTGCCAGATCACATCGCCGGGCTGCGGGTCAGTCACAGGCACGAAGTGTTTGCTGGTCGCGATCGCGTCCGTCGTCGTGTCAGGCACGTTGTGCCCCGACGACGTCAGCACATCATGAACGAAGCTGGAGCAATCTGCGTGCTTGTTGGCCGGGTAAGCAGGCCGCGTCTGAAGGTATGTGACCCCATTCTCCTTGTAGGTTTGCGCTTTGCTCCGCGCCATGTCGGCGATCGCTTGCCCATTCCCTTTGGAGAGGCTCGTCTGCCCAGGAGTGCTGGACGCCGCGCTGGATCCCGGCGCCGCGCGCTTGGCCGCAGGCCTTCCGGTCAAGGCAGCAGCCACATCGTGCCAGAACGCACCCTCTTCGGTCTCGCCCTTCCCGTCGTGCTGGTCCGCGTGCTTCTCGCACACCTTTACGCACGCCGCCTGGGTCAGCCCCTCCAGGGTGACAGGGGCGAACTTCTCCCCACCGCCGGGGAGCGCCGCCTTCGCGTCATCGATGGTCTTCTCGCCCCAAGCTTCGAAGAGCGACTTTATCCCCAGCACCCCGCCCTTGAATTTGGCCTTCTTCTTCCGCTTGTCGAGGTCCTTCAGCGTCCCCCGGCAGCACTCCTTCATGCGCACGTGAACGTAGATGTCACCCACGGCCTGCCCTCCTCTCGCGCGATCAACGCTCGCGCGGACCACCCGCGAGCTCGCGAGCAATCGCTGCATCTTCGGCCCGCTTGGCGGGCGCGTCAAGCGGCTCCTTGCGATCGTTGCTACGGGGCTCGCGTGAAAGAGCTTGGCGCTGTTGCCTTGGGCTTGGAGGCGTCTTGCTCATGGCTACCGCCATAGCTTCAGCGGGGCGACCGCGAAAACGGCCCAGAGGCCGAGCGACGCGAGGAGCCAATAGCGCGAGGCGCCCGTGAGACGTGGATGCTCCCGGAGCTCGCCGCGCCGCCACCACCGAGCCGCCATCACAACGAACGTCGCGACAACGGCGATCGTGAGGAGAGTGAATATCGGATCGAGGCCAAGCCGCTTGGGGGTCACGAGGGTCGCGCACTCGAGCGCCGTCTTCCCGCCGGCCGTGAGCCCGAGCCAACGCCAAAAGCGCTCCCAACGCTCGGAGCCCCGCGTCCCGAGCGCCATCGCGGTCGCGGCGCCGAGCTGGCCGGCGCCCATCCACGCGATGCGGCTGACCGTGAGGAAGGATTTGGGGCCGGTCGCCGGCGCGTCGGCCCACGGCGGCCGATAGAGCACGATGGTGTCGGGGAGGCTCGCGTACCCGAGGAGGAGCGCCAAAGCGCCGAGCGCGATGAGCCCCCACGCGATCACGAGGAGTCGAGTCGAGCCGCGCTGGAGAGCTGATTGAGGCACGTTGTTATTGTCCGGGGACCCAACCAAGTTGGCTCAAACACTCGTTGAGGAGGACGAGCCGCCGGCGCTCCTCCTCGTCCAAGACCGAGTCCGTGAGGAACCCGCTCAACACCGCTGCAAAGGCCTTGGCGTGCACCGCGCGAATCTGTCCCATGGTCATCCCGACGAGGTTTGCGGCTCGCTCAACGATAGGGCGGCAAGACGACGCTGCCCACCGGCTCACCGCCCTTGGCCGCGGAGTCGACCCCCGCGAGCACGTCGGCCGTCGTGGCCGTCCAGCCGACGATGGCGCCTTGTGACGTGATCATCTTCAGGGTCCAGTGCTTGAATTCAGGGTAGTAGCTCCCCGTCGCGTCTTCGGCCAGGAGGCACACATAGCCACGATCGTTGGCCTCACGCATCGTCGTTTGGACACAGACTTCGGTGGTGACCCCGCAGATGAACAGGTGTGTGACCTTCAGGTTGAACAGGATACCGGCCAGATCGGTGCCCCAAAACGCATCTTTCCCGGGCTTGTTGATGACGGTGTCTCCGGGCACCGGGTACACCTCCGGTACGATGTCCGTCGCCGGCTCTCCGGCGATGAGGACGCGCCCACCCCTCCCGCGATCTCCGATGCGGAGCGACGCGTTGCCGCGGTTACGTTTTGAGACCGGACAGTCCGCGAGGTTCGGGAGCTGGGCCTCTCGCGTGTAGATGATAGGGATGTTGTGGGCGCGGCAGCCGTCGATGAGCTCCTTCGTGTATTTGACGACGGGGCCGAGGTTGTTCACGTCGTTCCCGAGCGAGGAGGCGAAGCCCCCGGGCTCCAGGAAGCACTTCTGCATGTCGATGACGAGCACGGCGAGCTGCTCGACGCTGTCAAACGAGTATTCGAACGGTGAGGCTTTGATGATAGGCATTGGATGCTCCGGGGTTCGTTGTGGTGGAAGCGGATTCGTCGTTGGTTGGCCGGCGTCAGGAGCCTGCTTCGTTCACCGCCTGCAAGGTGCCGTTCGCCAAGCACATCCGGTGCTTCAGCGCGCCGAGGGTCGGGTCATCCATGGAGACGATACAGCCGTTCTCGAAGCGGAGTGTGCACCATGAGAGCGTGCCGACGTGCGCCGGCGGGTGTACCCGGAAGACCTCCCAGGTGCACGCTGGAGAGCCGTTGCCTTCGTCGTCGTGAGCGACGGTGTTCATGGTCCGCACGAAGAGCAGCGGAGCGTCCTTCGCGGAGAGGCGATGTCGTTCGCAGTGATCGCGCTCGGGGCTTTCGAGCGAGGTCAGCATGGTGTCTATCGCAGGGGGGATCGCCGTCTCCCCGGCGCACGGGGTTGTCTCGTTTGGCGTCGCCGAGACCTCCGGCGGGAGCAGCACCGCCGGGGGGCGCTCGGGGCCGGGCGCGCCCAAGTCGCCCCGAGGCGCGAGGCTCGGCGCGGTGCACCCCGCGGCGCAGAGCAGGGAGACGACCATCGGGTGTGCTCGCCTCATGGCCTCACGTGGGCATGGAGTCTTGCTGGGCGCATTGATGTTCTATCCTATCGGACGGAGGTTACACCATGTCCGATCCGTTTTGGGCTCGATCACACATAAACG
>CAYTJL010000517.1:0-3061 GCA_964437785.1 uncultured Polyangiaceae bacterium
GGGAAGCAAAGGAGAGGGCCTTCGCGCTGCCCGCGGAGGGCGGTGGCTCGGCGTCTGTGGTGTCATACCGTTGCACGCTAACGCTCCTGTCTCGACCGGACCGCGAATCGACGGAGAATTTGATTCATAGGTCGATAAGGGTAGTTGAACATGACCCCTCCTATAACACAGGCCGCAGCAGCACCTTCACCCCGAACCGCGGGCGTGACCGCCGGCTCGCGCGAGGCCCTTGATGAACCGCACCGATCTTGGGTAGGCTGTCGGGCCCGATGAGCGCCGGTAGTAAAAACGCCCCCGAAGCACGCGCCCGGGAGAAGATCGATCGGCAGCTCGAAGAGGCGGGCTGGACCATCCAAGACCGCGACGACATGAACGTCTCGGTCCCCGCCGTCGCGGTCCGGGAATTCAAGCTCGAAAAGAAGCACGGATACGCCGACTACCTGCTCTTCCTCGACGGGAGAGCGGTCGGCGTGTGTGAGGCCAAGCCCGCGGGCGTACCCGTCCGAAACGTCGAGATGCAGACCAAGCGCTACGTGGATGGGCTCCCCCGCGACTTGGATGCTCCGTTTGCACCCCTCCCGTTCGCGTACATCGCGACGGGCGAAGAGACGGCGTTCATCAATCATTTTGATCCACACCCGCGCACGCGCGAGGTCTTTTCGTTCCACCGGCCCGATACCCTACGAGAGTGGCTCAGCGCCGACACGCTCGACGCTTGGCTCAAGCGGTCCGGCGGCTTTTTCACCGCCGCTGACGACACCAAACCTTCGACGCTCCGCGCCCGGCTCCGGGCCATGCCGCTGGTCGACCTCAAAGACATGTGGCCTAACAAGATCCGCGCCGTCGTCAACGTCGAAAAGAGCCTCTTTGACGACCGCCCGCGCTCGCTCATCCAGATGGCCACCGGCTCGGGCAAGACGCTCCTCGCGGTGACCACGCTTTACCGACTCATCAAGTTCGGGGGCGCGCGGCGCGTCTTGTTCCTCGTCGATCGGGCGAACCTCGGGGAGCAGGCCGAAAAGGAGTTTCAGGGCTTCCGCACCCCGGACGACAACCGCAAATTCACCGAGCTGTACGGCGTGCAGCGCCTCGCCTCGAACACCATCGGCTCATCGAGCAAGGTCGTTATCTCCACGATCCAGCGCCTTTATTCGATCCTCAAAGGCGAGCCCGACATGGCCCCGGAGCTGGACGAGCACTCGTCGCTCGACGACGACGGGGGCCCATCCAAAGAGCCTTTGCCGGTCGTCTACAACAAGGCCATTCCGCCCGAGTTTTTTGACGTCATCTTCATCGACGAGTGCCACCGGAGCATTTATTCGCTTTGGCGCCAGGTGCTCGAATATTTCGACGCGTACTTGCTCGGCCTCACGGCGACGCCCGCGCAGCACACCTATGGCTTCTTCCATCAAAACGTGGTGATGGAGTATCCCCACGAGCAGGCCGTCATGGACGGGGTGAACTGCGATTATGAGGTGTACAAGATCCGCACGCAGATCACGGCCGAGGGGTCCACGGTGGAGGCTACGCCCGGCGTGATGCTCGGGTATCGCGATCGGCAAACGCGCAAGATGCGTTGGGAGGCGCCCGACGAGGACGTGTCGTACACGGGCGGGGACCTCGATCGGAATGTGGTCGCCGTCGACCAGATTCGCCTCGTCGTCCGCACGTTTCGCGATCGGGTGCTGCGAGAGACCTTCCCGGACCGGACCGAGGTGCCAAAGACGTTAATCTTTGCCAAAGACGATTCGCACGCCGAGGACATCGTGCGCATCGTCCGTGAGGAGTTTGGCAAGGGGAACGACTTTGCCCAAAAGATCACGTACAAGGTCACGGGCACCAAACCTTCGGATTTGATCCAGGGCTTTCGCAACAGCTACTCTCCGCGCGTCGCGGTCACGGTCGACTTGATCGCCACCGGCACCGACATCAAGCCGGTCGAGATCGTGATGTTCCTGCGCAGCGTGAATTCCCGCGTGCTCTTCGAGCAGATGAAGGGGCGCGGGGTGCGCGTCATCAACCCCGACGAGCTGCGCGCCGTGACCCCGGACGCCAAGGCGAAGACGCACTTTCTCATCGTGGACTGCGTGGGCGTGTGCGAAAAGAAGCTCGCCGACACCAAGCCTTTGGAGCAGAGCCCCGGTGTCTCGCTCAAGGCGCTGCTCGATCACGTGGCCGCCAAAGGCACCAAGGACGATTATCTCTCTTCGCTCGCGAGCCGCATCGCCCGCATCGACAAGCAATGTGGGCCGGAGGATAAAAAACAGGTCCACGACGTGACCGGCGGCCCGTCGCTCCGGGACATCGCGAATGGGCTCTTGGGCGCGCTCGACGCGGACGCGCACGAGATCGAGGCGCGGCGGATGTTTGGCCTCTCCCCCGCCGAGGAGCCGACCGCCGAGCAACTGAAGAAGGCCGCAAAGCCGCTCAAAGAGGCCGCGATCGCGCCGCTCATGCAGAACCCGCCGCTGCGAAAGCTCCTCATCGAGCTGCGGCAGCGGTTCGAGCAGGTCATTGACGAGGTGAGCCGCGACGCGCTCATCGAGGAGAAGACGGGGTACAGCGCAGAGGCCAAAGAGAAGGCGGCGGCGCTGGTCAAGTCGTTTGAGGCGTTTTTGGGCGAGCACAAGGGCGAGATTGACGCGCTTCAGTTCTTTTATTCGGTCCCCCATAAAAAGCGCCTCCGCTTCAAGGACATTCAAAAGCTCGCCGAGGCCGTCAAGGCGCCGCCCCGGGCGTGGACGCCGGAGCGGCTTTGGCGCGCGTATGAGACGCTCGAAAAGTCCAAAGTGCGCGGCGCCTCGGCCGGCAGGCTCTTGACCGACATGGTGTCGCTCGTGCGCTTTGCGCTCCACCAAGAGGGCGAGCTTGTCCCGCACGTGGAGCGCGTGGAGGCGCGGTTTAGTAACTGGCTCGCGCAGCAGGAGAACAAGGGACGGACGTTCTCCGAGGACCAAAAGAAGTGGCTCGGCATGATGCGCGATCACATCGCGACGAGCTTGGAGCTGGAGATCGACGATTTCGATCTGACGCCCTTCACCGACGAGGGCGGGCTCGCCAA
>CAYTJL010000518.1:0-3047 GCA_964437785.1 uncultured Polyangiaceae bacterium
GACGAGAAGGACCAGCTCTGTTTGGACGGAGCGCGCTTGTTCTCGTTTGGGACATCAGCGCTCCCCGATGGCGGCAAAGCCGTTGAATACCGCACGTTTCCCGAGACCTTCGCCAAGATCAAAGCGATCTACCCCGCGGGCTGGGACACGATCCGAGGGCCCGAGCGCTTCGAGGTCTACCGCAAGTCGGGCCACATCGCGACCTACGGCGGCTCGGAGAGCGGCAAGGTGCTCGCACAACAAGGCGTGATCGCCGCGTGGTGGCTCACCGAAGAGCGCGATCGAAGACACAACGCGATCGCGTACAGCTACGAGAACACCCTCGCGCCGGATGGCTCGACCGAGGAGCACAAGCCCGCTCGCATCGACTACACGAGCCATCCTACGGCGCCGGCCACTCTTGCCGTGGTGTTCGATTATGAGGCGCTCAAGCAAGGTCACGTGATGTACCAGCGCGATCGGCGCATGGTCCAGCGCTCCCTCCTCGAACGGGTGCGGATGCTGGGCCCGGGCGATTCGCTCGTGAGGAGCTACGAGCTCGCCTATCAATGGAGCAAGGCGTCGCGCCGGCCGTTGCTCGAACGCGTGACCGAGTGCGGCGCTGATGGCGTCTCATGCAAGCCGCCGACGCGGTTCGGCTGGGATGGGGCGTCGCCCAAGTCGGCGGTGGACTTCACCCCCCATAAGACGACGTGGATGCACGATTTGTTGGGGAACGACGACGATTATCGCCTCGGCTGGTGGCTCGCGGACGTGAACGGCGATGGCCTCGACGATCTCGTGATCACGCAGGTGGACCCGCACGATTCGATGATGAGCCTCTGGAAAGTGGCGCTCAACCACGGCGGCAACTTCGACCCGCCCGAGGTGTGGGCGAGCATCCCTATCTCGGAGAAGGACAGCTATCTTTGGAAGTGGACGCCGATGGTCATGGACTACGACCAAGACGGCGACACCGACCTGATCTTGGACGCGCCCAACCTGTCTTGGTCCACGTACAAGTGGCTCCGCGCCCGGCCCGAGCAACACGCCTTCGATGTGGTGGACACCGGCATCCCGCGCCCTCCGCAGATCGACTTTAACTCGAAGAAAGATGACCGGCTCTTGTTTCATCGCTTCGCGCGCATCGGCGACGTGAACGGCGACGGCGTTGCCGACCTCATCGAGTGCCGCGACATGAGCTTGGAGCAGGAAGACCCGGTGACCAACAACCCGCACTGGACCGTGCGGTTGTGGACGCCGAGCGGCTTTGACACCACAGCCCACCAGATTCCGCAGTTGGAGGGCTTGTATTGCGCAAATGGGCTCGCGGACGTGAACATCGTCGACATGGACGGGGATGGCACGGCCGAGCTCGTGGCGCCGGGGTGGGGAAATAACTACGACGCCTACAAGCTCCATGACGCGGACCCGCCCGCGTGGGAGGGCTGGGACACCGGCCTTCATATTCAGCCTTCGTATCACAAGATGGTGTTCGCCGACGTGAACGGCGACGGCCTGCCCGAGCCGATGCAGGCGGGGTATCAAAAGGGCATCCCGATCCAATGGCCCAACCGCGGCGGAACCGTGGGCCTCGGGGACTACATCTTATCGGCGCCCGCCGCCCCGGACGAGGGAGGCCAAGGGACGAGCGACGCCTACTTCGACATGGCCAAGCCCATCGACGCGGACGGTGATGGTCAACTGGACCTCTTGATCCCCATGAACCATCACTGTTCGCTGGACAGCGATGACACATGTTGGGTGCTCCTCCGCACCAACGTGGACGGCGAGGGGCACTCCGAGGTCGTCAACACGCATATCCCGTATGGCGGCGGACCTTGGGCCGCGGACACGTGGGCCCGCGTCGAGGTGAGCGACCTCGACGGCGACGGGCGCCAAGATTTTATCTTGCCCGACCCGGCGCAGAGCGGGCTCTTCTTCGTGTATCAGAACGAGCCCTCGCAGGATCGCGTGGTGTGGGTGAGCGACGGCGACAACCTCCGCGACCCGGAGCAAAGCGGCTTCGTGCCCACGGTCGCCATCACGTACGGCTCGCTCATCGACTGGGCCACGACCAACCATCTGGCCGCCGATTCACCGCTGCGCGAGATGAGCACGTATCTGCCGAGGAGCGACGACGGGAACACGTGTGAATATCCTCGCGCCTGCATGGTGGGGCCGCATCAGGTCGTCAAGCAGTACAAGCTCAACAACGGCCAAAACGAAGAGCGGAGCTTCAAGGTCCGCTACCGGGACGGCCGGTATCACCGGCTCGGCCGTGGTTTCCTCGGGTTCGGTGAGCGGATCGTCATTGATCTCGACACCGCCGCGGGGACCGCTGAATTTTACGACAACATCACGTACGACCCAAACAACAAGGCATTCCCGTTCGCCGGGCGGGTCGTGCGAAGCTGGCAATGGACGCGGGGCCTCGCGAGCCAGCCCGATCCCGAGCAAATGGAGATGACCTTCACAAGCCGGCTCTATCAGGTGGTGCCGAGCTCGCAGGGCTGGAGTTATTTCACGCTGCCTGTGATCACCCACACCCGCCGCGATGAAGGGCATTATCCCGTGCCCGGCAAGAGCATGATGGAGTACATCGCCGAGACGGAGAGCGTGCCGGCGTACGTGCGCAGCGAGTCGTGGCACCTCGTGCTCGACTACGACGGGTTTGGCAATGTGCTCGAAGAGCGGGCCTTCACGAGCGGGGTTGACCTCGACGAGAAGACCAAGCGCGTCGCGGAGAACGACGAAGACGCTTGGCTCCTCGGCAAGATCACCAGCGAAGAGACGTGCAGCAAATCGCTCGGACAGGCGCCGTGCCGAGCGAAGAAGCTCGCGTACAACACGTATGGCGAGGTGACGTCGATAACGACCGGCGACGCCGCCGACCCTGGCACCCATCTCTCCGTCGCGATCACCCACGACGCCGCGGGCAACGTCATCAAGACCGCGGCTGACGACGCCTATGGCCATCACCGCGCCGCGTGCGTCTCGTATGATCGAGATTGGATCTTCCCCTTCGCGGGCAGGAACGCGCTCGGCCACACGGCGTATCAGCGCGT
>CAYTJL010000519.1:0-3016 GCA_964437785.1 uncultured Polyangiaceae bacterium
GATCCAACACCCCATCTCCGTCGACGTCGCCGGAGGCGACCGCGACGTAGTCGGCCCCTTCGTCGGGGAAGGAGAGCGCGATGTCGATCCCCGCATCGCCGGGGGCCGCCTCGAAGAGCTGGAGATTTTTCTCCTGCCACACGTAAAATTGGAGGATGTTGGGGGGCGCGGCGATCGCGAAGACGGGCAAGTCCTTCGCCAGATAACCCTCGATGGCCCCGCTCCCGAGCGGCATGTGGAGCGGCGCGATCGACAGGTTCGCGGGGCAGTCCTTGCCGCCGCACGTCGGCGCGCTCTCCCCGAAGTTGCCGCCTTTTTCGCCCCAAAACACCACGAGCGTGCCTTTCTCGTCGAGGAGCGCGACGTCCACGAATTCATCACCGTTCAAGTCCTCGACGAGCGGCCTTTGCCTGTACCTCGGCGGAGAGGCCTCGTCGACGGAGCGGAAGACCCTCGCCGTGGGCTGCGTAGCGCTCGGGTTGATCGCTTCCCCCGGCGCGTCGTAGAGCGGTTGAAGGTCGTAGCGCGACACCTTGCTCTGCGATGAGGGCTGCGCGGGATCGGGGCTCTCGAAGACGAGGAGATCATCGCGCGACGTCTTCCCGTTGGGGACCGGCACGATCACGCAATGATCACACTGGACCGCGATCGGCGCGGCGGCCCCCTGGGTCTCCTTTTGCGCGATGTCCGGCCGAATCACCCAGAGGTACTTTTGAGCGATGGGCGACGCGCTCTCGGTGATCGCCGCGACGGACACCTCACCTCCCGGACCGAGCTTGCCCACGGTCGCGGCGAGCACACGCGCGGTCGTGTCGGGGCGCTTCGGGGCGCCCACGGCGACCGGCAAGACCGGGAAATAGAAGGGGGCGAACGTCTGCCGGTCGGGCCTCCCGTCGACGAGCGCGCCGAACGTCCACGCTTCGCCCCCGGTCCCGCTCGCCTCGTGGCTCGCCAGCATAAAGAGCTGCCCCGTCATGGTCTTGACCATTTGGCCGTTCACCACCCCTGTCGCGTCCGGGTAAAAGCCACCCACGACAGGCGGGTTGGGGCTCGCGAACGCCGCGCCGTAAGCCACCTTGAGCACGGTGGCGGGCTTGTTCTCAGGCCCCGTGACCTCATCGAAGAACGCGAGATCGGGGACGTCGTCGTGGTCCAGATCGCCCACGGCGAGGCCCTTGGCAGGGCAGTTGGTGGAGATCGTGGAGATGGCGAATCCGAGCTTCTCACTGCTGCGCTCGACGACGATCTCGGGCAGCCCGGGGGACGAGATGATGACGTCGTCGAGCCCGCTGTTGTCGATGTCGGCCGAGACCACCTCACACGCCCGTTGCGTGTCGCTGCACACCGAAGATTGGAACTTGCCGGGGAACGCGCAGGGCACGGCGATCACCTCTTGGCTCGCCACGCACTCGCCCTCTCGCTTGGAGAATTCGCCCGCGATGAGGACCGTGTCGAGCTTGGTCGCCATACACTGCATCCGCACGTCCGGCAGCTCGTGCACCGAGGTTTGGTTCGCGGCGCCGGTGGGCGCCTTGGTGACCGGGTCGACGCTGGAGACGAACGTCCCGTCGCCGACGCCATAGGCGATGTGGAGCTGCGAAGAGAGGCTGTCGTCCGCGACGAGCACGTCGAGCTTCCCATCGCCGTTCTCGTCGAAGAGCGCGATGGACGCGTTGTAAAGGCGGATGTTGCCGGAGTCGAGCGTGATGGTCGGGAGCGCTTGGGGGGCGATGGCGTCGCTGCCCGCGTGACAGAGCTTATAGATGCGGATCTCGTTGAGCCCCGCGATCGTGAACAACACCTCATCACAGCCGTCGCCGTCGAGGTCGGCGGCCTTGATGGCCGAGATCGTGTTGAGATCCAACGTGAGCTCCGGGGAGAACTTCGCCAATGGATTGACGTCCGGCGCCTCGGGAGCAGAGATGAGCGCGAGCACCACGCGGTTCATGTAATGAGTCGGGGGCTGCGGGGGCGGGCCGCCGTCGGGGGGCGGGGGGCCGCCATCCGGCGGAGGAGGGCCGCCGTCCGGCGGAGGGGGACCGCCGTCCGGCGGAGGAGGCAAACCACCATCGCCGCCATCGGGAGGAGGCAAACCACCGTCGCCGCCATCGGGAGGAGGCAAACCACCGTCGCCCATCATCATGCCTCCATCGGGAGGAGGCAAACCACCGTCACCCATCATCATCATACCGCCGTCCGGCGGCGGCAAACCGCCGTCGACGTCACACGTGGGCATGGGGGGCGCGCCCCCTTGGCCTTCGCCCCCGCCTGCGTCGATTTTATCGCACACGCCGGCGGAGCTGTCCGGGTCAGGCGGTTTGATGTTCGGGTCCAACACGAGCTCTTGTCCGAGGAAGAGGAAGATGGAGTCGGCGGCGCCTTGGCCCAAATGAACCTTGACCATCTTGGCGCCGGGCGCGTCGATCTCGAAGCTCGGGAAGAGGAAGGGCACGAGCGCCTTCTCGGGCTTCGCCGTAAAGACCTGTCCACCCCCGCCGAGGAGGCCATTGCCCGGGAGGAGGAGCTCTTTGCCGGGGTGCGTGGTTTGGTCGCCGGTCAAATCGACGAGCAGGGGAGAGGCGAAGCGGTCCGCCGACGGCCGCTCGCGGAAGTCTTGCCGGGAGGCGGCGCAGGCGCCCGGAGAGCGGCTGTCGAAGCTCGTCACCGTGGTGCCGATCACGTGTTGATTCACGACCTCGTCGCAGCCGTCACCGTTGGTGTCGCCGAGCTGGAGATCGAGCGCGGCGCTCGTGGTGAAGGTGGCGAGCTTCTTGAATTGAAGGGAGGGCCGGCGACAGACGTTGTCGACCCCGCAGCGATATCCATTTGGGCAAGCGGCGGTGTCGCAGACGAACCGGCACTCGTTGGGATCGCCGGGCTTGCCACATTTGAAGTTGCGAGCGCCGGCGTCTCCGCCGTCTTCGGCGTCTCCGCCGTCGCCGGCGTCGCTCTCAACCTCGCCGTCGCAGTCCTCTCCACGCTCGGGCTCGACCACGCGATTGCCACATACGTTGTG
>CAYTJL010000520.1:0-2996 GCA_964437785.1 uncultured Polyangiaceae bacterium
GCACGAGCGGGGACGCGAGGACGAGGAGCAGCGCGATCGCGCGGAGCGCGAGGCTCGTGGTGGAGGCCTTCATGTCGCGTAACCTTTCCGAAAGCCCCACGCCTCGGCGGCGAGGAGGAGCACGGCGATCGCGCCGAGCAAAAGCGGGACGGGGAATGCGAAGCGGAGCGGGACGTCGGCCTCATCCTCGAACGCCGACGCGAGCACCGAAGGCGCGCGCATCGCGACCTCGGCGCGCGGCAGCGTCTCGGCGCTCGCGACCTCGGTCGCGCCGGAGAGCGACGAGACCGCGTTCGCGACGAGCACGGGGAACGCCACGCGGAGCGCCAGATCGCTCTTGGCGGGATCGACGCCGAGGTAGACCCACGAGCCTTTGCCCGCGCCGCCCATGACCAGCACCGATCCGCCGTCGAGGTCGACCAGCGATCGCGCGCCGCCCTCGGCTTGGATCGCGAACGCGCGATCGATGGTCACGCCTTCGAGCGCCACGCCGCGGACGAGGGGCGAGAGCGACTCCACCGAGCGAAGGCGCGCGTCGCCGCCCGAGAGCTCTTTGACGCCCGGGTACGGCAGCGATCCAGAGCGGGTCGCGATGTAGAGCGCAGGCGCGTGGAGCTTCTTCTGCGGGCCTTCCCCGAGGGCGACGACGATGTCCTCGGCCCCGATCTGCGACTCACCGAAATCGGGCCCCACGCGGACGATCTCGCGCACGCCGGCCGCTTGGAGCGCGCGATCGACAAAGAACGCGCTCGCGGTCGATCCCTCGTCGCCCGCTCCGAACAAGAGCACGCGCGGAGGCGGCCGGACGGGCGCCGCGATCTTCGCCTCGTCGTCCGAGGCGAGCACGTCCGAAGCTCCGTCCGCGGGCGCGACGCGCGCGACGAGCTCCGTCGCCTCGACGCGGACGCGCGCGCGGAGCTCCACCTCGCTCGACCCCGGGATCTCCAGGCGCTTTCGAAGGATCTCGTGGCCGTCGGCGAGCACCGTGACGAGCGCGGTGCGCGCGCGCTCGGACGACGTCGCGACGACCACGAGCGCCTCACGCTCGTCACCGCTCTCCGCGACGGGGCGCGCGGCGAACGCGGTGATGCCGAGGTTGTCGCGCGAAGGAGGCAGAAACACGCGCTGGGTCACCGGCACGCGGCGGCTCTGCGCGGGCTCGCCGCGGCCCTCGCCGCCGTCGGTGAGGATCACGATCTTGGCGCCGTACGTCCCTTCGACGAGCGAGGTCGCGAGGTCGACGGCCGCGCCCATGTCCGCGCTCGTGCGCTCGGCCTTGAGCCGATCGATCGCCTCGTCGAGCGACGCGCCCGCGGGTGCGGGGCCGGCCAAGCGGACGGGCGTGCTGCCCGCGGCGATGATCACGAACCGGTCGCCGTCCGACGACGCCGTCACCATCTTGCCGAGGAAGCGCTTGGCTTGCCGGAGCGGCGAGCCGCGACCGCCCGCGTCCATCGACGCGGACGTGTCGATCACGACGGCGGTGGTCCCGCCCTCTTTGACGCGCTTGGGCTCGGCCGCGGCGACGACGAGCGCGGCCACCGCGCCGAGCATCGCGAGCAGCGCGGCGAGCCGGGTGACGTTGCGGAGGCGGCTCGATCGCCTGCGCTGGAGCCCCGCGAGCCGCCAGAGGTAGGTCGACGGCACCTGCATCACGACGCGGCGCCGCTTCACGAGGAACGCGAGCAGCACCGGCACGAGCAGGATCAGCGCGGCGAGCAGGCTCTTCTGCGCGAAGCTCATCGCGTGCCCCCCGCGTGGAGGAGGCCGGCCGCGAGCGCGCCCGCCACGACCTCGTCGAACGGCTCCGCCGTGGTGAGGCGCAGGACGCGCGCGCCGAGCTCGGAGGCGCCGTCGTCGATGAGCGCACGGTGCTGCGCGAGCGCCGCGAGGTAAGCCGCGCGCGCGCCGCCGGGCGGGACGGCGATGAGCTCGCCCGTCTCGTCGTCTTCGAGGTCCACGTCCGCGAGGTCCGGCGGATCGATCTCGACCGGGTGGAGCACCTCGACGAGCGCGGCCTCGTGGCCCCGCGCGCGGACGGAGCGCACGGCCGCGAGCGCGCCTTCGGGGTCGAACAAATCGCTCACGATCACGACGAGCGAACGGCCCCCCGCGGACGTGGCGGCGGCCTCGGCGACGGCCCGGAGGTTCGTGCTGCCGCCGGCCGAGATGCCGTCGAGCAGCGCGAGCACGCGCGCCGCCGCCACTTGTCCGCTCGCCGCGCGCAGCGTGCTCATCGCCTGCGACGACCCGGCCGCGCACGCGATGCGATCGTCGCCGCCGATCGCCGCGATCGCGAAGCCCGCGCCGACGCGCGCGGCCTGCCGGAGCTTGGAGGGCCGGCCCCCTTCGGGCTTGCGCTCATCCTCGGCCCCGAACGCCATCGACGCGCTCGTGTCCACCGCGAGCGCCAAGCGGAGCGGCGCCTCATCGGCCGCGACGCGTACGACGAGCTTCTCGATCCGCGCGAAGACCGACCACGCGATCCGCCGAGGATCGTCGCCCAGCGCGTACGCGCGCGTGTCGACCATTTCCGTGCCGAGGCCGGTGCGGCGTGTCTTCCGGCGGCCGCGCCGCCTCGACTCGGCCGCGCGCCGTCCCAAAATCGAGAGCCTGCCGAGCCGCTTCGCCATCGCAGGCGAGAGCAGCGAGGCGTCGGGCGAAAGAGGGTCGTCAGCGTTCTCCGCGTCGCCCGCGACGTCGTCGCGCGGCTCGGCCTCGGTCGCTTCGATCGCATGATCGACGTTGAGCGCGCCGTCCATGGTCAATCCTCGACCTTGGTGGAGGTGATCACGTGCGCGACGACCTTCTCGGCGTCGATGCCCTGCGCCTCGGCCTCGAAGCGCATGCCGATGCGGTGGCGCAGCACCTCGGGCGCCACGGCCTTGACGTCGCCGATCGCGACGGCGGCGCGGCGCGCGACGCGCGCGCGCGCGCGGCCCGCGCCCATCAGCGCTTGCACCGCGCGCGGCCCGGCGCCGAACCGGACGCCCTTC
>CAYTJL010000521.1:0-2992 GCA_964437785.1 uncultured Polyangiaceae bacterium
CCGGCTGCTTCTTGAGCTTGCCCTTCTCCCCGTGCGGCACGGGCTCCAACATCGCCCGCGCTCTCTTGATGTTCTCGACCACGCGAGGGTTCTTGATCAGCTCGGCGAACGGGGACTTGTACTCGTCCGGCATGCTCCGAATGTGCCAGTTGTCGAACGCGATCGCCGCGTCCGAGACGTGGACCACGTCCTTGGGGACGGTGAGGTCTCGCAACGAGCCTGCTACCGCGCCGGCCGCTCTAAGGCCGGCTTCTGCTGCCACCTTGATCGCGGAGTCGGCTTCACCGAGGTCCACGAGGGCTTGGTCGATCTTCTGCTGGGCCTCGACGGCGAGCGCGTTCGCGTCGCGCGCCTCTTCGGAGGTGCCGAGGAAGATCACCGTCTTGCGGCGGGCGCGCTCTTCTTCGAGGTCAAAGGCTTCGATCAAGTCTTTGAGCTTCTTCGGCTTCGGCGGGGGAGGCGGCGGCGGAAGGAGGTAGTCGATCGCCTGCTCGACCGAGGCGCGCATCGTGCGCTCCCACGAGAGCAGCTCCTCTTTGCCTTCACGAAGGAGCGTGGCGAGCTCATCGTCCTTGTCGTCGTCCATGGTGCCCTCTCTTCTCAAAGGGAGCCGTCACGAGGATCTGTCGTGAGAGGCTCAAAAGGATTTGAAAATCGACGGGCCCGATCTTTTTTGTGATGAGCTGGCCGCGTGCGCAGCCCATCCGTTTATTTTGGAGGCCCGTACTCGTGCATGTGTCGCGGGCGCCAAGAAAGATTTGGAAATCGCGCAGGCGATCATTTTTTTGCTCGCCTCCTTCTTGTAGCGTTGGACCGATGTCGGCCGTTCGGTTCGGAGCGCTCGGCGCTTTGCTCTTGGTCGCGGCTCCTGTCTACGCGGACGATGCGCCCGCGCCGCGTGGGCGCATCTTCGGCTCCGACGCAGCGCCCACGCGCGCGGCGGTGCGCCTTCTCTACAACGCTCCTTCCTCGTGCCCGGCCGAGCGCGAGCTGCGCGCGACGCTCGCGGCGCGCTTGGGCTACGACCCGATCGATCGCGACGCGCCCGGCCTCGTGCGCGTCGAGCTTGCCCGCGAGGGGCGCGCGTTCGTCGCGCGGCTCGTGCGCGAGGACGCACGCGGGCGCGTGGTGTGGTCGCACCAGCACACGGATCCCGACTGCCGCATGGCCGTCCAGGGAGCCGCGCTCTCCATCGTGATCGCGATCGAGAAGGCGCCGCTTCGCGAGGGCGACGTCGCGCGCGCGCCATCGGATCAAGCTCCTCCGCCTCTCTCGCTCGCACCGATCGCGCCCGTGGTCCCGAGCGCGACGGTGACACGTCCTTCGATTCGGATCGGCGCGCGCGGCGCGCTCGCCATGGGTGCGTTGCCGGCGCTCACCGCCGCGTTGACCGTCGATGCCGGCGTCGGATGGGAGTACGCATCCATCGCGCTCGAAGGGCGCGTGGACGTGCCTGTAACGGGCAACGTGGACGAGGGCCGGCGCATCCACACGTCGCTCTTTGCGGGCTCGCTCGTGCCGTGCGGCCATTACAAGTGGTTCGTGGGGTGCGGGCTCGTGACCGTGGGCGCGCTCCGCGTCGAGGGCCGTGACATCTCGCGCCCGCAGGCCGACACGGGCATCTACTTCGGCGCGGGGGTTCGCGTCGGCGTCGAGTGGGCCGTGATCCCGGCCCTGGCCCTGCGCTTGACCGGCGACGTGCTCGTCACGGTTCACCCCATGAACGCGCTCATCAACGATCGGGAGGTGTGGCGCACGCCTCCTTTCACGGGCGCCGTGGGCGGCGGGCTCGTGCTTCGCCTTTGATTTGAGGGCCTTGGAGAAAAATGAAGGGGCCGACCGATTTTCAAATCCTTTCGGGTCGCTCGCCACATGTACCCCGCGTGACCCCGACCAACGCGCAGCGGGACCGAAGCTTCACGGACCTCTATCAGCGCACTTTGGAGCGGGTGCTCGACATCTTGTACCGGCGCGGTGTCGTCCGCATCGACGAGCGGCGCGAGGTGGCGCAGGACGTCTACGTGATCGCCTACCGGAAGTTGCCGGCGCTCCATCCGGCGATCCCACGTGAGGCATGGATCTTGGGCGTCGCGGACAACGTCGCGCGCAACCACGTCCGCAAACGTGTAGAACAGCTCTTCGAGGGCGAGCCCATGGATCCCTCTCCCTACAGGGATCCTGAGAGATCCGCTCTCTTCTTCGCTTGGTATCGAGACATCACCAAAGACATCGAGCCCGACCATCTCCACGTGTTCGAGCTGCATGAGCTTGAAAAAATGACCATCGCAGAGGTCGCCGCAACGATGCGGCGTCCTCAAGGCACCATCAAGACGTGGATCGCAAACGTGCGCCAGAAGCTCTCTGATCGGGCTCGGCGTCGGGGGGACATGGGGCCCTTCGCGCTTCCGCCGTTTGGCACCGACGAGTGGCACAAGCTCTTTCACGAGAAGCCGGAGGAGCCCGGAGAAGCCGAGGAGCTTTGGAACCGTATCTGTCGCGAGCTTGTTCGCGGTGGCACCGTTGGCGCCGCCGCCGCGGGGAGCGCCGTTGGAATGGCGTCCAAAGCGGCTGTCTCAGCATGGTTTGCGGGCGGGGCCGTGCTCGGCGCCGGGGTCATGTTGATTGTGCTGCATCTCGGCGGGTGGTCCGCTCCGCGAAGCACGATGAACGAGAGCAAGCCCATGCTCACCGCAGAAGGGATGGTGCCCGCCCCTCCTGCCGCGCCTTCGGCTTTGGCGTCGGCGAGCGCAACCGCTCCTCTCGCTTCGGCCGCTCCATCCGTCGCGCCCGCGCCGTTGGTCTCGGCGAGGCCCGCGCCGGGCTTGGACCCCGACGAGATGCGCCTCATCGAGCAGGCGCAAGCCGCGCACGCGCGCGGCGACGTGCATGCGGCCCAGCACGCCGTCAACGAGCACGCGCGCCGCTTCCCCAACGGCTCGTTTCGCAAGGACCGCGAGAGTTTGCAACGCCTGATCAACGAGCGTCGTGGTAC
>CAYTJL010000522.1:0-2970 GCA_964437785.1 uncultured Polyangiaceae bacterium
CCATGTCGCGCCGCTTCGCCTCTTCGCTCGCCGCCGCCCTCCTCTTCGCTTCCTCCGCCGCCCACGCGGTGGTCACCGAGCCGAACGGGCTCGTGGTGCCGCTCGACTCGATGAACGGCGAGGTGCAGCTCTACCAGCTCTTCTCGCAGATCGGCGAGCCCATCGACTGGCAAGCCGACGCGGCGAGCGCGCCCAACGCGTTCTCCCCGCTCTGCAGCTTCAGCGCGACCTTCATCCTCCATCAAGCGGGCTTCAACTTGGGCCTCGCCTGGTACAACGAGACGGGCGCGCCGCCGCAGGCGGCCGATCTCCACCTCATCGTCCCCGCCGGCTCGCCCGTCGGCACCACCATCACCTCGACCGACATCCAAAACGATCCAGCGTATTTGGGCGGCCTCGTGGGCTTCGCCCTCGTCGGGTCCCAAACCCACTACACGAATCCGGCCTACAACCCGGTCTGCTCCGGCTGCAACCCGCCCGGCCCCTGGATCGCCGCCGTCATTTACCCCTCCAAGGTCACGGCCAACGCGTTTTACATCGCCTTCGAAGACGGCAACATGGGCGCGACCCCGGCGAGCTTCAACAACGATGGCGACTTCAACGACGATGTCTACTTCCTGACCGGCATCACGTGCCAAGGCGGCGGCGAGCCGTGCGACACGGGCCTCCCCGGCATCTGCGGCCAAGGCCTCACCGAGTGCACGCCGAACGGCGTCATCTGCAAAGGGCTCAACATGCCCTCTCCCACCGAGACGTGCAACGGCCTCGACGACGACTGCAACGGATCCACCGACGAGGGCGACATCTGCCCCGCGGGCTTCTTGTGCGACAAAGGCACGTGCGTCCAAAACTGCACGAGCGGCGAGTTCGTCTGCCCGCCCAACAAGGTGTGCGACAACAACGGCTATTGCGTCGACCCGCTCTGCCAAAACGTGCTCTGCCCCTCGGGCACCGTGTGCGTGGGCGGCGTCTGCAAAGGCCCCTGCGACGACGTGACGTGCCCGTACCCCTACGTCTGCCGCGTCGGCGCGTGCGTGGACCCGTGCGCGAACGTCACCTGCCCCATGGGCAAGGTGTGTGAAGGCGGCGTGTGCATCACCGATTGCACCTGCGCGCCGTGCGGCGGAGGACTCGCGTGCGACATGGCATCCGGCCACTGCATCGATCCCATGTGCGTCGGCGTCCCCGCGTGCGCGCCGGGCACGCACTGCGTAGGAGGCGTCTGCATCGACAACTGCCAAGGTGCCATGTGCCCGGCCGGCCAATCGTGCATGATGGGCCAGTGCATCGACAACCCCGGCACGGGCGGATCCGGCTCGACAGGCGCGTTCATGGTGGGCGGCGGCGGCCCCGGCGGCTCGACCGGAGCATCGATGAGCACGGGCACGGGCGGTCACGGCGGCGCGGGCGGCCACGGCGGCGCGGGCGGCGGCGGCGGCACGAACGAGAGCACAGGTGGTTGCGGGTGCCGCACGGCCGGCGGCGAGGCCGAAGCGTCGTTGGCGCTCCTCGGTCTCGCGCTCGCCGGCGCGGCAAGGGCGCGGGCACGGGCACGGGCGCGGCGCAACGAACGGAGGTAAAGGGGGATGGCGACGTTCGCGGCGGGAGATCTCATCGCGTCCAAATATCGTATCGACGCCATCCTCGGCCGAGGGGGGATGGGCGTCGTCGCCTCCGCCGAACAGGTCGGCGTGGGCCGGCGCGTGGCCATCAAGATCCTCCACGACGAGATCGCGCGCCAGAGCGCCTACGTCGCGCGGTTCTTGCGCGAGGCGTGGGCGCTCACCGAGCTCCACGACGATCACGTCGTGCGCGTGATCGAGGTGGGGAGGCTCGATGACGGGACTCCCTATCTCGTGATGGAGCACCTCGACGGAAAGAGCCTCGACACCATCGCGCGGTCACAATCGTCGCTCCTCGTCTCCGAGGCGGTGGGCTACGTCCTCCAAGCGTGCCAAGCGCTCATGGCGGCGCACACGCGCGGCATCGTCCACCGCGACATCAAACCATCGAATTTGTTCTTGACGCACCGCAAAGACGGCTCACCGCTCATCAAGGTGATCGATTTCGGCATCTCGAAGAGCATGTCGGGCGAAGGCGGCAACATCACCGGGACCATGGATGTGCTCGGCTCGCCCTCGTACATGTCGCCCGAGCAGCTCACGAGCTTCAAGACGGTGGATCAGCGCGCCGACATTTGGTCGCTCGGCGTGAGCCTTTATCACCTCTTGACGGGCAAGCTACCCTTCCCAGGCGACAACTTCGCCAAGGTGGTCGCCCGCATCTTGAACGAGCCCCCGACCTCGCTGCGCGAAGGCAGGCCGGGATCACCGGCCGACCTCGAGGCGGTGATCGTCAAGTGCCTATCCAAGAATCCCCAGCAGCGGTATCAAACGGCGCTCGAGCTCGCGAACGCGCTCACCCCCTTCACCGGGACGGGCGATCGTCGCTCGCTGGTGGCGGCGCCGCAGGGGATCGACGTCAAGCCCCTCCCCCTCGCCACGACGCGGCTCGACGTACCTCGCCCCAAACAACGTTCATCGTCCTCACCCTCTTTGTCCTCCCTCGCTTTTGCCAAGGTGGGAGCGTGCTTTGGGCTCGTCTGCGGGGGCGCGTCACCCTCCGACGCCGAGTGGGACAGCTACCTCGATTTCCTCCGCGCGGGCCTCTTCCCCGGCGCGCGCCCCAAGACCATCGTGCTCTCGAACGGCGGCTCGCCCACCGCCGCGCAGCGGAGACGCCTCAACGAGCTGACCGCGCCGTACGCGGAGGGCGCCAAAGTAGCGGTGATGACGTCCTCACCCGCGGTGCGCGGGGTGGTGACCGCGCTCGCGTGGTTCAGCAAGATGTACCGATCGTTCGCGCTGGACGAGATCGAAGCGGCGCTCCGCTTCTTGGAGATCGGCGGTTACGAGGCCACGCTCGTCAAAGAGATGATCCGGGAGCTCACGTCGAAGCTCATGTAATTAA
>CAYTJL010000523.1:0-2964 GCA_964437785.1 uncultured Polyangiaceae bacterium
CCGAGATCGCCAATCCGATCTACCGGGAGGTGCTCCCCCGGGCGCTCAGCTATGGCCAGCAGGTGCAGATCATGGCGAGCCCCGCGGCCTTTGTCCGCCCCGGCGGCGCGCTCGACGTGCCCAAGCTCATGGCCGAGTGGCAGACGTTTTGGCGCAAAGACGATCACCTCGCGGCAGAGGGGTTTGGTTATCGCGAGAGCGGCCCGCACCTGATGTTGATGGCGTTCCTCCAACGCATCATCAACGGTGGTGGGCGAATCGATCGAGAATATGGCCTTGGCCGGGGCGCTCTCGATTTGATGATCACCTTTGGGGGAGCGCGACACGCCATCGAGGTCAAGCTCCGGCGCAGCACCGAGACCGAAAGAGAGGCGCTCGATCAAGTGGCCCGTTACCTCGACACGCTTGGGCTCGACGAGGGATGGCTCGTGATGTTCGATTTGCGCTCGAAGCTCCCCTGGTCCAAACGGCTGACGACCAGGACCAAAAAGGTGGGAAAGAAGCGGGTCACGATCGTGGGGTGTTGAAGCGAGGCGCTGCCGGAGGTCTCCGCAGGAAGGTTGCTCCCCCGCTCGCCGCTCGTTTATTGTCCGCCCGCCGTGACCGCACCGCGCCATCTTTTGCTCCTGTCCCTCACGCTCGTCGCCTGCGGCGCCCCCGCCACGCCGCCGGCCGATCCTCCTCCGCCCGGGCCCAGCGCCGTTCCTTCGGCGCCGCCCGCCGAGGCTCCCAAAGCGAGCGCCGAGGCGCCGCCAAAACCCCCCGAGCCGCCGGCGCCGCCCGCCGCCCCCCCGCCCATCCCGGCGGGCACGGCCGTGCTCCACATCGGCGACTCGTTCGCGCTCGCGGGGTTTGCCCAGGCCCTCAAGCCCAAGATGCAGGCGCTCGGCGTGCGCTACGAAGTGCGGGCCGAGACGAGCTCGTTCACGACCACGTGGTCGGGCAAAATGAACGTGCTCGTCGCCAACACCCAACCCGATCTCGTGATCATCAACCTCGGCGCGAACGAGGTCGCGAACATCGACCCTGCGGCGCACGCGCCCGCGATCCGCAACATCGTCAAGGCCATCGGGACGAGGCCCTGCGTGTGGGT
This sequence comes from uncultured Polyangiaceae bacterium, assembly GCA_964437785.1. GTDB lineage: Bacteria > Myxococcota_A > Polyangia > Polyangiales > Polyangiaceae > CAYTJL01. Next base: position 1,094 of record CAYTJL010000523.1, read on the forward strand.
CGCCCCGCCGAGCTTCCGCAAAGACACCGGCATCTTCGACGTGATCCGCGAGAACTCCGCGCCTTGCCGCTACTTCGACACCGACCTCTTGGTCAAAGAGCCCATCCCCCGCCAAGGCGACAAGATCCACCCCAACGAAAAGGGCGGCGCCATCTGGGCCGAAGCATTTTGGGCCTGGCTCAACGCCGAGCGCGCGCCCGCAGGAGCCCCCGAAGGCGGCAAAACAAGCCCCTGGAAGCTCAAGCCCTCTCCGCCCGAAGAGCATCAAAAGCGGGCTGCGTTGTCGCCGGGCTGACGATGCCCGTGCCCTTGAAGCCGCCACGACCCCACCCCGCCACCGTGGCGCAGCCGCGCCGCCCGTTCGGGAGCCCTCCGAGGCCTCCCCACCCGGCGAAGGCAGTCGTGCAGCGGAGCCAGCTCTCGTCCCTCGCGCCGAAGGTCTATTCGGGCACGGACAAGCAGGGGTATCAATACCAGCTCATCCAAGTCCCCTACCGCGCGCAGCTCTACGACGAGTGGTGCTGGGCCGCCGCCTTGCAGATGATCGTGCTGGCGGTCAGAGGGATCGACGTCCCTCAGCACACCTTCGCGAACATCGAGTATCAGTGCTCGGGCTGCGATGGCTCGAACAAAAAGGCGGTTTGCCGGCAAGGGTGCGACGTCAAATCGATCTCGCTGGTGCTCTTCAACTGGGGGATCAAAGCCAAGCGCGGCGACTACCCCGTCGAGTTCGAGGTGTTGGAGCAGCAGATCAAAGCGGGCAGGCCGGTCATCTACAACATCACGTTCTTCGACGACACCGAGCACCTCGGCGTCCTCGCGGGCACGAGGACCAAGAACGAGGAGCAGGAGGTCTACGTCCTCGACCCGGATCAATCGTTCTTCGACGCGTTGAAGGTGCCTCACGAGGGATGGATCCCATACGCGGCCCTCCTCAACGGGTATGGGCTGAAGGGCAACTGGGCCGACACCTGGCTCGACATCTCCTGATCGCCCTTCCCCTCCCGCAGGTAGTCGAGGGTGGTTCCCCCGCGTCACGAAGATGTTGACGGGGAGGGGGAGAGGGGGCGTACCATCGCAGGATGGCCAACGCTCCGTGTGAGCGCGGGCCACGTTGATCCTTACTCGTCGCCGTCGAGGGTTGTCATGAGAGCTCGTACGATTCGACGCTGGGTGGCCGCGGTCGCGCTCGGAGGCGGGCTTTATTACACGAGCGCGCTCCACGCGGCCGCCGCGGTCCCGCCGACGATCACCAACCAGGGCCGCCTCTTCGATGCGGAGGAGCAACCGATCAACGGCACGCTCCAGGTCCTCTTCGCGCTGTACGACAGCCCCGGCGCGGCCACGCCCATCTGGAGCGAAGAGCACCCGATCACCTTCGACGAAGGCTTCTACTCGGTGTCGCTCGGATCGATCGTCCCGTTCGACACCACGGTGTTCGACGGGTCGGTCCGCTACCTCGGCATCACCATCGGGAACGATCCCGAGCTGTCGCCGCGCGCCCCCGTGCAGAGCGTGCCCTACGCGCTCCTTGCTCAAGATGTCAACGGTGATATTCACCCCACGACCGTTTCGATCGGGGACACGCTCGTCATCAACGAGAACGGCGAGTGGGTGGGCCCCACCATGGCAGGTCCGACCGGTCCAACCGGTCCAGCTGGCCCTGCAGGCCCCGTCGGCGCAGCGGGTCCGACCGGCGCAGCAGGCCCGACCGGCCCTGCGGGTCCGACGGGCCCTGCCGGCGCGATCGGTCCAACCGGCGCCGTGGGTCCCACCGGCGCAGCCGGCGCGATCGGTCCAACCGGCGCCGTGGGTCCCACCGGCGCGATTGGTCCGACCGGAGCAGTAGGCCCGACCGGCGCAGCCGGCCC
>CAYTJL010000524.1:0-2941 GCA_964437785.1 uncultured Polyangiaceae bacterium
GGCCGGGGAAGGGCACGTTGAGCTTGAAGAAGAAGCGATCGAGCTGCGCCTCGGGCAAGGGATACGTGCCCTCGCTCTCCAGCGGGTTCTGCGTCGCGAGGACGAAGAACGGCTCGTCGAGCACGTACGTCTGCTTCGAGACCGTGACCCGGTGCTCCTGCATCGCTTCGAGGAGCGCGCTCTGCGTCTTCGGCGTGGCGCGGTTGATCTCGTCGGCGAGGATGATGTTCGCGAAGATGGGCCCTTTGCGGAACGAGAAGGAGCGCGCGCCGCCCGTCGACTCGTCGATGACCGTGGTGCCGATGATGTCGGCCGGCATCATGTCGGGCGTGAACTGGATGCGGGAGAACTGGAGCTTGAGGGCGTCGGCCATGGTGCGGACGAGCATGGTCTTGCCGAGCCCGGGCACGCCTTCGAGGAGGGCGTGGGAGCCCGCGAGCATGCAGGTGAGGACGCCGTCGATGACCTCGCGGTTGCCGACGATCATCTTGCCCACCTCTTCGCGCAGCTCGCCGATGCTCTTTTGAAAGCCCTGGACCTCGGCGCGCGCCGTCTCTTTGCTTTTCTCGGCCATAACCTCTCTCTTCTCGGGGGTGCGAAAACGCGATGGACGCGAAGGTGATTTGCTTACTCGCGCGGGCGGATGAGCTGGAAATACCGGTGCACGTAGAACCGATAACCGTCGGGGATCTTGTCTTTGTTGATCTGCTGCTCGGCGACGGTGTGATAGTCGGTGAACACCTTCTTGTAGCCTTTGCCCTTGAACCCGCGCTCCGCGGCCGCGAGGATCACCTCGCTGTTCGAGGGGCCTTGGTGCGAGTCGAGCCCTTGGGCCTGCACGTCGGTGGTTTGGCCTTTGAGGTCGGATCGAGCTCCTTTGACGTTGGCGTCGTGGCTCGTGCCGATGCCTTTGCCGGGGTTGCCCGGGCCGTCTTGGCCTTGCCCCTGGCCTTGTTGGCCTTGCCCCGGGCCTTGTCCTTGGCCGGGCATCTCGCCTTGTCCGCCTGAGCCCTTGGAGATCAAGATGCGTTTGCCGCCGGGGCCGATGACCCATTGTTGGCCTTGGCCCTGACCCTCTTTGCCTTGGCCCTCTTTGCCTTGGCCCTCTTGACCTTCTTGGCCCTCGCCGTCGTCTTGGTCTTGGCCTTGTTGGCCCTGCTGGCCTTGTTGGCCCTTCTGGCCTTTGCCGCCGCCGCGCGCGCGCTTGCCGAACTTGAGCAGCCTCGACATGCGCTGTTTGCCCGCTTGGCCTTGTTGGCGGAGCAGCTCGCGGAGCTCTTGGAGCCGCTGGCGCAGGTCCTCTTTCTCTTTGTCGCTCATCTGCTCGTCTTGCATGCGGTTGATGTCCTCGATGGCTTTTTCGAGGTCATCGGCCGACATGCCGAGGTCCTTCATGAGGTCCTCCGCCGCCTTGGCGAGGTCGCGATCGAGCTTGTCGAGCTGCCGCATGGCGCGCTCTTTCTGCTCCGCTTCGCGATCGAGGCGCTCGAGCTCGCGCTCCTTCTTCTTGAGGAGCTTCTCTTCTTCTTGCTGCTTGGGGCCCGCGTCGGGGTTGTCTTTCTTGTCTTTCTTCTTGCTGAGGAGCTGCTCGCGGAGCTCGGCGCGCTGCGCGTTGATGGCGGCGAGCGCCTCCTTCTTGCGTTGAGCCGCTTTTTGAAGGGCTTTTTGGAGCTTTTCGAGCTGCGCCTTATCGGGCTTCTTCTTGCCCTTGAGCGACGCCGCGAGCTCCTTCAGGTCCTTCTTGGCTTTGTCGAAGTCCTTCTTTTCGAGCGACTCGCCGATGGGCTTGGCGAGGTCGGACTTCTTCAGCTCCTCGGCGGTCTGCTTGAGCGCCTCGTCGAACGACTTCGCGTCCGCCTCCGCGCCCTTCATCAGCTCGCGCTCGATCTGCTCCATCCTGCGGAACGCCTCGGTGCGATCGAGCCTCTTGTCGGCGATGTCTTTGATGAGCTTGTTGAACTCCTCGATCGCGGCCTTCACCTCGGGGCTCTGGTCTTGCCGCTCCATCTGCTTGGCGGCGTCGCGGAACAGCTCGAGGTCGTCCGGGTTCATGCTGAGCGCGTCGATGACCTGCTGTTGCGGCGGCGGAGGCACGACCTTGGGCGGAACGTAGAGCGCCGCGATGGCCGCGACGCCCGCGGCGATCGCGACGGGGCCGGCCATGTCGGGCGGGATCGCGATGGGCGCCGCCGCGCTCGGCGAGAGCTGATCCGCGCGGTCGCACGCGTCGTCGATCGCGAGCTCCATGAGCGGGGTGCGCTCCTTCATGGCGCTGAAGGCGAGCGCGTTGGTGAGCCTGTCCGAGAGCTTGTGGTGGCGATCGAGCGCGACGGTGCCCGCGCGCGGTGGCAGCCGGAGCAAGAAGGCGATCGTCTCGGTGAGGACCACGATCGCGAGCGCGACGCCCAGAAAGATCCACGCGCGCCGCTCGGAGAGCGCGTGGGGCAGCGCCTTGCGCACGGCCACCGTGCCCGCGGCGATGGCGAGCGCGACGGTGAGCGCGGAGGGCAACGCGCGGAGGGCGCGTGAGAGCCGCATCCTGAGCTCGACCAACGAGGCTGCGCGGCGGATCGTTTGGAGCTTGTCTTCGCGGAGATTGCTCAAAGTTTGCTCGCTCGTTCAGAAGCGCTCCCTGCGCACCACCTGCCTTCGATGACGAGCGAGGTGAGCGCAGGACGCGGCCCGGGAGAGGGCATTGTAGCTGGTGACGGACGCTCTGCTCGAAAGTTCCGGGCTCAGCAGCATCCTCGCAAGAATGCCGCGTCGCCCTGATCCTCACGCGCCGCAGGAACGCATGCGCGCGGGACGACCTTACGCATGAGCCGAGCGGAGTATTCCTCAGACGCGCGACGCGCTCGCAGGCTTTGCGATCACGGAGCGCGGCTCAGGATTTCTTTGCGGGCTTCTTCGCTGCGGGCTTCTTCGCTGCGGGCTTCTTCGC
>CAYTJL010000525.1:0-2816 GCA_964437785.1 uncultured Polyangiaceae bacterium
GCGTGCTGCCAGCGGGCTTTTACCGTCCACGGAAAGTCCCCCAGCGCTTCTGCCTCTTGCTCGGCTTTTTCGGCCAACGCCAACGCTTCTTCCAACTGCCCTTCAGCACGCGAGCGCTGGGACAGATCGATCAGCGTTTGGATCCCTTGCTCCGTGGCCTTGCTCATGGCCGCCCCGGCGGCCTCAGCTTGTACACCCTGGCCACGTGCTCTTGCAGCGCTTGGATCAGATAATGAGGCACCCCCAACGTGCGCTCCAGCTCCTCTTTGGACCCGCGCACAAAGGCCTCCGCGCTCATCCCCTCGGCTCCGGCCCGGCTCACCACCTGCTTGACCACGTGCTCGGCGATCCCCGCGTTACCAAGCGCCACGGCCGACAAATACCGGCTTGCCTTGCCGCCCTCGGCCAAAAGCCCTTCCCACACACCCACCTTGGCAAGCTCCCTCCGGAGCACCTCGGCGAGCTGCGCCGTGGTCACCTCCGCCGGGTATTCGACCACGGCGGCGCCGCGCAAATCAAAGAACTGCCGCGCACCCTTTGGATGAAACACCACGAGCGGCCTGTCCGCATAGGCCGTCATCCTCCCAAGCTCCATCCCCACCAGCATGTCCTCGCGGCTCAGCTCCACCCCAAAACAATGCGCCCGCTGAAGGAGCGCCGCCGCCTCGCGCGGGATCTCGAGCGCTCCGCCCTGCTGCTGCCCGGACCGCACCACCTGCGCCCCCACCTCGGGCGCCTCCAACGCGAGCGTCAACGCTTCGAAGAACACCTCACACCCATAACTCGGCAACGCCACGAAGCACGACACCCACGGTGTCTTGCTCTGCTTCCCAGGCTTGCCCGCTTCGGCCAAAAGCTCGACCGAGGCGAGCCGCTCCCGCGCCTTGGCCAAGTCCGACGCGGTGCGGAGCAGCTTGTCGATCACGCCGGCGAACTGCCGAAAGATGATCTCGGCGTTGTCGGGCGTGATGCGGTGTTGCGCCAAGATCAACGCGTTGTTGTAGAGCGCGACGACCGCCTGCGCAAACGTGTCGTCGTCGATGTCGGCCGCGATCAAGCGCTGAATCGAGGGGTTCTGCGCGTTCAAAAACAACGTCACCGGCGCGGCCCTGCGATCTTTGGCGATCTTGCCCAGGAGCTTGCGCACCCCCTCGGGCAACACAGGGTTTTGAATCGCCCCCTCCACCTCGCGATCGAGCCGCTCGTCCCGCGCAAAGATCACGACCGCCGGGATGTACGTTGGCTCGAACGAGCTGGCTTTGGCCGTGAGCCCCTCGATATGGAGCGTGCGCGCGACCCGCGCTTCGAGCCCCGCGAGCCGCGCCGCCTCGTCCGGGAGCAGCTCCGAGAACACCAACGTAGACGTGGCCACGCTGATGGGGTGGAGCGGCACGCCGCGGAGGCGCGCATACTTTTGCAAAAACTGCTCTTCAAAAGGCCCGCTCGCGTTGAGGACGCGGAGCCCCTTGCCCCCAAACAAGATGTAATGTTGGGTGGCGCTCCCCCGCTCGATAAAGTACACGAGGTGCCGCACCCCGCCGATGAGCGGCGCTTTGGCCAGGTACTCCGCCAGCGTCAACGGCCCCTCGTTGGTCTCGAACGGCGCGAGATCACACACCGCCTCGAAGAACGCGTCCTCGGTGACGGCCATCATCTTGATGTGATAGTCGTGCCACTGCAAAATCTGGGTCAACCGCGCCTTATCGGCCTTGGCCAACGCCGTGAGCTCGCCCACGATGGCTCGTCCGAGCGCCTCGCTCACCGCGGCGAGCACCTCGTCGTGCTGGATGTTGTCGCGCGCCGCCGTGAGCGTCAAGTCCGGGCAATCGATCACGCCGCGGATGAACTTTGCCCACTTGGGGAGCACGTCGCGGTGGCCCGCCGTGACGAACATCCGCGCGCTGTAAATGTCGACGAGCCCCGTTGTGTTGTAATCCGGGATGTGAAAGTCCGACACGCACAAGATGCCTTGTACGCAATACGGCCGCTCGATCGAGACCGGGATCACGTGGAGGGGATGGTCTGGGAATCGCTGGGCGACGAAGAGGCTGTATTGAATCCTCCGCTCCTCGTCGCTCGCGTAGTGCCGGAGCCAAGGGGGCGTGACCGCGTTGGTGGGGGCCGTGTCGTCGTCGAGGTAAATGGGGTATTGCAAAAAATCGGCGTATTTGCGGATGGCCTTGACCAGCGTTTGCCGGTGGAGCACGTCGAGGAACCTGTCTTGGGTGATGTGCAGGCTCACCGTGGTGCCAATCTCGGCGCGATCGGCATCTTCAATCGTGTAGGTGCTCCCGCCTTGGCTCACCCATCGAAGGGCCCTGTCGGTCGCGCTCTTGGTCACCACCTCGACCGTGTCCGCGACCACGAACGCGGAGAGGAGGCCAATCCCGAACTGGCCAATCAGCGTGGTGCCCGCGAGCCGCCCTTTGTCGGCGAGGTCTTTGCGGAACGCGTCGGTCCCGCTCTTGCCGATGACCGAGAGGTACTCGCGCACCTGCTGCTCGGTGAGGCCGGTGCCGTTGTCCTCGAAGCGCACCACCTTGGCGGCGTGATCGATGAGCACGCGGATGGCCCCTGCGGGCGCAGCTTTGCCCGCGCTCTTCCCATCGCCCTCGCCCGCGTGGCGCCGGCTGATGCTGTCGTGCGCGTTTTGAAGCAGCTCGCGAACGAAGACGTCGTGCTCGGCGTACAGGTTCTTGGCGAGGAGCTTGATGAGCCCCGAGAGCTCGATGCCAAACGTCTCCGTGCGCTTCTCCATGGTCCCGAGCGGCCGAGCGTAGCCGCCCTGCCCGCTCGAACCAAGCCCTTTGCGCGCG
>CAYTJL010000526.1:0-2812 GCA_964437785.1 uncultured Polyangiaceae bacterium
GCCTCCTCGGCCTCCTTGAGCCGATCGGTGCGAACGTAGAGGTCGCCGAGGGCCTTTTGCGTGTCGGCGAGCGGCTCCCCACTGTCCAACCCCCTCATGATGGTTGCCACGTCCACGAGGACGGGAACAGCGGCTTCTGCTCGATCCCCATGAAGACTCAATGCCGCAAACCTCTCTACTACGGCGGCGAGCATCTTTGCTGCTTCACCCTTCATTCCAGAGGAAAGCGCCCCGAGCTCGCCCTTTACCGCATGGGCCAATGCGCCCACGTTCGGCCCCTCCCGCACGCCCAGCGCCATGGCCTCCCGCGCACCTTGCTTTCCAAGCTTTTGATAAAGGGTCGTGAGCCAAGCCACCATGGTGGTGAAGCTCCGCTCAAGCAGCGCCGCCCGCCGTTCGAGCGGGATTTCTGCGGCCCTTTTGCGCGCATACGCACGCACCGGCACCGGCAGCACGAGCCTCCGCTCCCACCCCTGCTCCTCGACCATACAGCGCCGCAGCAGCGACGCGCGATGATCTTCGGCGTCTTCTCCAAACACATGCTCGATGAGCGCCCCAGGCAACCCCGCCGGGAAATGCCCGAGCCACGCAAACATCTCGGCCGCCCCGCGGAGCGTGGGGCTCTCCACGAGCGGTTGATACGACAAATTCAAGCTGCTCACGAGCCGCATGGTCCGCAGGTGAGCATCTTGGCCCGCGGGCTCCTCGTCGAGCAAACCCCCTTCGGCCACGGCCTCGGCTTCGCGCTCTTGAAGCCGCCTCCACAACCGAGGCAACGTCACCGTGCCCATCTGGCGTGCAACCAGCACGGTGGAGAGGGGATGCCCATCGAGCCACGCGAGAATCTGGCCGAGCTCCGCGGAGGTCTTTTCCGCTTCGGTCAGACGCGGGCCAGCCACGTCGAGGAGCACGGCGCGCGCATCGTTCGACGACAGCTTGGTGATGGGGAGCAGCTCCTCCCGCTCGTCGTTGAGCCTCTCACGCGTGGTGACGAGCAGCCGAGCCCCGGCGCTCAGTCGCAACAGCACATCGACGAGCACCCTCAGCCCGCCGCGATCTCTCCTCACCACGTCTTCGGCGTTGTCGAGCACCAAGAGCACACGCCGCCCGCCGATCTGCCGCGCCAGCGCCGTGTCGCTGGATGCGCTGGCCGGGTCGAGCCCGAGCGCCGCCGCAATTTCGCCGCGGAGCGCCGCTGCGTTAGCCATCTCAGCGAGCGACAACCACACGGCTCGCTCCAAACCAAGCTCCTTGTCCTTCGCCAAACGCCGGGCCATCGCGCTCGCCGCCGTGGTCTTGCCCATCCCCGGCAAACCAACCACGCTCACGAGCCTGTGGGCGCGAACGAGCGCCGCTCCGCGCGCAACATCATCGCTCCGGCCATGAAACCACGGCGGCTCCTCCGGCGCCCCCTCCACCTCTCCCACCGCACGCGCCGTAGGGGGAGGCCGCGAATCCACGGCTTGCTCCAACGTGACGCTCCTTCCCCCATACGGCCTTGCATAATAGGCGGGTGCGGCCCATTGCAGGTCCCCCGCGGAGCGCTTGCAGCGCGCCACGTTCACCGCACGTTCGAGATCCCCGTCGGCTTCTCCCCCAAACGCAGCAAAGAGCTTCTCGGCCAACACGTCGGTGTCATTGGCGCGGAGCGCTGCGTGGGACGCCACTACGGCAGCGAGGTTCCCATGATCGGGGTGGAGCAGCGTGGCCGCGACGCTGCCCGCGATAGGGTGCCGCTTGCCAGTGTGACACGACCAGAGGAGCGCGACTTCCACCTTGGATCTGCGTAGCGTAGCGGCCAGATCGCGCCCACCAATGGGGACTCCGGGGTGCTCAACCTCGTGTTCATGCCCATCTTGGTGGAGCCACACGGTGCCACCTCGGTTGCCGCCATGGGCGATGAGCGACACGATCGACGCCCCGCCGCCTTCGGAGAGACTTTGCTCGAAGCGCGCGAGCGTGGCTTGGGCGCAAGGGGCCTTGACGCGAAGCCCGGCCGCTTCCGCGGCCTTTTTTGTGCCTTCCTCGTGTCGTTGAAAGAGGTCTTCCGGGAGCTTTTGATCCGAAGCGGGATTGGCCCATGCGATCAAGACCAAAGCGCCTTGCTCGATTTCAGGCGTCCGCACCGTGAGCCCTTTGATGGTCCGAACGAGTGAAGCGCCATAGCGCCGAAAGAAAAACCCATCCTTATCGGCCAAGAGCTCAAAAGGCACGTCCGCGAGCTCAAAAGGAGCTTCCGTATCAAGGCTGTCTGAGGGCGAGAGCACCAGCTCCAACCGGAGCGGGCGCTCGGCCGCTGCGCGCTGTTTGTCGATGTCTTCCCAAAGTCGGCGCACCGGCGCGTCTTGGAGGAGGCTTTCGAGCAGAGCGCGGCCAAAGCGGAGACCGTCTTCCTCCATCAAGCCAGAGTCCCATCTGAGGAAGTTCTCCACGAAAAACCGATGGTCCTTTATCGCAAGCTTGGCGCGGCCGGCCGCGTGGGTCTCGATCCTCTCGCCGTCACTGAGCGCCACGTCGTAGGCATCCGCCTGCGTGCTCTCGGCCGGGCGGCCGAGCGTCAGGCGAACGGTGTAAGGCTTGCCTGCGTCCATCCGAAGGTCTCCAACCATCCCATCCCCGCCTGCTGCGAGGTATGAGCGAGAATACGCGAGCAAGATGCGGGGGAAAGGGAAATCGACCGCGGGGAACTGAGGAGGGCCTGCCGCGCTCGCCTCGGCCATCCAAGGCTCGCTCGACCCCGCCGGATCGGCTATTCTCCCGCCGTGGAGAGCGAGCTTTTCGACGAGACACCGGACGAGATCCTGTTTCACCT
>CAYTJL010000527.1:0-2799 GCA_964437785.1 uncultured Polyangiaceae bacterium
CCGAAGGGTCCCCCCAAACCCCCCGGGCGCTAAAGATACGCGGGAAAGGTCGACGCAGCGGGCGTCTTCGATTACCGCTGATCGCATGGATGGCGGCGCAACTCCTTTCTTTCGAGAGGAGCTCGACGCGACGCCGATCCCGTCTGCCTCGTCCGGCGTCGCCGACCGCCCGCGCGATCCGGGCGAGGCGTCGGGGGACGCGGTCGGGCTCGCGCGGGCGCTCGGGGTCTCGCTCACCGCCGCCGACGTGCTCGCGAGGCGTGGCCTCGGCGCGGACGATCGCACGCGGCGCTTCCTCGAACCGAAGCTCGCGCACATGACGCCGCCCGACAAAATGGCGGATCGTACGGTGAGCGCAGAGCGGATCGCGCGGGCGATCCGCGCGGGCGAGCGCGTGTGCGTCTTCGGCGACTACGACTGCGACGGCATCACGTCGGCCGCGATCATGACGAGCGCCATCCGATCGCTCGGCGGCGACGCGAGGCCCGTGCTCTCGACGCGCCTCGACGGCTCGTACGGCCTCTCGCACAAGGCGCTCGCGCGCGTCTTCGCGACGGGCGCGACCTTGCTCGTCACGTGTGACTGCGGGTCGAGCGATCACGAGCGGCTCGAGGTGGTGAAGGCGCGCGGCCTCGACACGGTGGTGATCGACCACCATCTCGTGCCGAGCGAGCCGCTCCCCGCGCTCGCGTTCTTGAACCCGCACCGGCCCGACTGCGGGTTCGCGTACAAAGGGCTCGCGTCGTGCGGGCTCGCGATCTCGCTCGCGGCGGCGATCCGCAAGGAGCTCGCGGCGAGCTTCGACGTGCGCCCGCTGCTCGATCTCGCGGCCATCGGCACCATCGCCGACGTCGCGCCGCTCGACGGCGACAACCGCGCGATCGTGCGCGCGGGGCTCGGGGTGATGGCGTCCGGCGCGAGGCCCGGCCTCGTCGCGCTGGCCGAGCTCGCGAAGATCGATCTCTCGTACGGCCTCTCGGGCGAGGACATCGCGTTCCGCGTCGCGCCGCGGCTCAACGCGCCCGGCAGGCTCGGCGATCCCGATCTCTCGCTCGAGCTGCTCCTCGAAACGAGCCCCACGCGCGCGGTCGCGGTCGCCGCGTCGATCGAGCAAATCCAGCTCAAGCGCCGCGCGATCCAGGACGAGATGCTCGCCGAGGCGTTCGCCGCGATCGAGGCGAACGGCTGGTCGCGCGACCCCGCGATCGTCATCGGCAAAGAGGGCTGGCACCCCGGCGTGGTCGGCATCGCCGCGGGGAGGATCGCGTCGCGCTTTGGAAAGCCCACGATCGTGATCGCGTTCGAAGGCGCGCGCGGGCGCGGATCGGTGCGCGGCCCCGCGGGATCGCAGCTCCACGACGCGCTCACCCGATGTCGCCACGCGCTCGCGGGCTTCGGCGGTCACCAAGCCGCGGCCGGTTGCGAGGTGCGCGCCGATCGCGTGAGCGCGCTGCGCGACGCGTTTTGTGCGGTATTTCAAGGCGCGACGCGCGCAACGTCCGAGGTCGACGGCGCCGAGGCCGACGTGCGGCTCGACGATCGCGACGATCCGCGCGCGGTGGTGCGCGACCTCGCGCGGCTCGAACCGTGCGGCGAGCGCAACCCTGCGCCCAAGCTCTTCGTCCCGGGCGCGCGCGTGCTCGCGGCGCGCAACCTCAAAGGGCACCTCAAGATCGAGGTCCAGCACGGCAGGAGCGCGCTCCCCGCGTTCTTGCCGGAGCGCGGCGATCTGGCCGACGCGCTCGCGGGCGGGCGCGTCGATCTCGTCGCGAAGCTGCGGCGCGACACGTACCGCGGCGGCGACGCGGTCGAGCTCAAGGTGGAGCGGCTCGTGCGCGCATCATGATCGCGCTTGCGCGCGGGGCTCCTTCGGTGTGTCCTCTCGCGCGTCATGTTCACGAGACCCGCGCTTCGCACGTTTTACCCCGAGATCGAGCCCAGCCGCACGGGCATGCTCGACGTCGGCAACGGCCACACGATTTACTTCGAGGAGTCGGGCAACCCCAAGGGCAAGCCCGTCGTGTTCGTGCACGGCGGGCCGGGCGGCGGCACCGAGGCGAAGCAGCGGCGGTTCTTCGATCCCGCGGCGTACCGCATCGTGCTCTTCGATCAGCGCGGCTGCGGCAAATCCAAGCCGCACGCGTCGCTCGATCACAACACCACGTGGGATCTCGTCTCCGACATGGAGCGCGTGCGCACCGAGCTCGGCATCGATCGCTGGATGGTGTTCGGCGGATCGTGGGGCTCGACGCTCGCGCTCGCGTACGCCGAGGCGCACCCCGACCGCGTGACCGACCTCGTGCTGCGCGGCATCTTCTTGCTCCGCAAGCAGGAGATCGACTGGTTTTACCAGCGCGGCGCGGACGCGCTCTTCGCCGACGCGTGGGAGGAGTACCTCGCGCCCATCCCGGCGGCGGAGCGCGGCGACATGCTGCACGCGTACCACAAGCGGCTCACGAGCGACGACGCGGCCGTGCGCCAAGAGGCGGCGCGCGCGTGGAGCGTGTGGGAGGGCCGCACGAGCTGCCTCTATCAAAACCCCGATCTCGTCGCGCGCACGTCGGGCGACGAGTTCTCGCTCGCGTTCGCGCGCATCGAGTGCCACTACTTCGTCAACAAGGGGTTCTTGCGGAGCGACACGCAGCTCCTCGAAGACGTGCACAAGATCCGCCACGTCCGCGCGGTGATCGTGCAAGGCCGCTACGACGTGGTCTGCCCGATGGAGAGCGCGTGGGCGCTGCATCGCGCGTGGCCCGAGGCCGATCTCCGCATCGTGCCCGACGCGGGCCACTCGGCGTA
>CAYTJL010000528.1:0-2785 GCA_964437785.1 uncultured Polyangiaceae bacterium
GCCGGACGCGCACGCGCTCGGGCGGGGGCGGGCGGGGCGCGTCGCGCGCGCGGCGGACGCTCTTCTCCACGGCGCCGAGGACGGCCTCGCCCTCGCCGCCGCTCGCGATGGCCATCCACACAGCGCTGCGCGCGGTGATGATCATCGTGGGGGTGTCACGGTCCTTGATCTTCGTCTGACCCAAGAAGACGGTGATGTCGTCGATCCGTCGCTTCGTGTGGGGGCCCTTCTCGAGCTCGTCCACGAGCGCGCCCAAGAGGCTCGCTTCGAGCGCGCTCGGGATCATGATCAGCGCGAGCTTGGCGTCGCGCCCGCGCACGTCGATCGCGAGCGTCGGGAGCGCGCCCTCGGTCGACGCGCCTTCGGGCAGATCGAGCGCGAGCCCGTCGCGCTCCGACGTGATCGTGCGGCCGACCAGCGTCCCTTTGCGCGTGTCGGCGCCGAACACGACGCCGTCCAGATGGTCGAGGTATCTCTCGGCTCCCGTGTCGCCCGCGGGCTTCTCCTCGGAGAGCTTGCGCGCCATGTGCGCGAGCCTCACCCGCGCCTCGGCGCGGTCCTCGTCGCCCTCGCTCGACACGTCGTAGACGCGCTTCAGCATGCGCGGCGCGGCGCGGGGATCGTAGCCCGCGGCGATCATCAGCGAGATGCCGCGCTGATCGGCTTGGAGCTGCTCGTCGATGCTCCGGTACGACCAGCAGTCGGGCGACGTGTTCACGTCGTAGAGGCGCGCCCAGAGCGACTCCGCCGAGTGCCCGAGCGCGACGTGCGCCACCTCGTGCCCGAGCAGCGCCGCGAGCTCCGCCTCCGAGCCCAGCGCGACGAGCGCCCCGCGCGACACGCGCACGGTCCCGCCCGGGAGCGCGTTCGCCATGACGCCGGCCTCGTTCGTCACCACGAACGAGATGCGCCGGTTCGCGCGCGCGGCGACGCGATCGCCGACCTCGCGGACGTAGCGGCTGAGCGCCTCGTCGTCGTAGCGCGCCGTGAACATCGTGTACGCAACGTCGTACATCGCGTTGACGCTCGCGGTCAGATCCGGCGCCTTGGGCGCGGGCTTTGTCGCGCAGCCCGTGAGGGCGAGGAGGGCGGCCGCCGCGAGCGCGCGCTTCACGAGCCCTCCTTCACGATGAAGACGAGGTCGACGAGCCCCTCGGCTTTGCGGAGCGTGGTCTCGGGCTCGATCGACGCCTCGCGCCCGGTGATCGCGAGGTGGTGCGCGCGCACGCGATCCATCGCGCCCATCATGCGGCTCCTCGTGAACAGCTCGCCGCGCGCGACGCCGAGCGCGCGCAGGTAGGCGTCGGCCGGGCCCGCGAGCTTGCCCGTCACGCGGAGCGATCCCGTGTGATAGACGGGGCCTTCCACGATGGGGATCACGATCGCGAGCGCGCGCCCGGGCCGCCGCTCGATCGCGGGCAGGCCCACGTCGGCCGAGAGCATCCCGCGCTCGTAGAGGGCCGAAAAGAAGTACATCCGGCTCTCTTCGGCGAGGTCGGCGCGGTAGGGCTTGCCCGCGACGTTGAACTTGCCGTCGGCGGTGCGCATCACCTCGCGCAGCGCGCGCGCGATCGCGGGCGACGCCCCCGGCAGCTCGATCGCGCCGACGGTCCACGCCGGGCCTTCGCGCGCGACGACGCACAGATCCACGATCCCGGGCGCGGGGGATCGCGATCGGATCGCGACCCTGCCGTCGATCTTTCCTTCTGCCTCCCAGATCGTCAAAAGCCTCTGCTTCGAGCGGGCGATCGCGGCGGGGTCGTAGACGTCGCCGGGCACGGGCGCGGTCCATCGGTCGCGCACCGGCGGGGACGACGCCCCCGCGTGGACGACGCGGCGGAGCACGGGCCGCTCCACCACCTCGACGACGAGCCTCATCGCGCCGCTCCGTCGATCGCGCTCGGTCGAGAGGCGCACGTCCTCGAAGATCCCGAGCGCGAAGATCGCGCGCGTGTCGTCGTCGGCGCGCGCGGCGTCGAGCGTCGCGCCCGCGCGCAGGGCCATCACCTCCGTGATCGACGCGCGCGGGAGGCTCTTCGATCCGCGCACATCGACCGCGCCGATGACCTCGCCCCACGGCGGCGCGGCGAGCGGGATCCCGCCGCGGCTCACGTCCTCGCGGAGCGGCTCTTCGCCCGCGCTGCACGCGTCGAGCGCGGTCTTTTCGGGGATCGATGCGCGCGCGCAGCCTGTCAGGGCGAGGAGCGTCGCGGCGCCGATCAGGGCCTTCGTTCGATGCACGCGAGCTTCCTCCTCTCGGCGAGCCACGCGCTGCGGAACGCCTCTTTGGCTTTGTCGTCGGTCGGCTCGGGCGCGCGGCTCCGCAGCGTCCATGCGTGCGAGAGCACGTAGCGCGCGACCACGTCGCTTCGGAAATACGCGCGCAGATCGTCGGGCTTGAAGCCATGATCGACCCAAACCCGATCGAGGTAGTCCGCGCGCGAGAGATGAAGATCGACGGCGGCGCGATCGATCATCACGTCGACGACCTTGGGTCCGACGCTGATTTTGTAGTCCTTCGCGGCCGCGTCGAAGAGCTTGTCGTCGAGGATCGCATCGAGCGCCTTCTCGATCGCGCCGCGCTCCGCCTGCGCCTTTTGCCAATCGGGCTGCTTGCTCCGCCGGATCTGTTCGAGGAACGGAGCGGCGCGGGCCCTCACTTCGATCGACGTGATGGGCGCGCCGTCCACCACGGCGACGATCGCGTTGACGGCGCGGACCTCCGCCGAGGGAGGAGGAGCGCTCGCGAGGAGGGCGAGGGCGGCGAGCGAGGTGATCGGCACGC
>CAYTJL010000529.1:0-2781 GCA_964437785.1 uncultured Polyangiaceae bacterium
GCGGCGCGGAGGCGCGCGCCGATCTCGATCGCGCGCTCGCGCTCGCGCTCGAGGCCGGCGACCGGGCGGCCGAGGCGCGCGCGCGGAGCGGGCTCGCGGTGCTGCTCCGCTCCGAGCGGAGCTTCGAAGAAGCGCGCGCCGAGGGCGAGCGGGCCCTCGCGTTGAGCCGCGCGATCGGGATGCCGCACCTCGAGATCTACCCGCTCGGCGCGATCGGCGCGATCGAGCTGGAGGAGGGCGACACCGAGGCCGCGCTCGAGCGCTTCGAACGCGCGGCGGTCCTCGCGCGCGCCGCGGGGGACAGGTGGACCGAGGCGATGTCGATCGCGTACCAAGGCCACGCGCACGTCGAGCGCGGCGCGCTCGACGAGGCGGGCGCGGCGCTCGGGAGCGCGACGGCGATCTTCGCCGCGATCGGCGACCTCCGGCACGAGGCCATCTTCGCCGGCTACCTCGCGGGCGTGCGCCACGAGCAGGGCGACGTCGCGGGCGCGATCCTCGGCTACACGAAGGCCATCGCGCGCCTCGCCGCGATCGGCGCGATCCGCTTCGAGGGGCTCTTCGCGGCGCAGCTCGGCGCCGCCGGGGCCGGCGAGGGCCGCGCGGACGACGCGCGCGCCGCGCTCGCGACGGCCGCGAAGCGGCTCGGGCGCGCCGGCGATCCCGCGCTGCTCTTCGCGCTCGCGCTGCACCGGCTCCACCTCGATCGCGCGGAGGGCGCGGCCGCGGCCGACGTGGCGGCGAAGCGGGCCGCGCTCGTCGCGGAGAGCCCGTTCGTCGCGGTGTCGGACGACGTCCGCTTCGCGCTGCGCGTCCTCGATCGCACGCTCGGCGCGGGGGCGACCTCGGCCCCGGCGCTCGCGATCGGGCCGGAGGCGCGCTGGTTCGAGCTCCGCGGCGGGCCGCGCGTCTCGCTCGATCGCAAGCGATCGCTGCGCCTCGTCCTCGCGGCGCTCGCGGCCGCGCGGCTCCGATCGCCGGGCCACGCGCTGCACCGCGATGACCTGCTCGTCGCGGGTTGGCCCGGCGAGCGGGTGCTCCCCACCGCCGGCGCGCACCGGGTCCGCGTCGCCGTCGCGTCGCTGCGCGATCTCGGCCTGCGCGGGCTGCTCCTCCGCCGCGACGACGGCTACCTCCTCGATCCCGAGGCCGCGATCACCATCGCGCCGATTTGATTTTCTTTGATTCGACCCCCGCGCGGCGTGCGGCCACGTCCTCGCGCATGAACATCGCAACGCGCCTCGCACCCCTCGCCGCCCTCGCGCTCGCCGGCTGCTCGTCGTACAGGCTCTCCGAGCCGCTCTCGCCCGTCTCTCCGTTCCAAGATCCGCCCGCCGATCGGGCCCGAATCTGCGTCTTTCGCGCCTCGGCGATGGCGCAGGCGGTCACGTTCCCGGTCCGCGACAACGGCGCCCTCGTGGGCGCGACGCGGGGGCCCAGCCACTTTTGCTACCTCGCGGAGCCCGGGCGCCACGCGATCGTCGTGGAGGCCGACGAGCCGGAGCACGCCCAGATCGAGGCTCGCCCCGGGGGACGCTATTACTTGGCGCAGGAGGTCGACAACCTCTTCGGGTGGGTGAAGTGCCGCGCGGCGTGGGTGACCGAGGAGGTCGCGCGGGAGCTCGCCGAGCGGTCGGCGTATCAGGTCCTCAGCGGCGTTCCAGGCAACGAAAGGCTCCCCGGCGAGACGCCGAACGCGCCCGCGGCGACGGCCGGCCGCGGGCGCTGAGCAAGCGAAGGCTCACTGGTTGATGTTGAGCGTGACCCGGTCGATGACGCCGGTGTCGAGCGCGCCTTTGTCGCCCACGCAGAACTTCCACGTGCCGTTCGCCTTCTTGCCGATGAACGTGTTGAGGTCGCCGGGCGCCGCCGCGCCGCTCGACGGCGCGAACGTGCAGATGCCGTCGTTGAGGCACACGACCGAGGTGTCTCCGATGGTCGCGCCCATGTTCTCGGCGCTCGTCGCGGCGCCCATCTGGAACGTGATCGGGAACGAGTTGGAGAGGTTCGACGAGTCGCCGACCCCGCCCGTCAGCCCGTCGTCCGTGGTCTCCAGCGTGCCTGGCTGAATCATCAGCGTCACGACCGTGTTGTCGGGGTGCACGAGCTTGATGACCAGATCGCCGATCCACGTGTGCGAGATGAACGCCTGCACGGTCATCGACGTGATGGTGCACTGGGCCTTCGCCACGATGTTCACGCACGCCATGCTGGCGAGCGTGCCGGTGTACGTGTCGTCCGGGATCGCGACGTCCGGGCTCGGATCCGCGGTGACGATCTGCGTCGCCTCGCACTGGCACGCGGAGTTGCAGCCGTCGTTGTTGGTGAGGTTACCGTCGTCGCAGCCCTCGCCGGCTTCGACGGTGCCGTTCGAGCACGTGCCGGCTGCCTGGCAGAAGCCGCCGACGCAGTTGTTGCTCTGGCAATCGCCGTTGAGGTTGCAGCCTTGGCCGATCGGGCACGCGGCGCACGTCCCGCCGCCGCAATCGGTGCCCGTCTCGTTGCCGTTCTTGGTCGCGTCGTTGCAGCCCTGGCAGGCGAAGGCGCCGTTGCACGAATAGGTGCCCGAGCACTCGTTCGCGGGGTCTTGGCCCGCGGGGATGGCCACGCACGAGCCCACGCTGCCCGAGACGTCGCACGCTTGGCACGCGCCGCCGCACGCGGTGTTGCAGCAGAAGCCGTCGGCGCAGAAGCCGCTCGCGCAGTCGGTCGGGAACGTGCACGCCGTGCCGTTGCCCGCGCCCACGCACGCGCCCGCGCCGTTGCAGGTTTGCGCGCCCG
>CAYTJL010000530.1:0-2746 GCA_964437785.1 uncultured Polyangiaceae bacterium
GCGCTCCACACCGATCCATTGGAGTTTGTCCAATAGACCCCTTCGGCGTCGGCCGCGATCCCGACCGTCGCGCCGTCGTCCCCGCTCGCGCCGAACGCGATCGCCTTCTCTCCCGTGGCGCACGCGCCCTGCGATCCGGCGCCGCTCCCGGAGCCCGCCCCGACACCCCCGCTCGACGCGCTGCTCGTCGAAAAGCCCCCTGCCGCTCTCCCATCATCGACCTCCGCGCCGCACGCCGCCGCGGCGGCGAGCATCCATGCGAGAGCGGGGATTCGACACCTTCCAAGCGTTGAAATCATGCTTTCATCAACCTCGCTTCGTGTAAGCTCCGAAGCGCCCTAACACGAATCGTGCCGGCGATATCCTCCATCGTCGTGCGCGCCGTCCGCCGGAGATCGTGAATCAATCGTCACAGGTGAAGCAGCAGAGTCACAGGGGGCGCCGCTACGTGATGCGCGGCGGCGGCGGGACCCCACACCTTGCAAAATCAAAATAGAGGAATCGCTCAATACCGGAGCGACAGGCACGAGAGCCCGCCGTCCATCGCTTGGAATTCCGACATGTCGAGGACGATGGGCGCGTGCCCTGCGCGGGTGAGATCCGAGATCAGCTTGGGGAACCCCGCGGCGACGAGCACGTGATCGTTCACCCGAAGGCAGTTTGCGGCATACGCCTCCTCCGGCGCGACGGCGATCCTGCGATGACGCGCGAAGGCAGGGTGATCGGCGAGCACGGGCGCGACGACGAGGGTCTCGCCGTCCACCGCGGTGACGCCGCTCTTGAGATGGAGCAGCCCCGGGATCGGCCGAATGTCGATGACCTCGGACGAGCGGCCATGAGCCCGAAGAAAAGAAGAGAGCTGCGATGCGCCCGCGTCGTTCGTGCGATGGGAGACGCCGAGGAAGAAGTGCCCGCTCATCTCCAGGATGTCGCCGCCGTCGAGCGTGCCGGGCGCCTCGATGGAGCCTACGCCATCGAACCTTGCGGACAGTACCTCACGCATCGACGCGACCTCGCCCGCGCGGCTCGCGGCGCCGGGACGTGTGGTGATCGCGAAGTCTACAGCGATGATCGCGGTGTCCTCGACGAACGTGCTGTCGGGATAGGCATCGTCGGGCGGGAGCACCGTGACGTCGAGCCCGCAACGCCTGAGCGCCTCGACGTAGGCGCGGTGTTGGGCGAGGGCCTTTGGGAGATCCGGGGCGCCGAGCCCGGCCGTGGTGATGCCGCCGGCAAAGGAGGCGCACGGCGTGCGGGCGAGTGCCTTGGAGAAGCGCATGGCCGGCGCGTATAGCACAGGTAGGTTGCAACCGGCGCGGAGAGTGAGGTACGCTCTCGGCCGCCATGTTCCGCCATTTTCTCGCCGAAGGAACCGATGCCGCGCTCGACTTCGACATCGAGGTCGAGCCGGGTCGCAGGGTGTACTGCTTCATCGGCGAGAACGGGGCCGGCAAGACGACCCTGCTCGAGAACCTCGGGCGAGCGTTCTTGTGCGCTCACACCATGTTCGACTTGCCTGTTCAGAATGGCGCTTCCAAGGCGCGCTTCAGCGGCGTTTCTCGAATCATTGGCATCTACGAGGCTCTCAGCTCACTCACGTTGCTTCTGCCCTCGAGGATCCAGCTCGACAGTCGGCTGGTTAAAGTGTCCACACCAACGCCAGTCAACACGGTATTTAAAGACCACCATCTGACTAGAAAATCGCTCGATCCAGGGCACTGGATCGTTGATCGCCCCATGATCATGATCGGCGCGCGCGACCGCGGCTTCGCCGAGAACCTCAGCACCGATCGTGTTCGACTCTTGGGAGATCGCCCGAGCCGCTTCGTACAAACATTTCTTCGCACCTACGCCGCTATGACACGCCAAAAGGTGGAGGCGGAGAGCCTCGCCGAGTGGTTCGCTGCGCGGGTGCTCATCCACCCTTCGGTCTCGCGCGGCGACGATCGGTCTTTTGAGGTGGAGACGGTGCTCCGTTTGATGGAAGAGCTGGATCCCAAGACTTTCTCTGGTATTGCCGAGCGCGACGAGACCCGCGCGCTCCGCCACATCCTTTATGTGGATGGCAAGCTCATGCTTGGCGCGGTGCCGTTCGATCGCTTGCCGAGCGGCTTTGTCTCTATCCTCAAGCTCTTTCAAGAGATCCTGAGCGGCTTCGCGGGGTGGTCCGCGATGGAGGACAATCGGGATCTCGCTTCGATGGATGGGCTCGTTTTGATCGACGAGATCGAGGCCCACCTTCACCCCATGTGGCAAGCGAGGGTGATCCCGCTCTTGAAGCGCTTCTTCCCGAACACCACCTTCTTCGTCGCGACACACTCACCCCTCATCGCCGCGACGACCGCCGAGGGCGAGGCGTACGAGCTCGTGCGCGCGGGACAGCGCGTCACCGCCCGCGCCCTCGGCAACCCCGGAGCCTGGTATTTGGCCGACGTCTACGAGCAGGCGTTCCACGTCGAGCTGCCCGCGCCGGGCGAAATCCACGACATCGCCGAGCTGCTCGTTCAGCTCAGTGTGCGCGTCAAAGACCATCTCCGCACCAAAGATCCAACGGCCCGCGCGGACGCCATCGCGCTTTATGACCGCATCACGCCCTCCATCCCGCCGACGGATCCCCGTCGTTCGTCGCTCGATGCGCTGCGTGGGATGCTCGGATGAAGAAGCTCGATAGACCCCCTGCCCCGCGCTGCCTGGCGACCGACGGCGAGGAGGCGCGGAGCGCTCAACGTGCCCGCTATGCCGACCT
>CAYTJL010000531.1:0-2743 GCA_964437785.1 uncultured Polyangiaceae bacterium
CCGGTTGGGTCGGTCAGGTTGGTTGGACTATTGATCACGTACGCAAAGCGGTTGTAGCTTTGGCTCCTGAACAGGTCGGTGACGTGCGGGTCGGGCGTGACGAACCGCCGCGTGATCGGATCCATGATGCGACCACGCATGTTGATGAGCCCCAGCTCGTCGTCGTGCTCATGGCCGGTGAAGCCGAGGCTCGGATCGCCGCTGAACGCGGAGAGGGCCGCGCCGTCTTGATCACGACGGCCGCCGAAGGGCTCGTAGTGAAGGCGCTCGACCAGCGCGCCGGCCGCGTCCGTGACGGCGATGACGCTGCCGAGCGAATCGGTGTGGAGGTAGCGCGCTTCAGTGCTCAGCGCCCCCTCTTCGTAGTCGAATCGCGCGACCAGGCCCTCTCCACCGGCCACGTAAAAGACGTGATGAGTCCCCGTCGCGCCCACCCGCCGCTCGTAGAGCCCCCCGAAGGTTAAGACTTCCTCCGTGGCGCTCTGCTTCTTGATGCGCGCCCCCGAGGCATCGTAGAGGAAGCTCGTGACGCCCGCGCTCGTGGTGATGGTGCGCGGCAAGTCGCGCTCGGTGAAGGTCACGTCGCGCCCCGGAGCCTTGGTTTGCCGGCCTCGTGCGTCATACGTGTAGGTGCCAAAGGTGTTGCTCGTGACGGCGTGAGGCATGCCGTTTTGCGCGTACGTGTGGCTCTCCGTGAGCGCGCCGTTCTCGACAACGGCGGTGAGGTTCCCGAGGTTGTCGAAAGTGTATTGCGTATCTCGGAGGGGCGAGACGGCCGGGGGGACGCCGGGCGGGCCTTGGATGATGCTCGAACGCGACCAATGGACGAGGCGATGGAGCGCGTCGTATTCGAAGCCATCTTGCCGGTTCGTCTTGTAGTCGGTGCGCGTCGAGACGAGCCCCGCCGCATCATACGTGTAGCCGAGCGAGACGTCCGGCCCTTCTTGGAGCGCGCTCAGGCGGCCTGTCGTCGGGTCGTATTGACGGCCTTGCAAGAGGCCATTGCCCAAGGTGGCTTGGACAACACCATCCGGTCCCACGTCATCGGCCATCCAAAGCTTGTGTTGGGTGAGCGTCGAGGCTTCAAAGACAGTCTTGAGGTAGCCCGCGCTGTTGTAGGTGTGGCCGATGGAGAAGCGCGGAAGGCCGGGCGCCTCGGGATACAGCAGCGCATCGAGCCGGCCGTGGGCGTCGTAGTGGTAGTCAAAGGTGAAGTGATCGACGCCGGTCTTGAGCATGCGCCACGCGAGGCGCCCCTTCGCGTCGTAGCTGTAAATCTGCTGAACGCCATCCGTGCTCGACGTGCCCGCGAGCTTGCCGATGCCGTGAGCGGCGGTGTCCCATGTGAAGCTCGTGACGCCATCGGTGTCCGTGCGTTGTTTGAGCCGGCCGATCGCGTCGTATTCGTAGCTGATGGGGAGCGCGGCGGGCGGCAGCTCGGCCGTACGCTGGCTAAAGCCGTTGTAGGTCGAGACGTGGAGGCCCGCGTTGGGCTCCTGGATCCACGTGCGGCGCCCGAGATGGTCATAGCCCATCGACGTGACGTTGCCCTTGGGATCGGTGATCCTGTCGAGCTGGCCAAAGGCGCCATACGCAAACGTGGTGGTGAGCGCTTCATGGCCGATAAGCTCCACCCGCTCCGCGACCCGGCCATCCACGTCGAACAAGGTCGCCGTCTCGTTGAGCTTGGGATCCCAGGTGTGGGTCGCAAAGAAGCTATAGGTGTGGGTCGTTGTCGCGCCGTCCGGCGCAACCTCGTCCACCACGCGACCGAGCAGATCGTAGACATAGCTGCTCTTGTGAGGCGAGGGAGCACCGACGCCGGGCCGGCTCTGCGCGATCACGCGGCCAAGAGCATCGTAGGTGGTCTCGGCTTCGATCCAATTGCCATCGAACCCCTTGTAACGAGCGCGCGCGGGGCGTCCCAACGCGTCGAGATCCACCTCCGCTGCGGCGCCCGTCGCGCTTCCCGTGTGAACGCGCGAGCGGCCCTCGGTAAGCGTGGAGAAGCTCCACGCGACCTTGGCGCCGCCGTCCGGTGAGACCTCGATACGGCGGCCCATGTCGTCGATCGTGGTGCTCGTCTTCACGCCGTTGGGGTCCTCGACCACGAGCGGGACGCCGAGCGCGGGATGCACCCAAGCGCGCGCGATGTGGCCAAGGTCGTTCCACGCGGACACCGGGAAAATCCGCTCGGCTGCGTCGTACTCAAGATGCGATGTCCGGTGCGCGAGCCCAGCGGCCGAGCGGGTCACGGCGCGGACTTGGCCGTCCTCCGCGCGATGATAGGTGATCACCTGCGGAATCGAGGGATCTGCGTTGTTCCTCTCGATGAAGGTGTGACAGAGCAGGCCGCGCGAAGGGTCGTATTGGTGCTCCACGCGCCTCGGTTTCGGGATGGGATCTCCTTCGTTGTACGAGACGACGTTTTGCGTCCAGAGCAAGCTCACGAGCCAATCCGCGGGCCTGTGCTCGTAGACCGCGGCCATCTCCGTGATGGTGCCGCCGTGCGTCCAAACCTTGTTGTAGATGATGTTGCCATAGTCATCGTACGAGAGGATGCCTTCGCGCCTGCGCTGATCCTGCTTCGCGCTCGGCCCGGCGATGCCGCCCAAATGCCGCTTGGCGTTCGCGCTCTCATTGAGTAGCACGTCATCTTCCCATTCGGTGCTCGTCCAGGCCGAAGGCGCGATGAAATAGGTTTGATCTTGGTTCATCCGTGTGAGCGTATAGGTGACGCTCG
>CAYTJL010000532.1:0-2741 GCA_964437785.1 uncultured Polyangiaceae bacterium
CGTGATGGTGAGCCCTCCCCTCGGCTTTGCCGACCACGATATCGGCGCTGCCGCGAACATGAAGCGTATAATCTTTCTCGACCTTGGCAGAGAGCCGCCCGGCGTGCTGTGCGAGCTCGCCCGTCGCGTTTTGGCTGATGTCCCCCTTGCAATGAAGTGCCCGTGAGCCCGCCGCGCGTTCGCTCCAAGCACCGTAGACCTCGACGGTCTTGTCCCCGCGAATGATCTCGTGATCATCGCGCGACACCTCCGCGCGCCGATCATGGCCCACAAAGCTCTCGTGATCGTGGCCGACGCTGGTACTCATGTCGCGCTCGGCGTGCAGTTCCAAGCGCTCTTTGCCGCGCTCGTCCTCGAACGCGATCTCGTTGTAGCCCTTGCCCCCGCGGGTGCTTCGCGAGCGGATGCCGCTCCTGGTTTTGTGCCCGGGGAGCGCGAACGGCGTCGGGTGGGTGCCGTTGTAGACGCAGCCCAGGATGAGCGGGCGATCGACGTCGCCGCCCAAGAAGGTGACGACCACCTCCATTCCAATCCTCGGGATAAACTGCGCCCCCCACCCATCGCCGGCCCACGTCTGCGCGACGCGGATCCAGCAGGACGAGTGCTCATCGTGCTTGCCCGCGAGGTCCCAATGAAACTGCACCTTCACCCGGCCGTGATCATCGGGAAAGACATCTTGCCCGGCGGGCCCGACGACAACGGCCGTTTCGGTCACCTGCCTCAGCCTGCGTTTGGGGCTCCGCGGGCGGAGCACCACCCCGGACGGCACCGCGGTGAACTTGATCTCGTAGGTCGGCGCTCGACCCTTCGCCACCTCGGGCGACTGGCCGGCGTGCTCGACCGTGGCCGCCACGTACCGTTGATTCAGCTCCTCAACGTCATGGTCAATCAGCGTGAAGGCATATCCGGGCGACAACCTGCGACACGCGCCCTCCCCGCTCGCGATGGCAGCCTTGCGGCGGTGCTGTTCGAGGCGGACGCTCGCGACGCCGGACGGAACGTTGGACTCGTCCTCGCCCTCGTGCTCATACACGTGGCTCTGCTCTTCGAGCAGATCGGCTTCGGCGGCGCGGGCATCGGTGCGAATGTCGAGCGCGGGCCGGCGGAAATCGTACTCGCGTTGGAGCACCGTTCCAGGCTCGATCGCGCGGCAAAACGAGAACCGCGTCACGTGGCGCTCTTCGGGCAAGAGCCCATCGGCGCCGTCCGGCCGATAGACGAGCTCGCGCTCACCCGAGATGGTGGGGTGGAGCTTGGCGTTGTCCGCGAGCACCATGATCTCGTGTGCGGGGTCCTGCTCGAAGAAATAAAAGATGCCCTCCTCGGCCAAGATGCGGTGCAAAAAAGCGAGGTCGGGCTCCTGGTGCTGCACGCAATACGCGCGGTGGGGATATTCGCTGAGGAGGCGAAGGCGAAACGGGACATCCCCTTTGCCGAGCACGGCCGCGGCGATCTCGGGCACGCTCATGTCTTGGAAGATCCGGCTCGTTCGCCGCTTTCTGAGCGCCCAAAGGCGGGGTACGAGGCGCACGCAATACACCGCTTGATCGTGCTCGTGAACGCCCTCGGTTCGGACGGCCGACACGACACCATGGATCACGCGAGCTTCGCCGCCCGGCACGTCGACGGTGAGCTTGGCCTCCTGGCCCAGCACTTCAGCCGCAAACTTTGCTGCACCGTGCGCGCTCGCCGCGACGCGAATATCAAATCGGTAAGGCATGGAGACCGACTCTCGCCCTCGGAGGGACAACACCCGAAGCGCGTGCTCGGGGTACGGCCCAGCCGAGAACAGGAACGGACGAATCTCCGCAAGCGTGAATGGAAGAGCGGTCATAAACCCTCGGTTTGGCTACTCGTCGTCGTTTCCAAAGATCCTTCTCCGCGACGCGGAGCTCGGCGGAGCCGGCGGCGGCTCATGAGCGGTCTTTGCCTCGGCCGGCGGCGACGCGCTCGCGGGCGGCACGGGTGGGCTATCTGTCTTGACGGGCGCCGGAGTGGGAGGTGCCTTTGATCCAAGTTTGCCTTGGATCTTCGGCCGGGCGGAAGCGCTCGGCTCCGGTGAAGGCGCCTCGGGTGGATCCGCCGCGGGCGCCACCAACACGATGGGCGGCGGCTCATCGTACTTCGGCTTTGGCCGTTTGAGGCTGTACCCCACCAGGAGAACCAGCCCAACCGCGCTCGCCACCACCGCCGCGCTCGCGACCCAAAGCCAAGCATGAGACGGAGGAGGCGGCGGTGGAGCAGGCGTTTTGCTCGACGGCGGCTCGTCATCTCGCGTCTTCGGTTTGGGGAGCGCGCCCGCGAGCTCGGCCCAAGGAGACGACGGCGGAGGCGGCGGGATCACCAGCGCGGGCGGCTCGGGCTCTTTGCGCCGCTCCGGGACGGGCGGCGGGAATGGCCCCTTGTGAATGAGAGGCTCTGTGGTTCGCTCTCGTCTCATATCCCTCTCTCCAGAAATCTCGGCGCACGAAGGCGCAGCAAGGCTCTTTGGCCTCGCGCGACGCCAACCAACTCGCAACACCCCAATGGCCGGCGCTCGCCGGCTGTTGGGCACACGTCTCCCACGCTACTTTACGATCATCTCATTATGTTCGAGCTACGTTAAGGGGACTTTGCCTTGGGCTCGTCCTCCATCACCTTGGCGCAGCGGAAGCCAATCGCATGATGGTCCGCGGTCGTTGACCATGACCACCGATTGACGGGGAGAAAATCGGCCCCTCCCTCGATCGCGTTCGTGCCGC
>CAYTJL010000533.1:0-2720 GCA_964437785.1 uncultured Polyangiaceae bacterium
GGGGTGTCATGCGAAGCAGCTTTTTGGGCTCAGGGCCCTTGAATCAGGGTGACATCGACTCCATTGCTGAGGTACTGTTGCGGGGCCTCGAAAGGAGGTCCGCACAATGCAAAGAGACCACGCACGAAGGCCGCGCCCCAAGCTCGATCGAAGAGACCGAAGCGCCGGAGAGCGAGCCGCCGACACAACGATCGCACGCCGCGACCACGCACGCGAAGGAGGGATGAAGCATGATCAGCGCCATTAGACGCTTCCTCGGCTACCGCCGTGTCAGCACCGGAGAACAAGGCACCAACGGCACCTCCCTCGACGGGCAGAAGGACGAGCTTGCGAGCCTCGCCGCCAAGCTCGGCGCGACGGATGTCCTCGATTTCGTCGAGGTGGAGAGCGCGGGAGTAGAGAAGCAAGAGCGGCGCGTCGAGGTCGCTCGGCTCCTCGACTCCGTTCGCCCGGGGGACGTCGTCGTCGTCACCAAATTCGACCGCTTCACCCGTGACCTCGAATTCGCGATCAGCAAGGTCCGTGAGATTCTCAACAAGCAGGCTCGCTTCATCTCCATCGCCGAGGGCGAATTCGAAAGCTCGCCTGAAGGAGAGTTGAAGCTCGCGATCTGGGCCTCCATCGCCCAAATGGAGCGCGCGCGCATCCGCGATCGCACGCAAGGTCAAAAGAACCGCCTCCGCGCTCAAGGTAAGTTCATGGATGGAGCGCCACCCTTCGGATACGTGAGGGCCAAACGAGAGGGCAACGACAGCCACCGTCACCTCGAAGTCTGTCCAGAATCCGCGCGCGCGATCGTCGCCATGTTCGAGATGTGCATCCGTGGTTGGGGCACAGACACCATCTCTCGCTACCTTCGCGCCAACCACGCCGGCCGGCGCTTCGGCTGTGGTTGGGTCCTTCGCGCGCTTCGAAACCGCGTCTACACTGGCCAGCTCGCCACAACGCCCGTTCGCCCGCGCGGCCGTTGCCACGGCGCGCAGTTGCCGGCAAACTGGGTCGATGCTCACGAGCCCATCATCTCGTTGGAGATGTTCAATCGCGCGCAAGCCGCTTTGGACGGGCGAAGTGGGTGCGGGGGCAAGCCTCGAAGCCAGTCCAGCGTGCTCTCTTTTCTCTTGCGCGGGCTCGGCTCTTGTGCCGTCTGCGGCGCCGTCGTCCGCTGCGTCCCCGGCCGAGGGACCTCCAAGCACCCCGGCTACTACGTGTGCAGGCACAGGACGCACCCCGTCCCCAGCAAACCGAGGTGCGACACCTCTCCGTTCGTCGCTTACAAGAAGATCGACGCCATGCTCGAACAGCTCACCTTGAGCCAGCTCGTCACCATGCGCGATCTGCTCGCGATCTCTCCGAAAGCAACCGCGGATGCGCCTAACTTCGACGAGAAACGCACGGATATCCTCGCGCGTCGCAAGCGTCTCGTGCAGGCCGTCGCCGCGGGCAAGCTCACGCTCGACGACATCGACGCTCCGATCGCCGCCCTCGACGCCGAGCTTGCCGACATCGACACCGCAGCCGCCAACCACGCCGCGCGCGATACCGCCAACTCGGCCGAGGGGCGCCGCGCGGCGCTCGCTTTCGTCAACGTGGTTGCAGAGGCGTGGGCCGCGCTCACGCCGGACGAACGCCGAGGCGTCATCGCGGTCTTGGCCGAGCGCATCGTCCTCACGCGCGAGCGCACCATCGAGGTAACATGGCGCGATGCTTCTGAGCTTCCTCTCTCGGTCGCCTCGGTCCGCCCGGAGCTTGCGGCCAAGCTCGCCGCTTCGGTGTCGAACATCCCCGCCAACGAGGACACCCCAATCAGCACCGACGCACGAGCCCAGACCCGCGCCGCCAAGCACTCGCCCTCCCAGGCGAGAGCCGCTTAGCGCCGCCGGTCTGTGTTCATGGTCTTTCGTTCCTGTTACGGGAGAGGGGGTTTGGGGGGTGAGGGCCGGCGCGAACCCCGCACACAACGGAACCCGACGCTCCCGCTCCCGAACTCGGGCATGCCCCCGCCCCGGCTCGCGGAGCGCAAGGCCCACGTATCGTGGCTGATGAACGACCCGCGCAACACCCGGTTAGAACCAGCCGGAGGAGGCCCAGAATACGGATAAGAACCCAACCAGTCCCAACACCACTCATACACGTTGCCGTGCACGTCGTAAAGCCCCCACGGGTTGGGCTTCTTCTCGCCAACGGGGTGAGGCTGATTGTCCGCGTTGTTCCACCACCAAGCGTGCTCCCCGAGCGCCGCCTCGTCATCCCCAAACGACCACGCCGTCTCGGTCCCGGCCCGGGCGGCGTATTCCCACTCTGCCTCCGTCGGCAGGCGATACCCGTCGGCGGCTTTGTTCCACGTCACGTTTTGATCTTTGATCACGTACGCGGGCGTGTAGCCCTCGCGCTCCGACAGCTTGTTGCAAAACGCAACGGCGTCAAACCATGTCACGTCCGTCACCGGCACGTTCTTGCCCTTATGATCGCTCGGATTCTTTCCCATCACCGCTTTGTACTGCGCTTGGGTCACCGTAAACCGCCCGATCCAAAACGGCTCGACCTTCACCCGGCTGCGAGGTTTCTCATCATCGAAAGCTCGCGCGTCATCATCGCGGCTCCCCATCCAAAACGTGCCTCCCTCAATAGGCACCATGTCGAGGAGCGGGGGAACGCGCTTGCGAACCTGCACCGGCTCGGCCGCCGCTTTGGCGACCCACGCGAGCGGCACCGCGAGCGAC
>CAYTJL010000534.1:0-2717 GCA_964437785.1 uncultured Polyangiaceae bacterium
TCGGGTTGAAGTTCATGGCGGTGTGGCGATAGACGAGGTTGCCGTAGCGATCGCCGCGCCACGCTTTGACGATGGCGAACGCGCCGCGGATGCCGCGCTCCATGACGTAGTCGCGGCCGTCGAACGCGCGGATCTCTTTCTTCTCCGAGTACTTCTTCACCGAGCCGTCGGCGTTGTAGAGGATGGGCATGCCGCCTTCGCTCACCGCGGTGTGCGCGCCCGTGGGCGTATAAAACGCGGGGATGCCGGCGCCGCCCGCGCGGAGGCGCTCGGCGAGGGTGCCTTGCGGGGTGAGCTCGACCTCGAGCTCGCCCGACAGATATTGGCGTTCGAACTCTTTGTTCTCGCCGACGTACGACGAGACCATCTTCTTGATTTGGCGGTTGCGGAGCAGCACGCCGAGGCCGAAGTCGTCGACGCCGCAGTTGTTGGACACGACGGTGAGGTCCTTCGTACCGAGCTCCCGCAGCGCCGCGATGCACTTCTCGGGGATGCCGCAGAGGCCGAAGCCGCCTGCGAGGATCGTCGCGCCGTCGGGGATGTCGCGCACCGCATCGACCGCGCTTTGGTAGACCTTGTCCATGGGCGGAGAGCTAGCCCAACTGCCGCCCGCTGGGAATGCTCCTGCGCGCTCCTCTTCACCAAACATATCTCGACCCCGAATGCAGGCTTGGCCGGGGGATTCCCTTATGGTACGAAGCCTTCATGTCTCGCAGGCCGGCTTGGGAGGAGATGCACAAACGCTTCGATCCCACGTCACCGATGGTCGAGCCTGCTCACCGGGCGGATCGGCCGCGCAGCCCTGCAGAAGATGTAGTGAAGCTTCTGAATGCGCCCTTCGAGAGCACCCGCGTCATCATGACGGGCACCACGGGATCGGGGAAGTCCACGGAGCTGCTGCGTATTGGAGAGCGGTGCTCTCAGCAGTACTTCGTCGTTCATCTCGATCTCCAACAGCACTTCTTCACCGTCATGGGCGACGAGCAAGCCCTCCAGAACGTGAGCTCATGGGAGGTGGTGTTCCTCGCCGGGGTCGCGGTGGTCAAAGCGGCGAGCGAGCTCCTTCCTTACCCTGTTCCCTCAGATTTGCTCGATGACCTTGGCAAAGCGTGGTCTGCGATGGCAAAAGCCACGGGGACACCCACCATCGAGCCTCAGCTCGACATCGGCGCGCTCGCCAAAGCGATGGTAGTTTTAGGGTCCAGCGCCGCGCCGCTCGCCAGTGCGTCACCGGAGGCCGAGGCGGGGATCGCGGCCGGGCTCAAGCTGCTCGACGCGGCTACCGGGGCGCTCAAATGGCTCCTCCCCATCGGTCGTACATCCAAAAATTTACCCGATCAAGACCGTGACGTTCAAACCATGTTGAGCGCCGTCAATTCCATCATTGGATTTGTACAAACGCACATGCGCCCGTTGCTCCTCATTATCGATGGGCTCGATCGGATCGTCGATTTGGGGCGCGCCAAGGAGCTGTTCCTTCACTCGGAGCTCATCGCCCAGCTCGTGAGCCGGCTCGTGGTGGCAGGCCCGTTCGCGCTCCACTCTCATCTCTCCCGGGGCTCAATCCGGCGTTTTAGCGAGAATCGCGTGCTTTATAATGAGCCGGTCATGCAAAAAGGCAATGAGGGCCAGCCGGGGCCTGGGACCCCCTTCTTCTGCGAGATCTTCAAGAGGCGTATCCAAGATTTGCCTCGTGCGCGAGACATCCTCTCCAACGAGCAGCTCGACCGTCTCGCGTACTATTCTGGAGGCCGCGCTCGCGATTTCGTGCGAACTATTCGTTCGTTGGCCGAACAAGGCTGGATCCACGACGCGGCGGAGGCTACACCCGCGCTCGTCGATAAGGTCATTGATGAGCAGAGGCGCCTCTTGGAAGGGGGGCTCGACGCGGGGCACATCGAGGTGTTGGAGTCCGTCGTCGCGGATCCGCTGAGGAGGCTCCCGAAAGGCGAGGTGGCAAGAGAGCTCTTGGACTATGGCAAGCTCCTGCCCTACCCGAACGAGTCCGAATGGTATTACCCTCACCCCCTCCTGATGATGCACCTCGTTCGCCGGCCCCCGATTGGCTCACGAGGCTGAGCTTTATCCTCAGGGTCGCGAATGGCGGAGTGATCGTCCTCATCGCCGGTGCCAAGCCCCCCCAGCTCGGGCCTTTGGTGCGCGGGCTCATAGACCAATATCCCGACATCGAGGTCTACACCGACGCGACGCGCTTGGTTGAGGCCCCGCATGGATCCGTCTCTATCTTGGTGCCCGAGCCGTCTCAAGCAACATGGCTCAACCTCATCCGGCCTATGTTTGCGCAGCGGGCGCTCAAAGTGCTCCTCTTCGCGGATGACGCCGCGGTGACCGCCCTCGCCCGACAAGCGCCCGATTTTTATAGTTGGATCTCGCATCGGGTCGAGTGCCCGAGTGACCCGCCGGCTCATTTGGTCGAAGCGTTTCGCCGCGCGCTTTGTGAGCGCGCTCGCGCGATTGAGTGGTTTGGGGGGGATGTGACGAGTGTATTCCAAGCAGCGTTCCCGGGCCGCACACTCACCATGGTGTCCACGTCGCTGCCCTATCGAGACATGGTGAGCGCGGCGCGCTCTGTACCAAAAACATGGATCGGATGGACAGATATCAATGGTGCAAACCGGCTTCGCCGGGCGCGTTGGGCGATGATCGAAGCGGGGCGGCGCGGGCGCACGGTGCTCATCAATCCGGCTGTCCGATCC
>CAYTJL010000535.1:0-2712 GCA_964437785.1 uncultured Polyangiaceae bacterium
CTCCGCGAAGGACGTGCAGACCTTGAGCTCGTGGCCGGCGTGCGCGCTGCCCTCGCGTCCCGCTGACATGATCCTCATCACGGACCCCGCGAAGGGCGGGCAGGTCCGCGCCACGTGCGACAGCGCGTACGGGGCGCCCCCTCCCGCGGGCGACAACGGGGATCTCAGCGTCGAGGGCGAGGGGCGCCAGAAGCTCGTCGTAGCGATGCCCGAGCTCGGCGGCGTCGCGATCTTCGACGCGCAGGCGCTGCTCGATCAGAAGCCGGGCGCGTTCGAGGCGTGCCCGATCGAGCGATGGGTGCCGCTCTCGGTCGATCTCACGCCCGTGCCGCTCCCGCCTCCGCCCACCGGGCCGGCGTGCGCGCCTCCGTCCAGCAAGACGCCCGACTACGCGGCGCAATACACGCCTCAGCCGACGAGCCTCGCGTACGCGGCGGGCAAGCTCTACGTGAGCGATCTCAACGCGCCGGTGATCCACGTGCTCGACATGCCGACGCCGTGCGAGCCCGTCGAGCTGCTGCCGCTCCTGCCCACGTCGGCCGAGACGCCCGAGCGCGTCGTCAAGACGACGCGGATCGCGGTGATGGATCAGGCGACCCCGGACTTCGAGCGCTTCCTTTATGCGGTCGACGTCGACGACGCGAGCGTGATGATCTTCGACGTGAGCGAGGGCTCGACGAACCGATCGCCGCTCGTCCGGCCGCACCCCGAGTGGAACCCGCTCGCGGCGCGCGATCGCGTGAAATTCGCGGCGGCGCCCGTCGATTTGATGATCATCCAGCGCGACGTGCCCGCGACGATCGAGGGCACCGGCGTCGCGCCGGCCGGGCTCCGCTGCGATCCCAACCCTACGCTCAAGCTCTGTGAGAGCGGGGTGGAGGTCTGCGACCCCGCCACGGCGTACCGCACCACGCCCGCGTACGACCTCGGCGCGGGCCCGCTCAAGCTGCGTGGAGTGTTTGCGTTCGCGGCGCTGTCGAGCGGCCGTATCGCGGTCATCGACATCGACGACTTCGACGCGGACTGCCGCGGGCCGTTCTTCCGATCACCCGATCTGGGCTGTGGGCTCATGGGGAATCCGCCCGGCACCATCCCTTCGGGCGAGGACTTCGCGCCTTCGATCCAGGCCTGCGGCACCAACGCCAGCGAGCAATATTATTGGTGCACCTCCGAAGAGCTCTCGTGCAACGTGGTCTTGCCGCACACGCCGCGGTCATCCGCGTACGAGGCGCCGAACGCGACCACCTCGGCGGCGGCCACGGCGAACGTCGCGCCGCGCGTGCCCGGCCTCTTGAACTTCCCCAAGCTCGTCGCCGAGGACGGGACGCCCATCGTGCCGGACGATCCCAAGAGCCCTCGCATGGTGGCCGCGGTGCCCCCGTATTTCCTCGACAGCTCGGTGCCGGACGCGAACAAGCGGCTTCAAGTCTACATCACGAGCACGCTTTACACGGTCGGCACGACAGGCACGATCGCGAACGACAGCGGCACGGCGTCGAACGATCACGTGCTCGCCGTCTCGTACGAAGATCCGCGCGCGCACGTGATCGATCAAAACTGGTCGATCACGTTCGAGGGGCTCTTGCCGGGGTTCGACGGCAAATATGGCACCTTCGACACCGCGACGAACACGCTCATCGACGCGAGCAGCCGCTTCTGCGACTCCGGTGTGCAGAGCTTGAACGCGCTCATCGACGAGGGTTTGGCCGACGATTTCCACCGTGACAACCTCGCGGACTACGTTCAAATCCGCTCGGGGGTCCCGCTCGAGGACGACGTGTATTGGGGGACCCTCGATCTCACGTGTGATTTCGCGGTGTGCATCGGCACCTTCGGCCCCTTCGACACGCCGCTCACCGGCCGCGATTTCCGCATCATGGAGGCGTATCAAGATCGGGTGACCTTGGAGCTGCGCGACGCGGGAGGGACGGCTCAAGAGCGCGCCCAGGCGACGCGCGCGCGGCTCGAGCTCGCCACGTGCTGTATGCCGGGCGCCCTGGCGTTCGGCGTGCGCGGCGGCGATCAATGGGTCATGAACGGGGACGTCAACGGCTTCTTGCACCACGTCATCGCGCGCGAGAGCGACGGGGCGTGCCGGAGCTCGTGTGATCCCGTATTGGCGCGCAAGAACGGCCGTATCCGCCGCTCTCCGTTCGGCGCCACGGTCCTCGACACGAGCCCGAACGCGCTCGTGACGCCGATGTACCGATTCGCGATCTTGGACCGGGCGTTGCCGGACGACTTCAACGAAGATCCGATGGATCCCGACTACGAGCAAAAGAGGGACACCGCCACGCGGCCCCCGCTCAACGCGCAATTCCAGATGACGGGCTCAGGCTCCTTCACGCCGCTGCTCATCGCGCTCTCGACCGACGGCACGCAGCTCATCGCGCCTCAGGGGATGGCGTATTCGAGCCCCACCGGCGAGCTCGCGATCACCGACGGCGCGCTCAACGGGCTCATCATGGTGAACCTCGCGAACGCGGCCTTCTCTCGGCAGTTCTTCTGATCTCCTGAGAAGCTCGAGCAGGTGATCAACGCCGGTTATCCGCTCACGTCCAAGCGCCTCACATAGCCCCTGTCGACGAGGCCCATGAGCTGCGCTTCGAGCACGCGGGCGAAGGCCGGGTCGTCGAGGAGCACCCCTGCTTCGATGTTGCGGCCGTGCGCCGCTTCGGTGAGGTTCGCGGAGGTGACGAGCGCGCGCGCGCC
>CAYTJL010000536.1:0-2702 GCA_964437785.1 uncultured Polyangiaceae bacterium
GGACGTCATCCAATCGGTCGACGACGTTGACCACCTGATTCGGGTGGTGAGCCAAGCCGCCTACGGAGCGACGCCGTGAAAAGCGTGCTTCTTCGGCTCGACGCCCCGATGCAGGCTTGGGGCACGCAGAGCCGCTTTGAAGAGAGAGACACCGACGCAGAGCCCTCCAAGAGCGGCGTGGTCGGATTGGTCGGCGCGGCGCTTGGGATGCCCCGAAGTGATAAAGGGCTGCTCGCGCGCCTCGCCGCGCTCGACATGGTGGTGCGCGTCGATCGCGAAGGGACCGTGTTGAGGGACTATCATACCGCGGGCGGAGGTAAGTTCTGCGGTCGCGAGTATGGTGTCGCTCGCGACGATGGCAAGCTGGTAACGGTGGTCACCTATCGTTATTATCTGGCGGACGCGGCCTTCTTGGTCGCGCTCGCCGGGGACGACGTGCTCGTTACGGATATCGCCCGCGCCCTCAACAATCCTGTGTTCCCGATCTTCTTGGGACGCAAGGCGTTCGTCCCCGCGGCGCCGATCGCAGAGGAAGCGGAGCCCGTTGACGGCTCACCGCTGGACGTCCTCAAGGCACATCCTTACAAGCGTCAACCTGTGGTCCGCGAAGAGAAGGATATCGAGAGAAAGAGCCTTCGTTTCGTGGTCGAGTGTGGGCCCGAGGGGAAACCGAGGAGTGATCTCCCCCTCTCATTCGAGCCTTACAATCGCTCATGGGCGATCCGTTATGTAAAGAACGAATGGCACGAAGTGCCGATCGCGAAGGATTGATGTGTATGTACCTCTCCCGCCTCTTTCTGAACCCCATGGATCGCCGGGTAAGGCGCGACACGTCGAACCCGCACGAGATGCACCGCACCGTGATGAGCGCGTTCCCCGACGTCGAGCCCGGGGGGACGCCCGCGCGTGAACGCTATGGTGTCCTCCATCGGTTGGATGAGGATCGAAGAACGGGGCGGCTCGTTCTTTACGTGCAGTCAGCGATCGAGCCCAATTGGGGAAAGCTTCCTGAAGGCTTCTTGCTCGACCTGATGGGGGAGCTTGACAACCCCGCCACGCGCTCGATCGATCGCGATTGGGAGGTGCTGTCCGTGGGCTCTGTTCGGGCCTTTCGCCTGCGAGCCAATCCAACGCGACGCATCGACACGAAGAGCGGCGAGGATGGCAAACGGCGTAACGGTCGGCGTGTCCTCTTGACAACCGAAGAGGCCCAAGTCGCTTGGCTTCGTCGCAAAGCACAAGAGGGGGGCTTCGAGCTTCTTGGCACGAGCCTCGACGCCGAGGTCTCGGACGTGCTTGCCATCGAAGAGCGTCCGCTCGTCGGGCGTCGCTCGAAAGATGGGGACACTACACCCAAGGCGATCACGATTAAGCCGGTGCTCTTCGAGGGGCGGCTCCGTATCACCAATGTGGAGCGGTTTCGCGAGGTGCTCACCGCGGGGCTCGGGCCGGGCAAGGCGTATGGCTTTGGCCTGCTCTCGCTCGCCCCTGCGCACGGTTGAGCGTGCGTGTTGGGCCATAGGGCCAGTGTGGCCCAGCGCCCTTTATCTGTATGAATCTACAAAGGAGAGTTTCATGGCGCGCGCGCAGAGTTTGTTACGCGACCTTCAGCAATTGCCACGCTTCAGCGATGGTTGGACGTTCCTTTATACGGAAAAGGTCCGCATCGAGCGGGACGACGCAGCGATCAGCCTCGTGGACGCAGAAGGGCAAGTGCCCATCCCCGTCGCATCGCTCTCTGTGCTGATGTTGGGGCCCGGCGTCTCTATCACCCATGCGGCGATGGTCGCGCTCGCAGAGTCCGGCTGCTCGGTGGTGTGGTGTGGCGAGGAAGGGACGAGGTTCTATGCGTCCGGGATCGGCGAGACGCGGCGTGCATCAAACATAATGGCCCAGGCCGAGGCGTGGGCCGACCCGAAACGCAGAGCCGAGGTGGTGATGCGTATGTATCGGATGCGCTTCGCCGAGCAGATCGACGAGAAGCTGAGCTTGGAGCAAGTCCGTGGCATGGAGGGCGTCCGGGTCCGCGAGGCATACGTCAAAGTAAGCCGCGAGACAGGGATCCCATGGAGCGGGCGCGCGTACAAACGGGGGTGATTGGGGCGCGGCTGACCCGGTGAATCGGGCGCTCTCGACCGCCAACGCGTGCTTGTACGGGCTCGTCCATGCAGCGATCGTCTCCACGGGGTTCTCTCCCGCGCTTGGGTTTCTCCATACGGGAAAGATGCTCTCGTTCGTGTACGACATCGCCGATCTTTACAAAGTCGAGATCACCGTCCCCATCGCGTTCAAAGCAGTTGCGACCGGAACAGCCTCTCTCGAATCAAAGGTGCGCCGCTTCTGTCGATCCGC
Organism: uncultured Polyangiaceae bacterium; assembly: GCA_964437785.1. GTDB lineage: Bacteria > Myxococcota_A > Polyangia > Polyangiales > Polyangiaceae > CAYTJL01. Next base: position 2,353 of record CAYTJL010000536.1, read on the forward strand.
CTTTTATACGGAGAAGCTTCTCCAACGAATCGTGCCCGACATGCAGCGCGTGGTTGGGCTCCGGCCCGAGGCCACGTTGCTTATCTCTCACGGCTCCCCGGACGACGTCCCCGGCGACCTTTGGGATCCGGCCGGCGCCGTGGCCGGCGGCCAGAACTTCGGCGAACGCGACGCCCCCGAGGGCGACGCAGACAACGAGGAAGGAGGTGTCCCATTTTGACGGTGCTTGTCGTCGAGCGCGCGTCGCCGTCCTTGCGGGGACAGATCACGCGTTGGATGCTCGAAGTTCGCGCCGGGGTGTTCGTCGGGACGCTGTCTTCGCGCGTTCGAGAGCTCTTGTGGCAAGCCGT
>CAYTJL010000537.1:0-2670 GCA_964437785.1 uncultured Polyangiaceae bacterium
CATATTCATGTCATGGATTGGGTTCGGTGAAATTCCACGTCAAGAACTGGACGACGCCATACGCCGCAAGGAGCCTGCGCCCCGCGATGGACACAGCATATCCGTACCTGGAGGGCATCGATCGCAGGATAAATTGATCCAAGGTGAGGCCTTCAACGTGGGCCTCGCCGGTTTTAAATCGTTCATCCAACAGAGGGCCTCCCTCGCTGGGGAGCCGGGGATAGTCCTTCGCGGAGAGGAGCTTCACGATCGCGCCGGTCCTCACGTCGATGATGACAGCGTGCGTTGGGCCCCAAAGAGCCGCTCGCCCTCCCTCAATAGATATACTGTCCACGGACCATTGATCCTTCTTTTGGATCCGCCAAATCAATTGGTCGCTCGCGAGATCCCAGAGGACGATCGCGCAAGGCTCTACCATCAAGATAAGATTGTTGTCCGAGGCGACGCGAATCTGCTCATTGCTCGTCAATAAAACGCGAGGCGCTTTACTCTCTGACAAGTCGTGCACGGCAACAGAAAATGTCTGCGTTCCGTGCAATAAACTGTTGTAACGCGCGGAGACAATTAGAATTTTTGGTGACGAGACAGCAAAGTCGAACGCGTTGTCGACCCTCACCCTCCCGATGAGCTCGCGATCCTGAACGTCCCAAAGCAGCACTTCTTCATCCGTCATAGAAGCAGCCAATCGCCCATCGGGCGCGAGCATCACGCGCGCGGGCGGCCCGCTATGCCCCACGAGGGCGTCGAGCGGCCTCCCCCTTTGTGCGTCCCAAAGCGTGAGCGTACAATCATTGCGATATGCGGTGATGGCCGCGCGCCCATCCGCGGAAATGGCGACGCATGAAACGTTATAAGAAGATCCGTAGGGCAACCCCAAAAAGTAATCAAATCCCCTGGACCTCCTGGGAGAGTCGCTGCCAAGATATAAGGAGTACCGGAGGCGCAAGCCATAATCCAGCTCGTACTTCTTGTATTCTTCCGGCGATGCTCCCACCGCCTCCCAAATCTTGAGCGTTCCATCCAGCGATGAAGAGACGGCAAAGTTTCCGTAGGGCGTCGAGGACAACCCCGTGATGCTCGTCGCGTGCCCCTCGAACGCGAGCACCGACTCGTCTTTGACGAGATCCCGCAGCTCAATGACGTAGTCGTCACGCGCGATGAACGCATATTTACACGTGGGCGTTGGGGCGACCTGCGCAACACCAAGCGATGAGCCGATGGGCCGCGCCAGTGTCCACGTCTCGGCGTCCCACAAGGAGGCTGCCCCATCCATCGTAATCGTGATGAGCGCGCCTCCCGGCGCCGCCAGCTCAACGCGAGCGATCTGGCTTTTGTGCACGAGCGCGCGTTTGACCTCGCCGGTCATCGGATCGATGATGTAGACCGTATTCCCCACGGAAGCGGCCATGGTCTGCCCGTCAGGGCTTACGACGACATTGCTCACGTCGCCCGCCGGAGCACCCGGGATGCGGCCCGAGAACAGTCGCTCGCGCGTCGAGAGCTCCCATACAAACACGTATCCATCTGCGGATCCGGCGACAACGAGGCGAGCGTCCGGGGTGACCGCGACGGATGGGATTGGGGCTGAATGTTGGCAGAGGACGCACACGGGCTCCCCACGCATGAAGAGGCTCCAAACCCGAACGGTTCCGTCGTCGGATGCAGACACCACCAAGCGCTCCCATGCCGTCACGGCGACGCACCGAACAGCGCCGCTGTGGCCGCGCAGCGTACCGCGGACTTGTCCGGTGTGGAGCGCCCAGACATGAATAGATCCATCATCCGAGCCCGTGACAGCGCTTTGGGCCAAGGCGGTGATCGCGAGACAACGGATCGGGCCGGACGGGCTCTTGAGCGTCCTCCGCGGAGGCGTCAACAAACGGTTGATCCTCCGCAACACGCGGAGCGTATCGAGCTTCTCCCCAACGAGTGAACGAAGCTCATGCAGCTCGAGGTCGAGCGCCTTGTCGTAGAGGCCGGCGATGAGCTGTCCTCGTTTATCAGCATCTGTCTCGTCCTCGTCTGCATACGGGAATGGGGACGATTCCGCTTTGGCCGCGCCCGCCTCCGCTGCCGCCACGAGCGCCCGACTAAGGTCTTCCAAGAAAGCCTGAGGCGCCTCTGGGTCGAGCTTGGCGCCGATGTAGACGTCGGCGATGATACGATTGATGCCGTGGTTTAACACCGCGTCGAGCAGCCTATCGACATCTCGAAATGTAGCGGCCATCCGATCGGCGCAGCGCGTGATGAACCCCGGCCGGCTCTCGACGATTTGGAGCACCTCGCGCACGACGTCCTCTCGAATGCTCACGCGCTCCGGCGACGTCACTTCGACCAACGCATATCGCTCGAGCTCCTCGATCGCCGCGTCGAGAGGGCTCGATTGGGCGCTGTTCGCGGGAGGAGCCCCCAGGAGCCACCCGAGCGCCCTGCGCCGAACATCGAGGACACCTTCCACGATCTCGGAGCCCCCCACGCTGCGCCTTCTAAACCTCTCAACCACGTTTCGTCGTCTCGGGGTGCTCTCCACCATGCGCCACTCTCGGGCGGGCACGATGCCGGAGTGCCCGTAGCGACGGAGGAGATGATCTCGAATCAGCGCCGTGACGCACAGCGCGTCCCGCGCGAGGTCGCTGGAGAGGGAGGTGTAGCTCGCGAGGATTGGAGCCG
>CAYTJL010000538.1:0-2664 GCA_964437785.1 uncultured Polyangiaceae bacterium
AGGGCCCTTGGCCTACGTGGATTCGAGCGCGGAGCGAAGAGGCGCTTTGGTGGGCGCGTCATATCGCCTACACGGTTCAACGCGATAACCGGAGCGCTGAAGCACGCCGAGACGCGCAGGTGCCTTCATCGGCGATCCCGCGCTCGAACGCCTTGTGGGACACGCAGAACAGGCTCACGCGCGGCCGGGCGTATCTCCATACGATGGAGAATGAAACGGCTCATCGCACGCGCAAGCTCCTGAAGAAAGGCGATCAAGAGGCGATTCAGAAGGCCGTGGACACGCTGCTTCGCGCTCGCGATCACGTCATCGAGCTGACACGCGTCTTCCACGAGGACGGCAGCAAGCGCTCAACGGAGGAGCCCGCGGAGTCACGCCGCGACGTACGCGCGCCGCTGCCCGAGGCGCCTACCCGCGTCGCGCAGGGCATCGAGCTTTGGGAGCGCGACGGCACCATCATCGTGAAGCTCGCCGCCGAGCCGAGCGAATGGTTGCGCGAGTGGCTCTCCAAGCGCGGGTTCGTTCGCTCGCGCAAGCGCGGAGACGTGGGGATTTGGCGGCAGCCGTCAAACCCCTTGGGCCGCTATTGGGCGCACTACTTGGCCGAACGTGAGGGCCAAAAGGACGCCGAAGATTCCGATCTTGTATCCCGTCGCTTCGCGGCGCCGCTGCCCCCCGAGCACCAAGGGCTCGTCAAGCCCCCTGCTCCTCAAGGGCTCCGGGCAAAGCCTCCTCTCGTGTCCTTCTCGCCGAGCCTCGCCGAGAAGCTCATTCGCACGATCACACCGGGTGAGCCGTTCGCGTCGTGGGAGGCGAAGGTTCGCAAAACGCACGACGACACGAGGCTCGACGCGACCCTCGCCTTGCTCCGCGAGCGGTTCCTCACGATTCGAGACGGCCGCATCGAGACCAACGATTGGCTCGATGCGTTCCAGCGCGCATGGGGGCAGGAGCGACACGCGCTCGTCGCGATGCGTGTGTGGGGCGACTCCCCCGTGATCAAAGCCGCTGCCGCGCTCGCCGATGAGCGCGAGAGGGCCGCGCGCAAATCTGAAGAACGCGAGTTCGCGGACCGCATCCACAAGGACGAGCTTGCCGCGCTCCTGCCCTCGAATCTGTTGGGCGGTGAACGGGCTCGCGCCGTTCGCGTGATCGAGGATGCCCTTGTCGCGCTCGGTCTCGCCGAACGCGACGACGGGGACGTGCTCCACGCGCGCAAGACCTCCGCGCCCGTCGTGTGGTCGCTCATCGACGAGGGGTATATGGCCACGCCCGAGCCGCCGGCCCGGCCCAGCTCGGGGGACGCGCTCAACGTGCCTGAGCCCGAAGCCGCGCCGGCCGCTCCGCCCTCTCCTCGCCTCGCGGTGATCGCGGCGGCGCTCAAGCCTCAAGCTCCTTCGAGCGCTCGCGCTCCGGTGTCGCCGCGCGCGGCGCGCTCGGAGCCCTCCGCGCCGATCATCGAGCCTCCGGCCCCTCCGCCCTTCATCGAAGTTGCCGCGCCCGCCGTCGCGGCGAATGCTCCGGCGGTCCGCATCTGGGAGGACGAGGGGCGAGTCAAAGTCGCCTTCCCCTCGAAACCCAAGCTCGGCTCGCGAGAGTCGCGCGTGATCGAGGCCCTCAAGAGGGCACGATTTACATGGTGGCGGCCAAGCTCGGCGTGGACCAAACGGGCAACGGATGAGGCTCGCGCGCAAGCCCGCGAAGCCGTCTTGTCTTCCGGGATTGATCTCCGCTCGGTCGATGGTTTGCCCGCGCCGTTGCCGTCGTCAAAGCCCTCTCCGAGCGAGCGCCCGCCTTCGGCCCATGCGCCTGTGTTCGAGGAGCCCGAAGAAAGGATGCCCGAGGAGGAAGAGCCCGCGCACGTCGAGGACGAGCCCGCAGAAGAAGGGCTCGCGCAGGAAGGGCACTCACACGAGGAGGACTCGACGCTCGCCCAACAACGAGGCGCTTTTCAGCAGCGACGAGAACGCCGCGTTGAAAGGCTGCAAGCCGCGGGGGAACGTCGTCTCGCGGACGCCGCGACGCAGTTCGCCGACGCAAGACGGATGGCCAGCGTGATCCCGTTCGGGCAACCCATCCTCGTTGGGCACCATTCGGAGGGGCGCGATCGCCGTTATCGAGGGAAGATCGACAATAAATTCTCCAAGTCGGTGCAGCTCGAAAAAGAAGGGCAGGCGCTTCTCGAACGGGCCAAAGCCGCACAGGACAACACCGCGATCTTCTCGGACGATCCCGACGCGATCGCCAAGCTCAAAGAGAAGGTCTCCAAAGCAGAGGCCGAGCGCGAAGAAGCCAAAAGGATCAACGTAGCTGTCCGCGCCAACAATCGCCAGGCGCTCGCGGCGATGGGCCTCACCGAAGAGAGGATCATCAAGCTCTTCAAGCCTAATTTCAGGGGCCGGATTGGCGTTCCCGGTTTCTACTTTACGAGCAAGTCGGCCGAAATCCGACGCTTGCAAGAGCGTATTCGCGTGCTGGAGAAGCAGAAAGCAAGAGGACCGCGCGCGCCCGAGATGTACGGGGACGTCAAGATCGACGACGAGGACAACCGCATTCGGATCTTTCTGTCGAAGGAGCAAGGGCGAACGAACAAGGCGCTCCTCAAACGTCATGGCTTCAAGTTCGCGCCCAGCGTCGGGGCGTGGCAGCGTCACTCCAGCAACG
>CAYTJL010000539.1:0-2658 GCA_964437785.1 uncultured Polyangiaceae bacterium
GCGCTCCACACCGATCCATTGGAGTTTGTCCAATAGACCCCTTCGGCGTCGGCCGTGATCCCGACCGTCGCGCCGTCGTCCCCGCTCGCGCCGAACGCGATCGCTTGATCCCCGGTGGCGCACGTGCCCTGCGATCCTGCGCCGCTCCCGGAGCCCGCGCCGCTCCCGGATCCCGCGCCGACACCTCCGCTCGACGCGCCGCTCGTCGAAAAGCCCCCTGCCGCTCTCCCATCATCGACCTCTGCTCCGCACGCCGCCGCCGCGGCGAGCATCCATGCGAGCGCAGGGATTCGACACCTTCCAAGCGTTGAAATCATGCTTCATCAACCTCGCTTCGTGTAAGCTCCGAGGCGCCCTAACACGAATCGTGCCGGCGATATCCTCCATCGTTGTGCGCGCCGTCCGCCGGAGATCGTGAATCAATCGTCACAGGTGAAGCAACGGAGTCACAGGGGGCTCGCTGCTAGGCGATAGGCGGGTGGTCGTACTTCTCCGCGATCAGGGCGTCGAGCCTCGCCCGGAGCGCCTCGAAGAGATCGCGTGTCGCGCCCTCCATCGGGCGCGCCGCGAGGTTATCGAGCTCGCCCGGATCGCGGGTGAGATCGTAGAGCTCATAGAGCTCGGGCTCTTTGCCGCTCGGATCGAAGTAGCGCGTGAGCTTGTGCTCCCGCGTGCGGAGGGTGCGGAGATGATGGGGTTGCGACAACTTGATGAGCCCGAATCCAAAGAGCCCTTTGCCGATGATGTCGTCGTCCGTCGCGAAGAGGACCTCGTCTTGGACCGAGGAAGCTCTTTCATAGAGGATCGGGCTCAGGTCCTTGCCGCGCAGCGTGTGTTTGCCGTCCGGCGCGGGGAGCCCCGCGAGCGACAGGACCGTAGGGACGACATCGATGGACGAGGCGAGCGCGTCCGTGGACCGCGCGTCACCGAAGCTCGGATGGGAGAAGACGAGGGGCACGCGGAGGATCTCCTCGTACGCGCAATACCACTTCTGCACGAGCCCGTGCGAGCCGCCCATCTCGCCGTGATCCGATGTAAAGAGCACGCACGTCTCCTCGCGAAGCCCCGTCTCGTCGAGGGCGTCGAGGATCTGCCCCACGTGGCTGTCCGCGATCTGGGTGAGGTGGCCATAGAGCTGCTGATACGCAAACCACCGCTCCCCTATCACGGTCGCTCTGCCGCGCGAGCGGTCGAGCGCGCGGCGGACCTGGAGGAGCCTGTCGGCCCAGTGCAAGCGGAAGCTCCGTTGGCAAGGGGGCTTCTCGTCGAGCGGGTCTTCGAGGTTCGGCGGGGGCGGGATTCGGAGGCTCGGGACCTTGTCCCTCCATCGATAGAAGAACCCGATGTCGTGCGGGTTGACGAGCGACACGACCACCAAAAAGCGCGCTGCCTTCTCGCGCGCGAGGGCGTAGAGCGTGTCGATCGCCTCACGCGTGTACACGGGGTCGGTGCGGAGCCCCCATCGCTCGGGCTCGCGGCCGTGGCCTTCGGGCGGGCTCCAGTCCGAAAAGCCATACGCGCCGAGCCCAGTGGGCGGCTTCTTGGGCCAAGGCCCCTCGGCGTCCGAGAGGTTCCATTTGCCTTTGTAATGGGTCGAAAACCCATGTTGTTTGAGCAGCGAGCCGAGGGTGTTAACGGACGTTGGCAGGACAAACGCGGGGGCGGTGGGTGGTTTGCCGAGGAAACGGCTGTCTTGGAACGATAGGACCTCGATCCCCGGCGTCGAGGTCACGCCGGTCTCCTGCGCGTATTTGCCGGTGAAGAGGCACGCGCGGCTCGGAGAGCACGCCGCGCTCGCGATGGTCGCCTGGGTGAGCTCGACGCCATCGCTTTTGAGGCGCTCGAACGCCGGCAAACGCACCTTCGGCCAGTGCATCATGCGACGCCATTGATCGCAGACGATGATCACGAATTTGGTGATGGGCTTCATGGGCGGCCTCCCCTCCGTGGGCGTGACCCCGGGAGAACTGCTCATGCTACTCCCCGGGGCGCGCGGCGATCAATACCGGAGCGACAGGCACGAGAGCCCGCCGTCCATCGCTCGGAATTCCGACATGTCGAGGACGAGGGGCGCGCACCCCGCGCGGGTGAGATCCGCGATCAGCGTGGGGAAGCCCGCGGCGACGAGCACGTGATCGTTCACCCGAAGGCAGTTTGCGGCATACGCCTCCTCCGGCGCGACGGCGATCCTGCGATGACGCGCGAAGGCAGGGTGATCGGCGAGCACGGGCGCGACGACGAGGGTCTCGCCGTCCACCGCGGTGACGCCGCTCTTGAGATGGAGCAGCCCCGGGATCGGCCGAATGTCGATGACCTCGGACGAGCGGCCATGAGCCCGAAGAAAAGAGGAGAGCTGCGATGCGCCCGCGTCGTTGGTGCGATGGGAGACGCCGATGAAGAAATGCCCGTTCATCTCCAGGATGTCGCCGCCGTCGAGCGTGCCAGGCGCCTCGATGGAGCCCACGCCATTGAACCTCGCGGACAGGACCTCACGCATCGACGTGACCTCGCCCGCGCGGCTCGCGGCGCCGGGACGTGTGGTGATCGCGAAGTCCACAGCGACGATCGCGGTGTCCTCGACGAACGTGCTGTCGGGATAGGCGTCGTCGGGCGGGAGCACCGTGACGTCGAGCCCGCAACGCCTGAGCGCCTCGACGT
>CAYTJL010000540.1:0-2645 GCA_964437785.1 uncultured Polyangiaceae bacterium
TCGCACGTCTCGCGGATGGGCTCGGCGATGACTTGCGACGTCGCCGGGATAAGCTCGATCGCTTCTTCGTAGGTCGCCGCGCCGTCCATCTCCACGACGAGCCCGACCTTGATCACCTCGTAGCGATGGCCCTGGAGCCCAACGATCCGAGCTTGGATCGTCGGCGTGAACGACGCGCGCACGTGCCTCTCGGCTTCGCTCCCCCGCTCCACGTGCGCAAGCTCGCCTTGCCGGCGCTGCTCATAAAATCGGCAAAGCTCGCGGATCCCTTCGTCGCGCTCCACGGCTCGCTCGATGGCTTGACGCGCACCTTCAAAGAGATGCTGCACCTGCGTCCGATCGCTCAGGACCGCGGCGCCGTGATAATCAACGGTGATCTCCGCGTGCCCTTCGGTGCGAAGGTCCACCGCGATCGAGGTCTCGTAACCATCGTGCGCGACGCCCGCGCGCGCCACGCAATCCGCGATGCCTTGAAAGGCTGGACGAGACGCGAGCCGGCGCACCTCGCGGAGCTGCGCGCCGTGGATCTCATCGCACCAGCGCGCGGCGATCGCGTTCAGGCTCTCGTCGGTCGCGCCGCGATGATCGTGGACGAGGGCAGCGTGACGCCCGGCCCAGCGCTGCACCAGGTTCTCGAAAGCGGGCTCCCCGGGCGCGAACCGGACCGCGCCATCCGGGATTGGAGCGGCTGTCTCGGCGTCGAGGAGCGCGTGGAACGGCCGCCCTTTCCCCGGAGCGACGTGGAGCAACCCTTGGCTCAGGGGCGTGACCGTGGCGCCATCCGCGCGGAGGGCGCCGCTCACGAAGACGTCGAGCGGCATCGTCGGCTCGCGGGGAGGGAGGTTTGGCGCAGCAGGGCCGCTCGTGTGCAGATCGTCGAGCTTCCCTAACTGCCTCTCGATCACCTTCTGATTCTGGTCAAAGAGCCGCTTCGCCTCGTCGATGCTCGTCTCCTCTCGGCGCACCGCTTCGCTCACGTCTTTCCCCTGAAGGCTCTCCACCACGAGCTTGCGGATCGTGTCTTGGAAGCCTTCGGCCTCGCCGTCCTTCGACCCTCGGCCCGCCGATTCGAGGATAGCGTCGATCTCGCCGACCGCGTCCCCGATGAGCTGGAGCTTCTTCATGAGGCGCTCAACGATGCGCTCCTCCACGGAGTCGGCGATCACGAGGTTCACAATGGTGACGCTCTTGTGCTTGGATCCAAGCCTTTGCACGCGCCCGATGCGCTGCTCCATCACCATTGGATTCCACGGCAAGTCGTAGTTGACGAGCACGTTCCCGTCTTGCAGGTTCACCCCCTCTGCCCCTGCATCGGTTGACACGATGACGTGCGCCTCCGGCGGGTCTTTCTTGAAGCGCTCGATGGTCTCGTTGTTTTGACGCGCGCTCCCTCCGCGGATGAAGCCGTAAGAGACCTCCATCCCTTTCAGCGCCGCGCCGATGGCGTTCTGCGTCTCTTTGCGTTGGGTGAAGATCACGAGTCGAAAATCTTCGGGCCGAGCCTGCCGAAGCTCGCTCACGATCGTTTCGAGCCGCTGCATCTTCGCCGGCCGGTGGCCATCGGCGACGATCGCTCGCACGGCCTTCAAACAGCCCTCGATCTGCGGCGCTTTGAGCACCATCGTTTCGAGCTGCGCGATGAGCGCATCAGGGCTGCTCATGAGCGCTTGCGCGAGGCTCATCTGGAGCAACGGTTTGACTCCCCCGAGATGGCTCCCAAGCGTCTTGACCAGCGCCCGCTCGACGTCCGAGGGAGGGGCCGAGCACAGGATAACCTCTCGCACGGGGAAAGGGAGCTTCGCATCGGCGCGGCGCGTCCGTGCGATGTAGCGTCGCACGTGCGCGCGGAACTCGTGGAGTCGATGAGGCTGGATCTCCAGCGCCTTTGACCCCTTGATATACCTCTGTGAGAACGCTTTGGATACGCCGAGTGGGTGCCGATGCCCCTTTGCCACGGTGAGCAAGTCAATGAGGGAGTAGAGGTCCCAAAGCCGGTTCTGGATCGGTGTCGCCGTCAACATCAGCACGAACTTGAACTGACGACGTTCGAGCGCCCTACGGATCGCCGTCGCGACCTGTGGAGCTTTGCCCGGACCGTGCAACCTTCGAAGGCGATGGGCTTCGTCGAGGATCAAGAGCTGGACATGCGCGTTGTCGAGCGCGCTCATGTTGCGGAGGATGGTTTCGTAGGTCGTGACGATCACCCCGCGCTCGATCTTCATAGCCTCGCGTAGCTCTTTGCCCCCGGTCGCCGTCGCGACGGGCTGCCGGAATTTGCTCGTAAGCTCCTGTTCCCACTGGGCCACGAGGATGCTTGGACACACGACGAGCGCTTTCGTGACCTTCTTGCGAAGAACAAGCTCCACCAGGATGAGCCCGGCGCTGATCGTCTTGCCGAGCCCGACGTCGTCGGCCAGCAGCATCACCGGGGCGAGCCGACAGAAGGTGAGCAGGTTCTTGATCTGGTGCTCGAAGGCCGTGACGTCGATCTGCTCGCGCGAGAGGATCTCCTCCTCTCGGATCGCGATCGGTCGGTCGAGCTGAAGCTCACACGCTGCGCGGTGCAGCTCGAACGCCTCGCCGGAGCGCGCGGGCTCAAGCTCTGTCTCGTCGAAGAGGATATCGTTGGGAGAGGTCATCAGCGT
>CAYTJL010000541.1:0-2645 GCA_964437785.1 uncultured Polyangiaceae bacterium
TTCCCGTCGCAGTCCTCATCCTCCGGTGTCGCGCAGTTCTCGGCGAGGGGCTTGACGGCGCCTTCGCACGCGCCCCAGCTCATCCCATCCGCCGCGCACGTCTCGAAACCGGCCTTGCAGATCCCTTTGCCCTCGCTGCCCTCCGGGCCGTCGTAACAAGACCTTGTCTCGCCGGCCGAGCACAAGCCCCCTCCACCCGTGCCGCCCATTCCGCCGCTGCCGCTCGCCGTGCCGGACTCCGCGCTGTAGAAGTAATAACGCACCGTGCAGCCCTGCGACCACGCGAGCGACGAGGTCAAGGCCGCGGACAAGATCACGTAGGGGGCGCGGGGCGTCTTGATCATGGGGTCTCGTTCTCTCACTCTCCGAGCGCGGCGTTCGCCCGTTGGAGCAGCTCTCGACGGGCCTCTTGGAGCCGCGAAGAAGGGTAGAGCCGTGCGTGCTCGGCGAGCAACGCCTTGGCCTTCTTCGGCTCGCGCGCGTTCAACGCGGCGATCGCCAAATCGAGCTTGGCTTGTTCGACGCCAAGCCCGCTCGGCCCGTTCGGCCGCGCGGCTGTCGCGTCGGCGAGCGCGGAGCCCTCCGCGCGCACGTCAGGCGGGGCAGCGTTCGCGCTCACGAGCGCGGGCGCCTCCATCGAAGCTTCGCGCGCGGGCTCGCTCGTCGCGATCGTGGTGCTGGCCTCTGGCTTTGCCGCGCGCGCGATCGTGATGCCCGTGCCTGTGCCAAGGAGGAAGATCGCCGCGCCGATCGCTGCGACGTACAGCGCAGGGAGCGACGCGAGCACGCCCGCAGAGGCGAGCCCGATCTTCTTGGCCAGAGCGGCGAAGAGGCGCTCCGCGTCGGCAGGATCGGAGGGGACCTTTTGGGCAGCTCCAAAGAGCGCGGCGGGCGAAGCCAAGATCGACAGCATGGGGCTCGCGGCGCCCGCGCGGCGCTCCTCGTTGCGGTGCAGCTCGGCGACAAGGGCCTCGACCTTGTTGCGCGCGCGGTGAAGACGTGTGTGGACGGTAGTCCGGGGAAGCTCGGCAAGCTCGGCGATGTACGCCTCGTCCGCGCCGTCGAGGTGAAGTTGGTAGACCAAGCGAAGATCCTCGGGCAACCCTCGCATGATCGTGCAAGCGATGCGCTCGGCTTGTGCGTAGCGCGCGAGGTCCTCCGCGCTCGGTTTCTGATCCATCATCTCCTCCATCGTGCCGTCGTCCGTGAGCGCCTCACGGAGCGCGCTGCGTCGCAGGTGATCCTGCGCGGCGCGGATCGTGATTTTGGTGAGCCAAGGCTTGGGGCCCGCCGCATGGGGGCGATAGCGAGGCAGCGCGCGATGCGCGCGAAAGAAAGCTTCCTGCGAGACGTCGTCGAGGTCGCGCGAAGGCACCCGCCAACAGCGCGCGACGCTCCGCACGTGCCGCGAGAACCCTTCGATGAGGTCGCTCAGGGCAGGCCGAGCTTCGCCGGGCGGCGGGGTGGGCTCAGGCGGTGCGGGCTCGACAACGTCCATGACAGGTACTTCGCGGGTTCAAGCCTCCAAGGTTCTAAAAATCGACATGCCCTTTATTTTTTTCGGAGTCCCCCAACATCCCGTCAAAACGTGACCCCGGCCCCCGCTTCGAGCCCGCCGGTCACGGGCGGCGCGGTGAAGCGCGTGACGCCGTCGATCACCACCTCGGGCCGGCGCAGCACGAGCAACGCATCGCCCACCACGCGCACGAAGAGCGGTGTCTTGCCCATGGGCAGCTCCACGCCGGCCCGCGCGCCGACGCCGGCCCAAAGGCCCGTCGCCGCGTTGGGCGTCGGCGCGCTCGTCGTGATGCGCACCGCGCCAAGCTCACCCATCACACAGAACACCGCGTACCAGACGTGACCGCACGGCACGACAGCGCCCGTGTAGAGGCCCATCGCCGCGCGCGCTCCGCTCGGCACGTCGCCTTCGAACGGCGGTGCCACGCGCGCGCGCGCCGCGATGGAGAACGGCCCGAAGCGCGCCCCCGCCTCGACACCGATCGATGCGGCGACCGGCGTCACGCCCGCGCCGAACATCGGGCCCGCGCCGATCGTCGCGCGGAACGCAGGACGCATCGAAGGCTCCACGCGCGGCGCAGGTTGCTCGGGGCCCGACGGCGCGATCGGCGCAAACGGTGGGGGAGAAGAAGGAGGCGCGATCGGGCTCTCGGGCGCGCGCGGCATCTCCATCACGTGTGCGGCGAGCGTGAGCGCGAGCGCATCCACGAGCGCGCGGCAATCCACGTCGGGCCCGATCGAGCGCGCCCATCGGCTCGTGGCCTGCGTGTCGATCTCGATCGTGCCGGTGAAGCTCCGGCCCGCGCCCGCGCGGAGGGAGAGCACGGCGCGCGTCTCCGCGTTCGGCGTGAACGGGTCGTGTCCCTTCATGCGCAGCGCGACGGCCGCGACGAACGCTTCTTGATCCGGGCACGCCTCCGCGCCGGGCCCGCGCGTGTAGTCGAGCCGCATCGTCACGCGCGGCCCGCTCTGTGGAGGAGCATCCTCCGAGCCGAAGATCCGGCGGGGTTGTGCGCGCGCCGGCTCGGCGAGGGTGAGCGCGAGCGCGCCGATCAGCAAGGAGAGCGAACAGAAGAGCGCGCGCCGGAGCATGATCGAGAAGGCTACCAGAGGCGCGACGCGGAGCG
>CAYTJL010000542.1:0-2643 GCA_964437785.1 uncultured Polyangiaceae bacterium
CGTACGAGCGCGCGCCCGACGCGTCGATCTGCCCGGACGAGCGAACGTTTCGTCGGCGAGTTCAAGCGCGGACGGCGATCGACTCCTTCGCCAAGAACCCCCGCGGCGCGTACGCCGGGCGCGTGCGCGTGCAGGTGTCACGAACGCCCAGCGGCTTCGCGGCGAGCTACACGTGGGTGAACGCGGAGGGCGCAACGAAGACAGAGCGACTCACCGTGAACGGCACGAGCGAGCACCACTGCTTCTACGCGGTGGATGAAGCCGCGGCGAGCCTGGCCGGCGCCTTGGTGGGCCTTGAGATGGACCTTGGATCGAAGCTCGCGCGGCGGAGCACACCGAAGCCGTGCCCACCCTCGGAGCCGTGCCCACTGACCGTGGAGTCAAACTACTCCGTGTGGCCGAAGGAGCCGTTGATGCTCGGGCCCAAGGAGCAGCCCGAGCAGCAGCCCGAGCGATGGCCCCTCGCGGTGCGGCTCGCCGTCGCAACGTGGCCCGAGCTGATCGTATCGGGCAGGGGATCGTTCGGTTTGTCGGCGGAGCTGGGCGTGCGCTATCGCTTCTTCTCCGTGGGTTCTGAGATCCACGGCGATCCGCCGCTCGACGCTCGATCGCTCCCCAGCATCGATTCGGTGCGCTTCGCGCGCCTCTCGGGCGCGCTGCTCGTGTGCGCGCATTACCGCTGGTTTATAGGGTGCGGCGTCGTCGATGTCGGTCGCTTTCTCTTCCTGCGCGATGCAACACCAGTCCCCACTTCGCTCTTTTACGGCGCCGCGGGCGCGCGCATGGGCCTAGAAATCCCGCTCTTTCCGCCTCGTATCTTCTTCCGCGGCGTCGTGGACCTGCGCGCAGCGATCCGACCTGCCACCTATTCGATCGAGGGCAGGAGCGTCTTCGAAGCCGCGGGGCTGGGCGTCGGCGTTGGTCTCGGCATCGTCGTGGAGCTGCCGCCGTAGAGCGCTATCCGCCGTCGCCCGCGTCGCAGCCTGGACCCGGCTCCCCGGCGTCCACCACGATCGGGCACGTGTCCGCGGGGCCGCACGAATCGTAGCAATGACAGGGATCCGCCTCGCCGTTCACGAAGTTGTTCTCGTCGTAGATGGTGCCGTCCAACTTCCCCGTCACCGGGTTCAAGCACACCCAAAACGTGGAGTTGTTCGGCTCGCAGGCAACGGCGACCAACGCCCCGAAAGCAAGAAGCACAACAAGAAGAGGAAGGGCGAAGCGAAGGGTGCGAGGCGCAAAGGGCTTTCGCATTTTGCGGCAGGATAGCACGCGAACCCGCCGCAAAATGAGCGCTATCTCGGCCGCGATGCGTGCTCGCGCGTGTGCTCGTCTCGCGCTCCTCATCGCGCCGCACGCGCACCGCTCACGCCTCGCGCGACGATCTTCGCGCGCTGGGCTCACGTCCTGGGCGCCTCTGAAAAAAATGAGGGGGCATGACGATTTTTAGGACCACGGAGCCTCAAACTCGCGAAGTACCGATCATGGACGTCGTCGAGACCGCCGCGTCAGCGGAGAAGGAGCGCCCGACCTTGCGCGACCTCGTCGCAGGGTTCTCGCAACACGTGAGGAGCGTCGCGCGATGTTGGCGCGTGCCGTCGCGCGACCTAGACGACGTCGCGCAGGAGGCTTTCTTTCGCGTGCATCGCGCGCTGTCTCGGTATCGCGCGCACGCGGCGGGGCCCAAGCCCTGGCTCACCAGGATCGCGATCCGCGCTGCGCAGGATCATCTACGCCGCAACGCGCTCCGCGAAGAGCTGACGAACGACGAGACGATGGAGGAGGCCATGGATCCGAAACCGAGCGCCGAGGACTGCGTGCGCTTCGCAGAGGCCGCGCAGATCGCGTGCGCCATCATGCGCGGGCTGCCCGAAGAGCTGCGCGAGGTCTATCAGCTCCACCTCGACGGCGCGGACGAGCGGTATATCGCCGAGCTGACCGAGCTGCCCGTGACGACAGTTCACAAGCGCCTTCATCGCGCGCGCACGAGGGTCGAGGCCGCCGTCGCCGAGCTGCACCGGAACGAAGAGCGGCGCGCAGGCGCCGCGAGCGCGATGCTGCCGATCTTGGCTTCGCCGACGGCGCTCTTCACCGCGGCCGAAAAGGCTCCACCCGTGCCCGGCCTTGAAGAACGCGTGCTCGCGTACTTGGCCAAAACAGTTGGGCTCGCGTCGGCAGGTGTGCTCGCGTCGCTCTCCGCGCTGCACGTCGCGGGGTTCGGCGCGGCGATCCTCGTCCTGGGCGCGGGCACGGGCGCGACGATCGCGCACGCCGCAAAACCCGTGGCTGTCACCACGATCGTGATGCACGAGACCGCGTGCACCGCCTCGACGACGACCGCGATCGCGATCGCAACCGCGACCGTCGCCCCGCTCGATCCGCGCGAGAAGGGCCCCACGCGCGACGACGCGAAGGCCCCGTTGTCGCGGGCCGCGCCGATCCATCGGCCGTGGGACGAGCACGCCAAGATCGACGCCGCACGCAACGCGTTGACCATGGGCGATGCGCAGGGGGCCAAAGCGCTGCTCATCGAGCACACGCGCCTCTATCCCTCTTCGCAGCTCAAAGGCGTGCGCGAAGAGATGCTCCAGCGAGCAAACGCCGCGCTCGAAGAAGGGCACGAGCGCGAGACTCCATAGCTCG
>CAYTJL010000543.1:0-2590 GCA_964437785.1 uncultured Polyangiaceae bacterium
GTAACCGCTGCATGAAGACCGTTCTTTCGCCGCGGCCAGGTCGCGCGCAGATTGGCGGTCATGAAGGCGACAGCGGAGACACAAGCCAAGTGGTCGAAGCGGGTTGAGGAGTGGAGGACGAGCGGAGAGCGGGCGGGGGCGTTCGCGCGGAGCCGGGGTTACAGCGGGTCGACGTTGTTGAAGTGGTCGAGCCACTTTGGGCAAACGTCGATGGGGTTCGTGAAGCTCGTGCGGCGGGCGCCGGAGGTTGCGGAGGACGCGGGGCTGGTCGTGGAGGTTGGGCGAGCGCGCGTGCGCGTGAAGGCGGGATTCGACAAGAGGTTGCTGAGCGAGGTCGTGTCAGCGTTGGGAGGTGGTCAATGATCCCGTCGGGTGTTTCGGTGTACGTGGCGCTCGCGCCGGTGGACATGAGGTATTCGTTCGAGCGTCTGTCGGGGCTGGTCAAGGAGCGAATCGGATACGAGGCGCGGAGCGGAGCGCTGTTCGTGTTCTACAGCAAACGACGAGACGCGTTGAAGGTGTTGTTCTTCGACGGCAACGGGATGTGCGTGTTCTATAAGCGCCTCGACCGCGGGGCCTTCAAGATGCCCGAGGCGCCGGCGGAGGGGGCCGAGCACGTGGAGCTCGATGACGCGTTGTTCGAGGCTCTGCTCGACGGGATCGACGTCGCCCCCGAGCCGCCGCGTCGCCGCGCTACGCCTCGTGTTCATTGACACCAAAGCCCTCTCCCCCCAAACGTCATTTTTTCGTCCTTGGGGGATCGACAAGCACGAAGAGATGCCTTATAAGGGCATCGTGCTCGTCAACGTCTCTGCGCGCAACTCAGGAGAGAAAGAGGGCTCCTCCTCTACGCTCGCAGAGCAGTTGGCGCAGACCCAAAGCGAGCTCGCCCAAACCCGCGAGGCGCTCGCGCAAGCCCAAAAAGCGCTGGCTACCGCCCAAAGCGAGTACGAAAAACTGAAGCGCTCCTACGACCGTCTGCTCGAAGAGCTGGCGATCGCCAAGAGGCGGCTCGTGGTCGCGAAGGCCGAGCGCAAAGACACGACCGCTGAGCAGTTGGTCCTGGATGGGTTGCTCACCGAGGCCGCGTTGCTCAAAGCCGCGCTCGACGCCGCTGAGCAGGCCAAACAAGAGGAGAAAGCCAAGGCTCAAGGCCCCTCGACAGGCGCCGCGGGCGCGGCCACTACACCTCCTGTTCCCCCCGGCAACACCAACAAGACCAAGGGGCGACGCGACCTCGCGCTCGCGTCGTTGCCCGAAGAGCGCGTTGAGCTGTTCGACGAGACGCTCGAAGGCAAGGCTGAGCGCGTTGGTTTCGAGGAGAGCTTTCGGCTCGGCCGCCTGGTCGGCGGCATGTGTCGTATCGTCGTCGCGCGCGCGACCTACAAGGTGTACGACGACACGGTCTCTCCAGCGCCGGGGCAGGACACGGCCTCGTCGAGCGCGACGTCTCAGGAGCCTTCGCAAGGCACCGCACGGCTCGTCACCGTGCCGCTGCCCAAGGAGCTTGTGCGTCGTGGGCTGCTCGCACCGTCGATGATCGCGCACATCCTCGTCATGAAGTACAGGCGGGGGATGCCCTTTTATCGCCTCGAAGAGTGGTTCGCCGACTGCGGCGCTCCTCTCGACCGTGGCACCATGTGCAGGTACGCCGAGGATGTCGGCGCGACGCTCGGCGCCATCGTGCTCGCCGCGCGCGACGAGGCGTTCGCAACGTCCTTCTGTCTCTCCACCGATGCTACCGGCGTCTCCATCCAACCCGGCACGGTGCCCGGCGACAAGTCCAAGCCCTGTCGCAAAGGCCACTTCTTCGTCATCCTCGCCGACCGCGATCACGTCTTCTTCGAGTACCAACCCAAGCACACGAGCGCCGCCGTCAGCGAGATGTTCAAAGGCTACTCCGGCTACATCCAAGCCGACGCAAGCGCCGTCTACAACGCGCTGTTCAAGGGGCTCCCCCCGACCGACAGCGACGAGAGCGACACGGATCCTCCCGACGAAGTCGGGTGTTGGGCTCACGCACGCACCAAGTTTTGGGCCGCCGCCATCTGCAAACATTCGCTCGGCGTCGAGGGGCTCGCGCGCATCAATGCCCTCTTCACCGCTGACAGACCCCTTTGGGACCTCCCTCCCCAAAAGCGGCATCTGCTCCGCCAGCAGCACCTCCGCTCGCTCGTCGACTCCTTCTTTACTTGGGCAAAGCACGCTCGTTCTCTCGTCACCTCCCGCGGCCTCGTCGCCACCGCGCTCGGCTACGCCATCCGCCAAGAGGCCCCGTTGCGTCGCTTCCTCGACGACGGAAGGCTCCGCCTCGACAACAACCCCGCCGAGCGCGCCTTGCGCCCCGTCGCCGTTGGACGCAACGCATGGCTCTTCTTTGGCAGCGACGATCACGCCTCCGCCGCCGCCAACCTCTTCTCCCTCCTCGCCTCCTGCAAGCTCCACAACCTCGACCCCGAGGCCTACCTCACCGACGTCATCCGCGTCATGCCCTACTGGCCTCGCGAGCGCTACATCGAGCTCGCCCCCAAATACTGGGCCCTCACACGCGCTCGCCTCAACCCCGACGAGCTTCGCAGGCCCCTCGGCC
>CAYTJL010000544.1:0-2542 GCA_964437785.1 uncultured Polyangiaceae bacterium
GCCGCCCGCCGGGTCGCGAGGCGTACCCGGGCGACGTCTTCTACCTCCACTCTCGCTTGCTCGAGCGCGCGGCCAAGATGGCCAACGTCTATTGGGTCGTGAAGAAGGGCACCGAGGTGCCCTCGGGCGACGCCGAGTACCGCGGCGCCGACGGCAAGATCCACATGGGCAAGCACGGCATGGATGAGGCGACCGAGTCCGCGTACGACCTCGTCGACAAAGAGCTCGCCGAGAAGTGGAAGGCCATCCGCGAGGACAAAAAGAAGGCCGACGACGCGAAGAAGCTCGAGCAGCAGCTCAAAGATAAATTCAAGGCGAGCGACTACACGGTCCAGCGCGATCCGTGGTCGGGCGGCTCGCTCACCGCGCTGCCCGTCATCGAGACGCAGGCCGGCGACGTGTCCGCGTACATCCCGACCAACGTCATCAGCATCACGGACGGCCAGATGTTCTTGGAGTCGGACCTCTTCTACTCGGGCGTCCGGCCGGCCATCAACGTCGGTATCTCCGTGAGCCGCGTCGGCGGCAGCGCGCAGATCAAGGCGATGCGGCAGGTCGCCGGCTCGCTCCGCCTCGACCTCGCGCAGTACCGCGCCATGGCCGCGTTCGCGCAGTTCGCGTCGGATCTCGACGCGAAGACCCGCGCGCAGCTCGATCGCGGCGCGCGCCTCGTCGAGATCTTGAAGCAAGGCCAATACGCGCCGCTCTCCGTCGAGCGCGAGGTGTTCATCCTGTACGCAGGCACGCAGGGCTTCCTCGACGATCTGCCCATCCCGGTGCTGCTCCGCTTCGAGCAGGAGCTCTTCAAGTACATCGAGGAGAAGCACCCGACGGTGCTCACCGACATCGCGGAGAAGAAGGAGCTCGACGCCGCGCTCAAAGAGAAGATGAACAAGGCGATCGAGGCCTTCAAGAAGAAGTTCGTCCTCGATCCGAGCAAGGGCGCGCCCGTCGCCGACGACGCGGACGAGGCCAGCGACGAGGTCGAAGAAGAGAAGCCCAAGGCCAAGGCGAAGCCGGCCCCGAAGCCCGCTGCCAAGAAAGGCAAGTGAGCCCGTGCCGTCGCTGAAGGCGATTCGCAAGCAGATCCAAAGCGTCAAGTCGACGCAGAAGATCACCCGCGCCATGAAGATGGTCGCGGGCGCTCGGCTCAACCGCGCCCAACAGCGCATCACCGAGCTGCGCCCCTACGCCAAGAAGACGCAGGAGGTGCTCGCGGAGATCACGCGCGAGCCGCTCAAGCCCGTCATCGACGATGGTGGCGCGCCGCTGCCTCCGCCCGCGGGCGAAGACGAAGGCGCCGGTTGGGAGGACAGCCCCGCGCACCCGCTGCTCGTGCAGCGCCCCGAGAAGAAGATCCTCCTCGTGGTGCTCACGAGCGACCGCGGCTTGTGCGGCGCGTTCAACACCAACATCAACAAGCGCGCCGAGCGCGAGTGGAGGGGCCGCACCGAAGAGGGGCAGAGCGTGCAGATGCTCCTCATCGGCCGCAAAGGCCGCGACTACATGAACCGGCGCGGCGCGCCCGTGCTCGAGTACCTGCCCGGCGTTTGGGACAAGCTCGACTACGAGAAGGCCAAAGACGTCGGCGAGAAGATCCTCGCGCCCTTCAACAAGAAAGAGGTCGACGCGATTTACCTCGTCTACAACGAGTTCAAGAACGCGATCTCGCAGACGGTCGTGGTCGAGCGCCTGATCCCCGTGGCGCAGCCGGGCGGTGAAGACCGCATGAGCGACATGGGCCGCACGATGGACTTCATCTTCGAGCCCGACAAGAGCGCGCTCCTCGAACGGCTCGTGCCGATGTACGTCGACATCTCGATCCTCCGCGCGCTCTACGAGTCGCAGGCGAGCGAGCTCGGCGCGCGCATGACCGCGATGGAATCGGCCACGAAGAAGGCCTCCGAGAAGATCCAATCCCTCACGCTCCAGTACAACAAGGCGCGCCAAGCCGCGATCACCAAGGAGCTGATGGAGATCATCGGCGGCAGCGAAGCGCTCAAGGATTAACGCTCGCTTTGCTCCTCCCCATCAACCCCAAGCACCCCGAGCCGCGCAAGATCCAGCGCGCCGTTCAAGTGTTGAACGAGGGCGGCGTGATCGCCTACCCGACCGACACGGTCTACGGGCTCGGGTGCGACTTGATGAACAAGAGCGCGATCGAGCGGCTCTACCAGATCAAGGGAATGTCGCGCGATCAATCGCTCGCGTTCATCTGCCCGGATCTGTCGGACATCGCGCGCTACGCCGTGGTCGAGAACCCGCAGTACCGCATCCTGCGCCGCTACTTGCCGGGCCCGTATTGCTTCATCCTCACGGCCACGCGCGAGGTCCCGAAGATCGTCCACATGAAGCAGAAGACCGTGGGCATCCGCGTGCCGAACCACCCGGTCACCACGGCGCTCGTGCGCGAGCTCGGCCGGCCGCTCATCAGCACTACGGCCGCGCGGCACGGCGGGCCGACGCTCATCGATCCGTGGGAGATCGAGCAGGAGTTCCCGGGGCTCGATCTGGTGGTCGACGGCGACGCGGGCGGCGAGGT
>CAYTJL010000545.1:0-2530 GCA_964437785.1 uncultured Polyangiaceae bacterium
CGCGCCTCGGGCTCGTCCGCGTACGCGCGGCCCGTCCGCGGATCGCATGCGTCCGGCGCCACGTCGAGCAGCGGGCGGAGCGCAAAGACCCTTGAAATCAAGCGCGGATGAGGCACGACCAAATCGGCCTCTTCGAGCATCTCGCCTTCCACCCAGAGCACGTCCACGTCGATCGTCCGCGGCCCCCACCGGACGGCATCGGGCCGGACGCGCCCGAGTGATCGCTCGACCGCGAGCGCGTGATCGAGGAGCGCCCGCGCGCTCATCGCCGTCACGAGCAGCACGGCCGAGTTGTAATAGCTGCCCTGCGGCGGCCCGCCCGCAGGCGGTGATTCGTAGGTCGCGGCCCGCGCGCCCCGCGCGACGCCGTCGAGCGCCATGAGCGCCGAGGCCGCGAGCGCGAGGTTTTGTGCGCGATCGCCCAGGTTCGAGCCGAGCCCGAGCACCACCCTGCGCGCACGATCCACGCGGCCACTATATGCCACGTGACAACGACGGATCGTCCTTGCGACACTGCCCCTCGTGCCCGGGATGCGCCTGCCCATGCTCGAGCCGAGCCGCGCCTCGCTCGAGACCTGCGTGTATTGCCCCAAGCTCTGCCGCGCGGCGTGCCCCGTCTCGAACGTGGAGCACACCGAGACGGTGACCCCGTGGGGGAAGATGTCGCTCGCGTATTTCGCGGCGCGCGGCGACGTCCCCCTCGACGCCGCTCACGGATCGCCCGCGTGGGCCTGCACCTCGTGCTTCGGGTGCCGCGAGATGTGCGACCACAAAAACCCGGTCGCGACGACGCTGCTCGACGCGCGCGCCGCGCTGTTCCTCGAAGGCGCCGCGCCGAGCGCAGCGCGCTCTTCGGCGGGCCGCTTCAAGGCGCGCGCAGAAGAAGCCGCGCGCACGTGGGATCGCATGGGCGCGCGCGATCGCGCGCGCACGCGCGTGCTCGTGGGCTGCGGCTACGGAAAGCGCGCGCCCGACGTCGCCGAGGCCGCGATCCACGCCGCGGGCATCCTCGCGGGCGAAGAGGTGAGCCCGGTCCGCGCGTGCTGCGGGCTGCCGCTCCTCCACGCGGGCGATCGCGCGGGCTTCATCGCCGCGGCGCGCGCCCTCGCCGCCGAGATCGACGGCGCGTCGAACGTCATCGCCGTCGATCCGGGCTGCGCCTCCGCGCTCATCACGCACTATCCGCACATCGGCGTGGACGTGCGCGCGCCCGCGCTCCTCGTCGATCTCGCGGCGTCGTCGCTCCATCGCTTGCAACGATTGAACGATTTGCCGAGCGTGCGCTGGATCGATCCCTGCCAGCTCGGACGCGGGCTCGGCCGCTACGACGAGCCCCGCCGCGTGCTCGATCGCATCACGGGCAAACCGCCGGGCGAGCTGCCGCGATCGCGCGAGCGCGGCGAGTGCTCGGGCGGAGGCGGCCTGCTCCCTGTCACGCGGCCCGAGGCGTCGCGCGCGATCGCCGACGCGCGCATCGCCGAGCACGACGCGGCGGGCGGAGGCCTCCTCGTGACAGGCTGCGCGTCGAGCCTGCACCGCCTCCGATCGCGCGGCGCCGACGTGACCGACCTGACCGCGCTCATCGCGCGCGCCCTCACCCCATGACGGCGAAGCGACGCCGCACGGTCGCCGAGCGGCTCTTCGCGAGCTACGTGCTCGTGATCGCCGCGTTCGTGATCACCGTCGGGTACAGCCTCCTCGCGCAGCGCGAGAACACGCGCGACGCCGAGCTGATCCGCGCGGTCTACACGCCGCTCCTCCTGCGCATCGGCGAGGCGCTCGCCGGGCAGAACCTCATCACCGCGCAGCTCAACCACGTCACCGCGGCCAAGAACCCGGGCGACGTGCGCGAGTGGATCGAGGCCGCGCGCCGCGCGAGGCCGCTCACGTTCGCGCAGGTGCGCGAGGTCGCCGAGCGCGGCCTCGACGCCGAGCGCGACGCGCAGGTGCGCCGCTTCCGCGAGGAGATCGCGCGCGACGTGAGCGCGATCGGGGCCTCGCTCGATCGCGAGGGAGGCGCGCGCTTCACGGACTTGTTCCAAGCGCTCGCGGCGGGCGATCGCGAGCGCGCGGAGCGCGCGCAGAGCGACCTCGTGCGGCGCGAGGCCGAGGGCGCGCAGAAGCTCCGCGCGATGCGGACCAAGGTCGAAGATCGCATGGAGAGCTTGGTCGCCGCGGCGCGGCGGCGCGAGACGCGATCGACGCAGCTCCTCGTGGGGCTCGCGATCCTCGCGCTCGCGGTCGGCGGGGTCACGTCGCTCTACGCGCGCCGCGTGCTCGCGCCGCTCGCGGCGGTCACGGGCCGCGCCAAGGCGGTCGCGCGCGGGGACCTGACCCCGCGCGAGGTCATCGACACCAACGACGAGATCGGCGAGCTCGCGACGACGTTCGAAGGCATGGTCGCCGCGATCAAGCGCGCGCGCGCCGAGCTGGTGCAGGCCGAGCGCCTCACGACCATCGGCAAGATGGCCGCGCACATCACGCACGAGATCCGAAACCCGCTCTCTTCGATCGGGCTCAACATCGAGCT
>CAYTJL010000546.1:0-2528 GCA_964437785.1 uncultured Polyangiaceae bacterium
ATGCACGAGGATGTGAGCACGCTCTTCGGCCAAGAGGCCGCGGACGAAGCGATGCCCATTCTGGAATGCCTCATGAAAGGGGCGCGCGCCGCAGAAGCGATCGATGGGTCTGACGCCGATCGCAGGAACGCGATGTATCAAGAGATGGGCAAGGTGATCGGCGAAGATGCCGCGACCCACCTGAAGGTCGCTGCGGAGGACGCCGTCAAGAAGATGGAGACTGCCTCCGCGAAGACGGGTGGCGAGCTGTCCAGCGCCGACGGAGCGCGGATCAGCAACGACCTCGTGCGTCGTTTGATGCAGCGCCCCCACGCACCGCCGATTCGAATGCGCGTCGCGCTGAGAAGGACCATCGTCGCTCGCGTGCGGCGTGCATCGCGCGCACACCGCGGCCATCGCAAAGCGGTTCGACTGTCCGCGGTCGCTTCGGCGGGCGACGGCCCATCCCCACCAGAAGGCCCACTGTCGGCGCGCGCGTCGCGCCGACAGGAAGCCTCGACAACAAGCGCGCCCGCCGCTCGCTCAAACGTTGATGCGCCGAGCGAGAAGAGCGCCGATGCGCCCACGGCAGCGCTCATCACGAACGCCAACAAGGACGCGCGTGAAGAGCCGTGCGATCGCGAGCGCGTCCCGTCGATCTCCTCTCCGCCTGTCGCGGCTGGTGGTGGCGAGCCGCGCGCCGGAGCGGCGACGAAGAACGCGAGCCTCTTCGACCACGTCGCGATGCCGGCGAACACCAAGCGGGTCTACAAGAGCCGTTTCGCGCTCTTCGCCGCGTGGTGCGAGGCGCGCGGGATCGCGCCCGTGCCTGCGTCACCCGAGGTGATTCAAGAGTACCTCGTCTCGTTGGCGAGCGAGACCTCGCTCGCAACGATCAACGTGACGCGCGCTGCGATCGTGAAAGCCCACGTCGTGCTCGGGCACGCTCAGCCAAGCTCGGAGCAGCTCGATAGCACACTTCGCGTGCTGCGCAAGGAGGGCCGGAACGAGCACCGAGAAGGCATCTCCCCAACGGTGCTCGAAACGATCGTTGCGGCCTGTGACAACGATGCGCTCGCCAACCGGGATCGCGCGCTCCTCCTCGCGATGCACTCCGGTGACCTTCGCCGTGCTGAGGTCGTCGGGCTCGATCTTGAGAGCTGCCGTCGAGACAAGGAGGGGTATCGGCTGCGTGTCGCGAGGCGCGGTCAAAGGTCCGCGTTCGTGCTGTTGCGCGCGGGCCCCGATCCTCGTCTTTGCCCCGTGGCCGCGCTCGATGCGTGGCTCGCCCAAAGAGAGGAGCTGGTCGGCGCGAGCGGCCCTCTGTTCGTAGCGCTCCATCCCGGACGCCGGCATCATAAAGCCGTCGTTGGACAACGACTCTCCCCCGAGGATGTCGGCCGCATCCTCAAACGGCGAGCGTCCGTCGCAGGGCTCGATCGTCTCGCCTTCTCCACGGAGGATGTCCGCGTGAGCCGAGCGACCCTGAGCACGAACGTCGCGTGCGGTCGCGTCGCGCCCGTGGAGCGCGCTTACGAGAGGGGGTGCCCCACCAACCTGCGATAGTCCGACACGCGTTGCTCCCCGCGAGCCTGTCGCCGCGTATGCCGGTGACGGGCTTTGGGCGTTTTTGTCGATGGCCGTTTGGTCATGTTCCTTGCGGACCGAAGCGCCGCCCACCTGTGTCATGATAACTGGCCTGATAATGCATTACGTACACACGATCTCTCTTGCTTGATGGTGCGCGCCTCTCCATTTTGGGGGTATGTCAAACCCTGAAAATATCGAGAATGGTGGCAGGGGGGCAGAGCCCGAGGCTGACCCCTTGATCCGTGAAAATGAACTGATCGACATCATGACGAAGCTGAGCGACGAGCACGAGTCGCTCAAGCAGCTCCCGCACTGGGCGGTACCGAGGTCGATGGACATTCCCCAACTGAGAAGGCGGGTGAAGTCCTTCGACGAGAGGAACCCCACGCTGTGGTTCAGCCACGCTTTCGCGCTCTTTGGCATCGAGTGCCTCATGAGCGCGATCGACGAAAAGAGAGGCGAAGCACACGTGGTGTCCCCATCGGTCGCGCGTCAGGTGTTCGTCGAGCGCCCTCCCGGCGACGAGGACCTCGGGGACGGCGACGAGCTGGGTGAAGACACCATGAAGCGGTTGGTCGAGGAGCTCAAAGCGTTCGAGCAATTGCCGCACTCGGCTGTGCCGTGGTCGGTGGTGATCCCTAACGTGCGAAGACGATTGCGCTCCTTCAAGGCGAGGAACCCTACGTTGCGGTTCGATGATGCACTCTCGCTCTTTTTGACCGAACAGCTCATGAACGAGATGGAGAAGCGGAACGGCAAAGCGGCGGCCGAAGCGCAAAAGAAGCGTAGGCCCGTCGTGCGCCGAGCACGCAACCGGCGCCTCGGATGCGACTGTCGGCGATGGAGAGGTCGAAGGTGGTCCCGAGCCCTTCTCTGCTCACCGAAGCCCAGGCGCGGGAATCCGTGCTCCTGAGCAACGTCTCGCCGATCGATCTGGTTTGCCTCGGGTGCGGCCGGGG
>CAYTJL010000547.1:0-2513 GCA_964437785.1 uncultured Polyangiaceae bacterium
GGGAGCGCGTCCATCGCGATGGTGCCTGTCGCGCCCGTGCCCTTCATCTGCACGACGAGGCCAAAGGGCTGCACGCCAATCACGTTCCCCGTGAGCCGCTCGCCCACGCGGCCCGCGAAGAGCCGCGCGATCACCATGCGATAACGCTCCGCCTCGGCCTTGGCCGCCGACGCCGCCGCGCGATTGACCTCGTGCGCGAGCGACTCAATCGCAGGATCGCCCGGCGAAAAGGCTCGATCGCCCGCGAGATATCGTTTGATCAAACGGTGCACCGCGAGGTCGGCGTAGCGCCGGATAGGCGAGGTGAAGTGCAGATAAAGGGGCGCCGCGAGCCCAAAATGAGGCCCCGGAACGACGGTGTAGCGCGCGGGGCCGAGCGCCTTGCCGAGCACGTTGCGGAGCGCGGGCTCGACCGCCGTCCCCCGCCATTGCGCCTCGAACGCGGCGAGCCCGCGCGGCGTCAGGACCGGGCCAAAGCCCGCTTCGATGCCGAAGTTGTGCGACACCTCGGCGAGCCGCGCGACCTTCTCGGGCGAAGGCTCGTCATGGACGCGGTAGAGGCCGGGCACGCCGCGATCGCGGAGCCACGTCGCGACCGCCTCGTTGGCGGCCACCATCAGCCGCTCGATCACGCGGTGCGCCTCGTTCTCGGTCCGCGGCTCGACGCCGGTGGGCTCGCGCGTCGCCGGATCGAACGAGACGTACGCCTCCTCGCGATCGAGGAGCACGCCGCCGCGCGCCGCGCGCACGCTCGCGAGCCTCGCCGCGGCCGTGCGGATCCAGCGCAGCGTCGCGAGCACGCTCCGCGGGATCGCGCCGGGATCGCCGCTCGCGTAGAAGCGCGCGACGGCGTCGTACGTGAGCCGCGCGCTCGATCGGATGAGGCTCGCGTAGAGGTCGACCGCGGTGACGCGCCCCTCGGGATCGATGCGCAGCTCCGCGGTGAGCGCGGGCCTGTCCTGATCTTGCACGAGGCTCGCGGCGCGGCTCGACAGGGCCTCGGGCAACATCGGGATCACGCGGCCCGCGAGGTACACGCTCGTGCCGCGCAGCTTCGCTTCGTCGTCGACGAGCGAGCCCTCGGGCACGAACGCGTCGACGTCGGCGATCGACACCATCACGCGGAGCGCGCCGTCCGGGCCCGCGGGGATCACGCTGAGCGCGTCGTCGATGTCGGTCGTGGTCGGGCCGTCGATGGTCACGGTGGGCACGGATCGAAGGTCGCGCCGCTCGCCCGCGGGCCCGCGCGCCGCGCTCGCTTCAGCGGCGGCGATCACGGCCTCGGGGAAGACCGATCGGATGCCGTGGCGGACCACGCACCGCATGAGGCCGAGATCCGAGTCCGCTTCGATGACGCGCTCGGGGACGACCGCCGCGCCCTCCACGCGCGCGACCACGTGAACGCCCTCGCGGAGCCCCTCGGTCGTGCCCTCTTCGAAGGGCCAATCGGTGTTGGCGACCAGGCGATCGACCCGGAGAAAGAGCCTCCGGTTGTGCGACGTGACCGCGCCGAACAGCTCGGTGCGGCGGCGCTCGATGAGCGTGAGATCGCTCGCGCTGAGCCTGCCCGCGCCTTGCTTTCCGCGCGCCGCCGACGGCGTGACGATCGCGCTCACGACGTCGCCGTCGAGGAACGGGTTGAGATCGGGCGGCGTGATGAAGGCGCTCGCCTCGCCGGCGCCGTTCTCGGCCTCGAACGTGAGGAAGCCAAAGCCGCGGGGATGAACCGCGATCCGGCCGCGGACCCGTGTCTCGTTCATGAGCGCGGACGCTACACCAGGAGCCATGTCACCTCCACAGGCACGCCGCGCAAGGGTATGGTCCCGGCCCGGAGGCGAGCGATGCGCGATCGGGCGACGTGGGATCAATACTTCATGAGGATCGCCGAGGAGGTCGCGACGCGCGCGACCTGCGATCGGAAGCACGTGGGCGCGGCCATCGTGCGCGACAAATGCATCCTCGCGACGGGCTACAACGGCTCGATCCGCGGCCTCGGCCACTGCGACGAGGACGGGCACATGATGGAGGACGGCCACTGCGTCCGCACCATCCACGCCGAGGCCAACGCGATCATCCAAGCCGCGCGCAACGGCGTGCGGATCGAGGGCGCGATCATCTACGTGACCGCCTCGCCGTGCTGGGGCTGCTTCAAGATGATCGCGAACGCGGGGCTCTCGCGCATCGTGTACGGCGAGTTCTACCGCGACGATCGGATCTTCCGCTTCGCGTCCGCGCTCGGCATCGAGCTCCACCACGAGAGGCGCGCCGAGCCCGCGTGACGATCACGGCCCTCTGCCCGCGATCACGCGCATCTCGGTGAGCGCGGGCGGCGCCACGTCCGCCACCGACCACGCGCCGATCACCTGCTTCGCGATCGCGCGGGCGCGCGCGCGATCGCCCGTCGCCGCCGCGCGCTTCGCCGCGCGCACGTGCGCGGTGGTCGCGCCCGACGTGGCCGCGGGGCGCGAGATGGTCGCGCCGGAGCAGGGCTCAGCCCCCGCGCGGGCGCCCCC
>CAYTJL010000548.1:0-2512 GCA_964437785.1 uncultured Polyangiaceae bacterium
CTCGTGCCCTCGGAGCAGCGTTATCTCGGCCGCACGCCGCTGCGCGAAGCGAGGCTCGCGCCGGGGAGCTACCTGCTCACGTTGAAGCGGCCCGGGTACCGCGACGTGCGCTATCCCGTGCTGCTCCTGCGCGGCCAACACCACTTCGCCGACGTGAACCTCTACACCGATCAGGAGATCGGCGAAGACTTCTTGTACGTGCCCGGCGGCCCGTTCGTGGCGGGCGGCGATCCGCTCGCGCCCGAGTCGCTGGTGCGCGACGAGCACTACGTCGAGGACTTCGCGATCGCGCGCTTCCCCGTCACGTACGGCGAATATTGCGCCTTCCTCGACGCGGCGAACGACGACGATCCCTCGGTGGCGCAGCGCCGCACGCCGAGGGAGCGGCACGGCGCGGACTTCGTCGTCCGAAAGAACGGCCGTTGGGAGCCCGCCGACGACATCATCGAAGGCGAGGCGTGCAAGCTCTTCCCCGCGGATCAAGGCCATTTGTGGAACGTGCCTGTGTCGTTCATCGATTGGTTCGACGCGGTCGCGTTCTGCCGTTATGCGTTCAAAAAGGCGTCCAAAGAGGAGAGCAGGGGCACGGAGGGGATGGAGCACAGGCTCCCTACCGAGCTCGAATGGGAGAAGGCGGCGCGCGGCACGGACGGGCGTATCCACCCTTGGGGCGATCATTTCGACCCTACGTTTTGCCTCATGCGATCATCGCGGCCGTTCCTCAACCAGACCGAGCCGATTGGCACCTTCCCCATCGACACGTCGCCGTATGGCGTGCGCGACATGGCCGGCGGCGTGCGTGAATGGGTCTCGGACATCGCGGGAGAGCGGACCGCGGATGAGTGTTTGACGGACTCCGAGGGCGCCGATGAGGGCACCGGAAACATTCGTGTGGTGCGCTCCGCGAGCTGGCAAGCGACGCCGGAGCAGTGCCGGGCCGCGACGAGGAGCCGCACGTTCGCGCGCACGCGCACCGCCGGCCTCGGGTTCCGCGTGGCGCACAGCCTCCGCGGGCGATCCGACATCGACATCAAATAGTCAGCCGCCGCCGACGAAGTGAACGACCTCGATGACGTCGCCGTCGGTGAGCGCGGTGCTCGGGTGTGAGGCGCGCGGCACCACCTCGCCGTTGCGCTCCACGGCGACGGGGCCTCCGCTGAGGCCCATGTGCTCGATGAGGCCGCGCACCGTGGTGCCCTCGGGGATCTCCATGGCGTCACCGTTCACTGTCAGCTTCATGCGCGCGCGAGTATAGAAGGTTCTCATGACAGAGAGCGCGCGTTCCCCAGGCAAGCCGTTGAAGATCGCCATCAGCACGGGCGGCGGCGATGCGCCCGGTCTCAACGCGGTCATCCGCGCGGTCACGCTCGCGGCGATCGCGCGTGGTTGGGAGGTGTGGGGTATCGGGCACGGCTATCGCGGGCTGCTCGATCCGTACCCGGGTGGTGTGGTCCGGCTCGATCGCGAGCGCGTGCGCGGCATCGCGCACACGGGCGGCACCATCTTGGGCACCGTCAACCGCGGCGACCCCTTCAATTACCCGACGCGCGTCGAGGGCGCCGAGGATCTCGTGCCCGTCGATCGCTCCGACGATCTCGTGAAGAGCTTCAAGGCGCACGGCTTCGACGCGCTCGTGGCCGTGGGCGGCGACGGATCGCTGCGCATCGCGCAGGCGCTCTACGAGCGCGGGATCCCGCGCGTGATCGGCGTGCCCAAGACCATCGACAACGACGTCGCGGGCACCGACGTGACCTTCGGGTTCGACACGGCGGTGAGCATCGCGGTCGAGGCGATCGATCGGCTGCACACCACGGCCGAGTCGCACGATCGCTTGATGGTCGTCGAGGTGATGGGCCGCCACGCGGGCTGGATCGCGCTCCGCGCGGGGCTCGCGGGCGGCGCCGACGCGATCCTCATCCCCGAGGTCCCGTTCACGTACGATCCCATCGTCGCCAAGATCCAGCAGCGCGAGCGGCTCGGCAGGCACTTCTCCATCGTGGTGATCGCCGAGGGCGCGTCGCCCAAAGGGGGCAGCACCGTGGTGAAGAGCGCGGGCGACAAGTTCCGCAACACCGTGGTGCTCGGCGGCATCGCGGAGCGCGTCGCGACCGAGCTCGGCATGCGCACCAACAAGGAGACGCGCTCGCTCGTGCTCGGCCACATCCAGCGCGGCGGCGGGCCCACCACCTACGATCGCGTGCTCGCGCTGCGCTTCGGCGCCGCGGCGGCGCGCGCCATCGCGAGCGGCGTCGAGTCGGGCATGGTGGCCTTCCGCAACAACCGCATCGTGGTCGGCGAGCTGAAGGAGGCGGCGGCGGGCACCAAGAACGTGCCGCCCGAATCGGACACGCTGCTCACCGCGCGTGAGATGGGCATCTGCTTCGGCGACGAAGATCCCTCATACTTCGGCGAGGAGTGAGTGCTATAGCGCGCGCGCCGTGTCTGACCAAAGCCTCCTTTTGCGCGAGATCGCCCGCCGCAAGACGTTCGCGATCATCTCTCACCCCGACGC
>CAYTJL010000549.1:0-2497 GCA_964437785.1 uncultured Polyangiaceae bacterium
CCAAGAAGGATGTGGGCGCGCAGCGCTTCCTCGCCGCCTTCGTGCCGAGGACTGCCAACGTGATCCCCGCGCTCGCGCAAAAGCCGGTCTGGTCGCCGCGGTATCAAGGCAGCCCGGATGACGTGATCGCGCTCGCCGAGTTTTTGTATCGGCAGCGCCGTTCGCTCCGGCGCGACGAGCTCGGGCGGCTCGACATCGCACCGCTCTTTGCGGCCGGGTGGTGCGAGGACAGCCCCGGCGAGCTCGTGCCTCCCGACGTGTATTATTATGGTGAGCTTTGGCCCAAGGTCGAACGGGCCAAAGAGCGCGCTGCTCAAGGGGACGAGCAGGCCAAAGCGCAGGTCGCGAAGCTCATGGCCATCATCAGCCCGGCGATCTTTGACGACATCGAGGGCATCTCCCCGCGCCAAGGCTGGGTGCCGCTCTCCCTCATCGGCGAATGGATGGCGGGAGATAACCGGGGGTATCCCGTCAATCTCGTGCGTGAGGATGGTTTGGTCCAAGTCGAGGGGAAGAGTTACCAAGACCTGGAGAAATCCACGCTCCCGGAAACGATCGTTCAGAAGATTGGCTGGATGAACCACGATCGCGCCCTCTTCCGGCCCAGCCACGCGAAGACCGAAGATATCGACGACGTACGGCTCCGGGTGGCGGCCGAATGGGAGATGTCGTTCAAGGCGTGGTGCTCCGCCAATGAAGCTCGCAAAAAGACCATTCAAGACGCCTATCGCGCTCACTTTCAAGGCTTTCGCGCTCCCGGCTACAGCGCCGAGCCCATGAAGATCGCCCGGTGGAGCAACAAGCGCATCCCCCATCCCTGGCAAAATGCCGGCGCGCGCCGTGTGCTCGCGAACCGCGGCGGGCTTATCGCGTTTGACGTCGGCGTCGGCAAGACCGACACGGGGTTGCTCGTCCTCGCGGGCGCGCGACAAGAGGGGTGGGCCAAGCGCCCGGTGATCCTCGTCCCCAAGTCGATCGTGTGGAAGTGGGTGCGCGACATCAACCGAGCCTTGCCCGACTACCGCATCGGCGTCGTTGGCTCCAAACGCAAGGTCGTCGCGCACGGCCCTCGCAAGGGGCAAATCACCAGCGAGACGGACAGCCCCTTTGAGCGCGCCGCCACGTGGTCGCGGTTCATGGGCGGTGAATATGACGTCGTGCTCCTCACGTATCAGGCGCTCTCGCGCACCAAGATGCGGGAGGAGAGCGTGCTCGCGTATGCCAAGAAGACGGCGGCGATCCAGCGCGAAGTGAAGCTCCGGCAGCGCAACGCGGAGAAAAAGAAGAAGCTGTCGGAGCGCGAGCTCGCCATCCTCAATGAAGGGACGAGCGCGTGGGTCGCCGAGATGATGGAGCTCCCCGAGGGGTGGAAGCACGACGAAGGGATCCTTTGGGAAGACATCGGCGTCGATCTCTTGATCGTCGATGAGGCCCAAAACTTCAAAAACCTCTACCTGCCCGAGCCGCGTGAGCACGGCGTGCCCAAGTTCATGGGCAACGCCGGCTCGGGCAGCCGCCGCGCGTGGCAGCTCGATTTTCGTGCGGCCTCGGTGCGGAGCAAGACGGGCGGGGCCGGCATCGTGCTCCTGTCCGCGACGCCCGCGAAGAACAGCCCCTTGGAGTTTTATAACATCATCCAATACGTCGATGACAAGGCGTTCCCGCGCCAAGGCATCCACGATTCAGAGGCGTTCATCGATCGCTACTGCCGTATCGAGCCGCGCGACGTGGTCGGCAGCAACTTGGACGTCGAGACCAAGAGCGCGTGCGTGGGCTTCACCAGCCTCGATAACCTGCGCGCCACCATCTTCCGTTATGGCGAGTTCCGCACCGCCGAGGAGGTCGGGCTCAAGATCCCTGACCCCGAGGTCCGCATCATCGAAGTCGCCATGAACGAGGAGCAGAGCACCAAGTACGACCACTTGGTCTTCGAGATCGAGCGGGCTATGGCCGACCCCGTGAACGCGCCCAAAGGCGCTATCCTGGCCGCGCTCGCGCGCATGGCGCTCGTCGCGATTCACCCCAACCTGGACGAGAGTTACACCTGGCAAACGGCCAAGAACGCGCCCACGCCGCATAGCCCCAAGTTCGACGCGCTGGCGAACGAGGTCAAAAAGCACCCTTCGTGCGGGCATATCGTGTTCTGCGACAACATCGCGGCGCACTATTGGATCCGCAAGGTGCTGGAGGAGGCCGGGATCGCCGCGGAGCGCATCGCCGTCTTGAACGGCGAGGTCGCCCCCAACGACGTGGACCGGCTCCGCATCGCCATGGACTTCAACGGTAACCCCGAAGAGGGCGTGCCGCCGCAATACGACGTGATCCTCTGCAACGCGATCGCCTATGAGGGCGTGGACCTTCAGACGCGCACGTGCGCGATCCATCACATCGATCTGCCGTGGGAGCCGGCGACCCTCGAACAGCGCAACGGGCGCGGGCGCCGCCAAGGCAACACGTTCGCGACCATTCAGATCCTCTATTACTTCGCGAGCCGCTC
>CAYTJL010000550.1:0-2471 GCA_964437785.1 uncultured Polyangiaceae bacterium
TGATGGTTCCGGAAAATCTGGTGCACCCGGTTCCGGAAAATCTGCTGCTCCACCCCGAAAGGAGCGAGCAGGATGATCTGGGCGCTGTGGTTTGCGATGATGCTGATGGTCATGCCTCAACGAGCGGCGAAAGGATGCGAGGAGGGGGAGATGCTCCCCCTGCTCAAGCGACACGAGATTCAGGTGCTCCTCAGCGTGGGCATGTCGCCGAGCGACGTCGCACAAAAGAGCGGCGTCTCGGTCGCGACGGTGCGCCGCGTGCGACGCGAGTCGCGCGTGGAGCACGCGGACGATCGGGCCGAGCATCGAGCGCGACGCATCGGTCGGCCGTCGAAGGTCGCGCCGTTCGCCGAGCGCGTGGAGGCGTGGTTGAAGGCCGAGCCGGAGCTGCCGACGCAGGAGCTTTTGCGCCGCGCCAAGGAGGTCGGGTACACCGGCAACAAGACGGCGTTTTATGCGCTCGTCGCAGGCAAGAGACCGCCGCAGGCGACACCCATCGTGCGCTTCGAGGGGCTGCCGGGGGAGTTCTCCCAGCACGACTTCGGCCAGGTCGAGGTCACCTACGTGGACGGCCGCAAACAGCGTATCCACTTCTTCGCCTCTCGCTTGAAGTACTCGCGATTCGTCGCGGTCACCATCGTCCCTGACGAGCGCGTCGAGACCCTGGTGCGGTGCCTCGCGCGCGACTTCGTGTCGTTCGGGGGGCTGCCGCTGCTCGCGGTCTTTGACCGACCCAAAACCATCGTCAAGAAGGGTGGGAAGGGGCGCGCCGTCGAGGAGTACAACGCGACGTTCGCGCAGGCCATCGTCGATATCGGTGTTGGTGTCGAGATGTGCGCGCCGCGCAGCGGTAACCAGAAGGGTTCTGTCGAGCGACTCGTTGGCTGGGTGAAGGGCTCGTTCTTCAAGTCCCGCAAGTTCCAAGACGAGGCCGACCTCCGCGCCCAGCTCGCGGCCTGGCTCGCCAACGTCAATCACAACACCCCTTCGCGAGCCACCGGTGTGATTCCGGAAGTGCGGCGGCGCGAGGAGCTCGCGCGGCTCAGGCCGGTCAAGGTCCTTCCGGAAAGCCTCGCGCTGCGTGTCCCCATCTTCGTTGGGCCCACGGCCGAGGTCTCGTTCGAGGGGGCTACGTACACCATGCCTCCCGAGGCGACCCACGTCGCAGGCACGATGTTCCTTTACGAGGATCGCGTGCGCATCATCGCTGGTCGGTTCGAGGCGACCCACCGCCGCCGCCGAAAGGGAGACCCGCCTCGACCGCTGCCGGAGCACCGCGCCGCCAAGCTCGCCACGGTGCACGGCGCGCGCGCCAAGCTTTATGAGAAGCGCCAACAACTGCTCGCCCTCGGCCCCGACGCGCTCGCGTTGCTCACTGAGCTCACCCACCGAGAGCCACGTTTGGCCAAGCAGCGTGTCGAAGACCTCTACACCCTTCTCGAGCAACACGGCGATGACGCCATGCGCGCCGCCTTCGCTCACGCCGTCGCGCAAAACCAACTCTCGATCACCTCTGTTCGTCGCGCCCTCTCCCCCACGGGCGCCCGACAGAGCGATGGCGCGAGCCATCGCTCTGGAGTGGCGCAACCGCGCGGTCAAACGCCCCGTCAAGCGAGCTTTGGTTTCCACCGCGCGGCGTCACGTCGAGGTGTGTCATGAGCGGTGACCTCGATGTCCTCCTCAAACGTCTTCACCTCGCCAACGCACGACACGTGTGGCGTGACCTGATTCTGCGCGCGGAGAAGGAGCAATGGTCACACGATCAACTGCTCCACACCCTCTTCGCCGAGGAGGTCGCGCATCGTCGCGGTACGCGCCTGTCGCGGGCCGTGCGCGCCGCGAAGTTCCCCTTCCTCCGCACCGTCGAAGAGTTCGACTTCACCCACCAATCCACGCTTCGGCTCACCACGATCGGCTCGCTCCTCTCTCCCGACTTCGTCACCGAGGGCGGCTCCGTCATCCTCGAAGGCAAACCCGGTCGCGGCAAGACACACCTCGCCATCGCCATCGCTTACCGCGCGTTGCAGAACGGCTTCGACGCCCTCTTCACCACCGCGGCAGAGCTCATCGACCACCTCTCGGCGGCGAGCCGCGAAGGCGCGATGCGCGAGACGCTCGCGGAGTACGTGCGTCCTCATGTTCTCGTCGTCGACGAGGTCGGCTATCTCGCCTACGGCGACGACGCGGCCAACGTGCTTTATCACGTCGTCAACGATCGGCACATCAAGCGACGTGCCATGATCTTCACCACCAACAAGCCCCCCAAGCGTTGGGGGCATGCCCTCCACGACAACGACCTCGCCGAAGCCATCGTTGATCGCATCTTGGAGCGTGGCCGCCTCCTCCGCCTCGATGGCCCCTCCGTGCGAACAAAACACTTGCCTTCTGACGTGCTTATCGACGACGATCCTACAGAGTTGGGCAGCCGCAGATTTTCCGGAACAAACGGCGCAGATTTTCCGGAACCTACA
>CAYTJL010000551.1:0-2436 GCA_964437785.1 uncultured Polyangiaceae bacterium
CCGTCGTCCCCATGGGCCGCTCACGCGGGCGCGCTCCCCAAAAAGGAGAAGCGTGATGACGAGCCGCCTTCCGGCCAAGCGCCCATCGTGCAGTATGCGCCGCCCTCAAACGCGGGACTTTGGATCGGAGGTGCCGTCGTGCTCACGAGCGTTATCGCGCTGTTGATCGTACTTGGGAACAGCCTCAAGCGCTCGCCCAAACCGCAGGACGAAGCGCCGCCGATCGTGCTTGTGGCTCCCACCGTAGTTGACGAGCCCGAGCCGACCCCGAGCGCGTTCAAGGTGAAGGTTCCAAACAGGCGTGGATCCAAGGTGGCTGGACCAACGCCGGCCAAGAGCCATGAGCCGCCCCCCGCGCGGCCGACCGCGGAGGCGAAGGCAAACGAGCCGCCGCCGGCTCCGTCAAGCTCCGCGTCGCGAAAGCGGATCTTTGGGTCCGACGACGAATGACTATTCGTGTTGTCGTCGGACTGAGGGTGATGTTGAAGGGGTTGTAAATGGATTACGGCAAGCTTGGGCGCCATTCCTCTTTACGCATTGTTCGTAGTCGCTTTGCTTGCCCCATATGGCAAGTCGCAAGAGTCCAAGGAGACCAATGATGGCAAGGACGCACGCAAGAACAATCCGACCGAGGCACCCCCCAAATGTCAAGGGCGTGGATTCGCTACGGGGGGACGAAGTGCCCAAAGACGATGAGCTACCCGTGGAGTATGTCGGCACGGAGTATTCGGCAAAGTTGCTATGAGCAGGGGGCGAATCGTAGGAACTGTTGTCCGGTGATGTCATATTCAGCGGAGGATTGAGGTCGCTGCCCGGGGGATAGTAGTTACCCCTGCTGTCGTAAAAGTCGCTGCCCGGGGGGCAGTAGATATCCCTGCTGTCGTAAAAGCCGCTGCCTGGGAGGCAGTAATTATCCCTGCTATCGTAAAAGCCGCTGCCCGGGAGGCGATAATTCCCTCTCCAATCAAAAAATCCTGACATCCTCGGATGGTGGATCTATCACGTCTGGTTGTCAACAATAGATGCTGCGCTCGCAAAGCGCCCTTGCGGCGTACGCCGTCCCCACCTGCGCCGCATGTGGCGTCGTTCATCAACAATGCCCACATCCGTCTTCATCCAAGTAGCTCGTCCGCGAGCGCTTCTCGGGGGTCATCCATGACCCGGCGTGCTTCAGGCGGGTAGAGGCTTGGCTCGTGGCGGCAGGCCATGCTGTTCGCAGATCGTATCGCGGTGCTCGAACATGGCGCGCTCACCCAGCTCGCGACCATCGAGGAGCTCATCGCGGCGCCGGCCACTGCGTCCGCGCGTGCGTTCGCTGAAGAGCTGGCCCGCCAGGTGGTTGAGCTGCTTCGGCGCTTCCGGCGCTACGCTTCGACGATGGAGACACCGGCGAATCCAATCCGTACGGGGTCATGGCTCGCGATGCTCGCCGCCGCGAGCTTTGGGGTCACCGCGCCGCTCGTGAAGATCACGGGTGTGGGCGCCGGGCCTTTTATCACATCAGCGCTGCTGTACGCGGGCGCTGCGTTGGTGTCGCTCGTCGGGTTGCGATCGCAAGAGGAGGAAGCGCCGCTGCGTACGCGCCACGTGCCCCGGCTGCTCCTCGTGGCCGTGCTCGGAGCGGTCGCGGCTCCGACGTTGCTCGCTTGGGGGCTTCAGCGCTCGGCATCGACGACGGCCTCGCTGCTCCTCAACCTGGAGGCGATCTTCACGGTCCTCCTCGGTCGAGCTCTCTACCGTGAGGCGATTGGACGGCAGGTCGCGCTCGCGGTGGCGTTGGTCACCTGCGGGAGCGTGCTGCTCGTGCTCGCCGGTCCCATGACGAGGAGCGCGTCATGGCTCGGACCTTTCGCCATCGCCGCGGCGACGCTCGGCTGGGCGTTCGACAACGTGCTCACGCGCCCTCTCTCTGATCTCGACCCTCAGCGGGTCGTCTTCGCAAAAGCAGGCGTAGGCGCGGTGTTGTCCGTGCTCGCTTCCCGGCACTTCGGCGAAGCGCTCCCCACGCCGCCCCGCGCCCTCGCGCTCCTCGGGCTCGGAGCGCTCGGCTACGGGCTGAGCTTGCGGCTCTACCTCCTCGCGCAGCGACGGTTGGGGGCTGGACGAACAGGATCGATCTTCGCGCTCGGACCTTTCTTCGGTGTAGTCGTCGCGTGGTTGATCGGGGAGCGCGGGACGAGCGCGACGACCTTCATCGCCGGGACGCTCGTCGCGTTGGGCGTGTATCTCCACGTCACCGAGCAGCACCGCCACGTTCATCGCCATGAGCCGATCGAGCACGAGCACGCCCATCGGCACGACGACAATCACCACGACCATGTGCACGACCCACCTGTCATCGGCGAGCACAGCCATCTGCATCGCCACGAGCACCGCGAGCACTCCCACGAGCACGGGCCCGATCTGCACCACCAGCACGAGCACGACTAAGGGCTC
>CAYTJL010000552.1:0-2406 GCA_964437785.1 uncultured Polyangiaceae bacterium
GGTCGAGGACGAGATCCTGATCAGCCAGGTGGAGTACGCGCTCAAGCGGAAGGGGCGCGGCCTGGCGATCGCCGTCAACGAGGGGCTCTTGGTGAAGCTGCTGCGCGCCGCGAAGGAGCACGACTGGGCGGAGTCGGCGCAGCGGCAGCTCATGAGGCCGTTCGTGTATCGGGATGACGAGGATCCGGGCGCGGATCCTCGCGTAGCAGTGATCGATCTCAACCTGCGTAACAACCTCGCGCGCCCAGTGGTCACCCAAGCGATTGAGCGTCTGCTCAAGCTCTCCGCTCCCTGCGAGGGGTGCCCCGCGGCTCGCTGCGGCCTTCAGCAAGGATCGGCGCGCCTCAGCGGCGAGTCGAGCGCGCGAGTGGCAGCGCTGCTCGACGCGGTCGCGAAGACCGGCTTCCACGCGACGATGCGCGATCTCCAAGGCTTCTTATCGTACCTGCTCTTCGGAGGAGCGAGCTGCGAGGCGTTCAAGTCTTCGGGGCAGGGCCCGCGCGGCTATTGGATGAACGCCTTCGAGGGCGGCGCGGGGCCCCTCTTCGATGCGGTCCGAGCCTTCGATCCTCGCCACCGGACGCTGCCGATGCTGGATGACGCGCTATGGAGGGGCGTCGATCGGCCCGAGCAATGGAGCCTCCCCTCCCCCGAGATCAGCCACGAAGGTGAGGACTTGGAGGCGAAGATCAACGCCTTTATCTCGCAGAAGCGACGCGCGCTCTTTGAGCACAAGAACGGTGACGAGATCCTCCTCGTCGCCTCGGATGAGGTGGAGGACGGCTTCAAGCAGCTCCTGCAAGGAGGCAAAGAGGCGACCGCTCATGCGGTGTGGCTCTTGAACCGCTTCTACGATCGGGACGACGACCAGCGGGATGTCCTGCACCTCTGGGTCACCCACCGATACGACGCTCACGCATGCCGCTACGCCGCGGCCTCATCGGCGCTCCCCACCGCCCAATTGGAGGTCTTGGTCCCTCGCCTGCGGAGCGATCTGGCCGCGGCGTTCCCGGATCATCACCCTGACCACGTCATCCTGTGCATGCGCGGTCAACCTGCCTCCACCGGGCTGCGCCTCGATCGCCCGCTCGTGGCCGCGCTGTACGCCGCGCTGCAGGGCCTCCCATCGACCTTTAGAAGAGGCGAGCCGGAGACCCGCATCGCGGCGTTCTTTGACAAGCTCGCGAAGCTGTCACCGGATGATGGCGGGCGAAGGACCGATATCCGACTCGTCGATCGGGACACGGGGGTCAACCTCACGATCGGGGTCGACGTCGCCGGGCGCCGGTTCATCTCTTGTTGAGGTTAAGGGGCATGAAGATCAGCGAGATCCTCGATGGTGTCTATGATGAGGACGTCGGCTGGCGCGCGGCCTCTCGGAGCGTAAAGCCTGTTCATGTCGCGAACGGGCTGGCGCGCGCGCTGCGCGGCGCTTACTTCGATATGGCCCCGCTGAATCGGTTCCTCGTCTGGGAGAAGTACAGCCAGGCGCTCCCAGATCGCACCTTCGACGCGATCATGAGCGATGATCTCGACGAGACCTTTAAACCGTTCAAGGGCAGAGCGGACAAGTTCGATCGCGCTCGGCGCTACGCGCACGGGCTCCTGGGGGCGGATAAAGGGCTCTACCCAGCCGAGGACAAGAGCTCACTCTCGCTCACGTGCGGCGCGATGGTGACGCGCGACAACAACGATCGTGGGCTCGGCGAATTCGCGGCGCAGATCTTAAACCCACCTGAGCAAGCGGGTTCGCTCGGCGGGTTGTTGCTTGGGTGCCTCGACTCGTCACGCCCCTTGGATCCGGTGACGGCCCTCGTATGGCCGCTGCTCCGCGGGCGCGAGAAGACGTACAAACACGTTGAGCGCGCGAAGAAGGCCCTGCGGCAGCGGCACAACCGGAGCGTCCTCGGTGAGCTCTCCAAGGCGGCGAGCGACCTCGCGACGCACGAACGCGCGCAGGGGAATCGACTCAAGACGCTCCAACGCGCCGTGCACTTCGCGTGCGTGGCGACGCACGTCCACGCGCAGGCCCTCGCGGCGAGCGGCGAGTTGGAGCGAAGGCCTCCGGCGCTGATCGCCCTGAGCGGCGACCGCGGGAGCGAGATCGCCATCGCGAGCGAGCGCTCCCTAGATTTCATCTACGAGGGGTTCGAGCGCTGGTTGGCGGATCGCCTCACGACGCGGATTGAGGCGGACAAACCGCTCGCGAACGGCGAGTCCCTTGGACGCGTCGAGACCACGGATGGCAGGACCATCCGCGCGCTGTTGGCGAAGATCGAGGACGTTAAACAGAGAGCGCCCGACCAAGACACCATCAGCGCGCGATACGCAGATTTCACCGCGGCGCGCGGGACGCTCGGCGACGCTCCTCCAGCTAAGATCCTCGCGCACGCGCTCGTCGACTCG
>CAYTJL010000553.1:0-2356 GCA_964437785.1 uncultured Polyangiaceae bacterium
GACGCGCTCCGCGACGGGCTCGATCAGCTCGGATCGTACAGCTCCGACTTGACCGAGGAGGCGATCGGCGTGGTGAGCAAGGCCGCGCGGGCGCGTGATCACGAGCTGTCTCAGCTCGAATCGTTCGCC
Source organism: uncultured Polyangiaceae bacterium (assembly GCA_964437785.1). Taxonomy (GTDB): domain Bacteria; phylum Myxococcota_A; class Polyangia; order Polyangiales; family Polyangiaceae; genus CAYTJL01. The sequence continues at coordinate 130 of CAYTJL010000553.1, forward strand.
GCGATCGAGGGTCTTGTCGAAGACGCCGCCCTCGTGAGGGACAACCTCGCTTCGGAGAGGCCATGGCGCGCCGCCGCGGAACTCTCGCCCGCCATCGAGCGAATCCATACGAGGTACGTCGAGGTCCGGCGCGCGCTCTTGAGCCAACAAGGAGCGGCGCTCGAAGCTGCCAAGGGCCGTGTCAAGACTCGGCAGGGCTTCGCGCGGCTCGACGCGGAGGCGGCGTATCGCGTGCTCCGCCCCATCACCGAAGCGTTCGTGGAGACGCCCGCGGACGCGATCTCGCCCACGCTCGTGGAGCTTCGTGATCGCTTTACGAGGCGCTTGTTGCAGGCCGAGGAGGAGGCCAATGACAAGCTCGACGGGGAGCTGAGCAAAGGCAGCGAGGCGCCGCTCGTCAAGGTGGAGGCGCACCTCCGAGGCCGTGAGGTGGCGAGCAAGGCAGAGCTTCAATCGGTCCTCGCGGAGCTGGAGGCGCGCATCACCCCGCTCCTCGACCAAGGCGCGCGCGTGCGTATCGTATGACGCTCACCTCCGCCGCCAAGAGGCTGCTCGCGGAGACGATCCGGGGGACGGCGCAAGACCCCGAGAAGGGGCTCCGGGCGCGGCTGCTCAGGGCGATCCACGACGAGGCGGACAGGCGTTATCGTCTCTCGGTGCCCATCTCCGAAGCGGGGCTCGACGAGGCGCACAAGAAGCGTCGCGAGCGCATCGAAGCGTGGATGGATGAGCAAGCGCGCGCCGGCAAGCCCAAGAACAAGGCCGAGCTCGCAGCGCGAAGGAGCGACGCGCTCGCCGAGGCCGAGAAACAAGCCGCGGCCACGTTCGTGAACCGCTTGGTGCTCCTCCGCCGGCTCGAAGCGTTGGGGCTCTCCAAGCCGCCTGTGCTCACCGGCGGCTGGAACAGCAAAGGATACCGCGAATTTCGCGACTTTGCGCCCGCGCTCACGGCTACGAATGGGACGAGCGACGGGTCCGAGGGATACGCCACCTTGTTGAAGCTCATCTTCGATGAGCTCGCGCTAGACCTGCCCGGGCTCTTCGGCGACGTCGGGCTCACAAGCCTCTTTGTCGTCCCGCCGGCCGCCCTGCGCGACGCGGTGGAGACGCTCGACGATCCCGAGCTTGCCTCCGCGTGGACCGACGACACGACCCTGGGCTGGGTGTATCAATATTGGAACGACCCGGACCGCGAGGCGCTCGACGCCAAGATCAACAGCAAGAAGAAGATCGCTCCGCACGAGATCGCGTCCAAGACGCAGATGTTCACCGAGCGGTACATGGTCGAGTGGCTGCTTCAGAACAGCCTTGGCTTGACGTGGCTCGCCATGTGCAGACGAGATAGCTTTACGCCGGACGCCGATCGCGTGCTCCCCGTGCTCGACGCGCGGAGGGCCGAGTGGCGCAAGCGGCGAGAGGCGGGCGAGGTCGCGCTCGACGCGCTCATGCCCATCGAGGGAGAGCTGGAGGAGCGTTGGAAGTATTACGTCCCTCAACCCATCCCCGACGGCATGGTGAACGACGCGCCGGAGAAAGTATCGGCGATCAAGGTTTTGGACCCTGCGTGCGGGAGCGGGCATTTCTTGGTCATCGCGTTCGACCTCTTGGCCGCGATGTACCGCGAAGAGGCGCGGCATTTGGGGACACCCATCACCGATCGGGCGATTGCCGAGTCGATCGTCGAGAACAACCTCTTTGGCATCGACATCGATCCACGCGCCGTGCAGATCGCCGCGGCGGCGCTGTACCTCAAGGCGCGCTCGCTCGCCAACGACGCTCGCCCCACGCGGGTCAATCTGGTTGCGCCGGTGCTCAAGCTTGGCCGGTTGCCGAGCGACGATCCGACGATCGTGCGTCTTTCCGCCGATTTGAAGCGTGAAGCGGGCATCCAAGAGGGGCTCACCAAGAAGCTCTTGGAGGAGCTGAAAGACGTGGACCACCTGGGCTCGTTGCTCAAGGTCGATAAAGCGGTGGACAGCTCGCTCCGGCTCGCCGATGCGGCCATCAACATCATGAGCCAAGGGGACTTGTTCTCCGGGTTTCCGCAAGCAAGCGCCGAGCGGCCCAAAGCGGGGACGACGCGCGCCACCGTCCTCAACAAGCTGGAAGCGTTTTTGCAGAGTCACGCTCGCTCCGAGGACTTGGGGCTCCGTCTGGGCGGCGAGCAGATCGCCGCCGGGGTGCGGTTCGTGCGGATGATCCAAGAGGAAACGTACGACGTGGTGGT
>CAYTJL010000554.1:0-2344 GCA_964437785.1 uncultured Polyangiaceae bacterium
CGCAGGGGTATCCACCCAAGTGGAATTTGCGCCCGCCTTCGAGGGAGGCCGAGTAGACTGGGCTCACGATGCGAGGGCAAACTGGGTTCAAGCGCGGGATGGTGGTGGGAGGGCGCTTCCAGTTGGAGGAGCTGCTCGGCCAAGGCGGCATGGGTGAGGTGTGGGCGGCTGAGCACCAGCGGCTAGGCAGGCGCGTTGCGATCAAGTTCCTCCTCGACCCCGAGCACCGCTCGGCGCGTGTGCGATTTGCTCGGGAGGCTCGCGCGGCGATTGGGCATCCGAACGTCGTTCAAGTGTTGGACATCGACGAGACCGGGGAGCAACCGTTCCTCGTCATGGAGCTCCTCCACGGTGAGACCTTGCGCGCCAAGCTCCGGCGCTCGGGCGCGCTCCCGTTCGAGGAGGCGATGAGCGTGATCGTGCCGATTGTTTCCGCGGTTGGGGAGGCCCACGCGCACGGGATCCTTCATCGCGACATAAAGCCGGACAACATCTTCCTTGCGCGGAGCGAGGGGAGCGCGGTCACCGTGAAGGTGCTCGACTTTGGGCTCGCCAAGTTCCTCACACCAAGCGCCGCCGAAGATCGCGACCACACCATTGCATTGGACACGATGGGGACGCCCGGTTACGCGGCTCCCGAGCAGATCCGCAATCGAGGGGTCGGCCTGCCCGCGGACGTATGGGCCATGGGCGTGCTCGTCTATGAATGTTTGATGGGGGCTCCCCCGTTTGGCCGAGGCGACATGCTCTCGTACGCGAGCGCGTGCGAAACGAGCGGCGAGCGCGGTTGGGCCGAGCTCGGCGCGCTCCCCGAGGAGGTACGGCGCGTGATCGTCCGTGTGCTCGCCATGAATCCCACGGAGCGGCCTCAGCTCATCGAGGTGTTCGAGACGCTAAAGGGGTATTCGAGCGTTGGTGCTCCGCGCTTCCCCGCGCCGATGTCCGCGGCGCGCGACGTTCACGAGGTGGGCCCGATCGAGCAGGCGATCACGACCGGAGCGGCGTTCCACTCCTCCGATGAGGTCAGCCCCATTGCTTTGCGAGCCTTGCCGTTCATTCCGCACAACTTGCCGCCGATGCGGTTCTTCGTGGGCAGAAGAGAGGAGCTCGCGGCGATCGACGAGGCGCTCCGCGTCGAAGGGCATTCGTCGATCACCCAAGCATCCATCTTTGGGCTCGGGGGCGTCGGCAAAACGGCCCTCGCCTTGCACTACGCCCATTCGGCTGTCAAGCAGCGTCAATATCCAGGAGGCGTGTATTGGTTGAACGCCGAGGGGGAGCCGTCGAACGCGCTCGTGCGTTTGGCGCCGATCCTCCGCCAGCATGCGCCGGAGCACGTGCGGAGGCACATCCCCCTCGATGTGCCGAACGTGGATGACCTCGCGGAGCTCGTGCGCGTGGCGCTCGGGCGCGCGGAGGAGCAGACGCTCCTTATTTTGGACAACGTGAGTCAGACGGGTTGGCGGGAGAGGATCCCTGCGACCGAGGCTGTTCGCATTCTGACGACGACCCGCGACAAGAGGTATGCGCTCGGGCGACCCACGGCGCTTGGCACGTTGTCGCCGGCGGAGGCCCGCGCGCTGGCGGTCACCATCGCCGGTGCGCCGAGGAGCGATGAAGACGCCGCGGCCATGGAGCGTGTGATCGTCGACGAGCTGGGCGGATTGGCGGTGGCGGTCGAGATGGCGGCGCGGGCGGTCGCGGAGTGGATGGAGTCTTGGGCCGACTATGAGCGGCATCTCCACACCGAAGCGGAGCGGCTCCTGAGCGACCCGGAGCTTCAAGGGGATTACGCGCGTGGTGTGTTTGCCGCGATCGATCTCTCCATCGAGCGGTGTCCTTATGATTCACCGGAGTGGAGGCTCCTTGAAAGCGTGGCTGTCGCCGACCCGCCGGATATTCCTCTTACGTGGTCGACGGCCATGGCAGGGTTGACGCCCGAGAGCATCGAGGCCTTGCGGGCGCGCGCGGTCGTGAAGGGTCTCGGGCTGCTCGCCGTGGGCGAGGGCAACAAGGTGGGGAGGATCCACCGCCTGATTCATGCTCGTTTGAGAGCGCGTGTGGGGAGAGCGTGGGCGGAGGCGCAGCGCGCGGAGGACGGCAGCTCCACGGAGCCGCCAGCAGGGTCAGACGCGTGGTTTGAGTTGGGCCGCAAGATCCGCGCGGTGAGGGCGCGGGGATACCCGCCTGCGCCGCCGGCACAGCCGCCGGAGCCCCCGCCGCCTGAGCCCATGAGCGAAGAGGAGCTGAGCAAGATCCCGTTCGTCGGCGCGCCGGAGCGCACGTATCCGGCTCCAATCCTCGCGAGCTACACCTCCCTCTCCAGCGACCTCGCGCGGGACGC
>CAYTJL010000555.1:0-2331 GCA_964437785.1 uncultured Polyangiaceae bacterium
GTCCGCTCACCCCGCGCATCACGCATGGTGATCGCAACATGCTCCATCTCGCCCCCGCCACCCTCGAATCCACATGTCCATACCGAGAACAAAGGCCCAGTGGCCCCCGCGCGCGCGATCACATCGAGCCTCCGCAACGGCACGAGCCCAACCACCTTGGCCCCGCGCAAAGCCCGCTCCGGCGCCCGCCCATCCGCACAGACAACCACCCTCCCGCCCGGCGCCATCACCCGCGCCGCCGCAGCGAGGTAATCCTCGACGCCGCCCCGCAGCTCGATGCGCGCCGCGGCCCGCTGCGGATCCGGCGACACCAACGCCGTCCCGAGCGGCAAATAAGGAGGCGTGCCGCTCACCAAATCACAAAGGCCATGAGGCCACTCCCCCGTCACTTCGCGCAAATCTCCATGGCTCAAAGCCACCCGCCCCCCAAGGCCGTTGTCCGCCACGTTGCGTTGCGCGAGCGCAAACGACATCTCCTGCGCCTCGATGCCAAACACCTCCGCCGCAGGCAATCGCCACGCGACCATCAAGAGCACCGACCCCACACCACACCCAAGATCCAAATACCGCGCCGCATCGGGCCGCGCACGCGCCGCCTCCCACGCCGTCGCCACGTCGTCGAGCGACAAACGATGCCCGCGCCGCCGCTGCCACAGCCGATAGTCCGCCGTGATCGCGTCGCTCGTCAGCTCGCCGACGCTCACCGATCGCATGCGCGCGCTCTTATCACAAACAAGCCTCCATGGCGACGACACCCAGGAGAGCCCCGCGCGCGCGCTGTCCAACACCGGCGCAGGTGTTGGCTCCCTTTGCGTCGGTCGTAGGTGTTTTTGATGTACCGGTCGCGCGCGTGATGGGATAAACGTCGAGCGATGAACATCCTCCGCTGCGCTCCTGCGCTCATTGCTTCGGGGGTCCTCCTCACCGCATCTCCGGCTTCGGCCGACGTCATGGGGGCGATCGATCGCGTGCTCATTGGCGGCGGCGTCGCGGTGTTCGGGGGGATCAGCGCGGGGTTCGTCGCCACCGACGTCGCGCAGGCCAAAGACAAGGTGGAGATCAAAAAAGGTGTCGCGATCGCAGAGGTCGTGTTCGCCTCCTCCCTCACGCTCCTCTCGAACGTCGCCCCCGTTGTCATCGCCTCTACGCCGGACGCGGAGGAGGCTGTCATCGTTGCCCCCTTCTCCATCCTGTCGAGCTCGCTCATGGCGCATGGATGTCTGACGCTCGCGACGGACCGCATAAAACCCGATCTCATCCCCATCATCGCGTTGATGACGGGCACCAACACGGCGCTCAGCACCATGGCGATCGGGCGCTTGTTTTCGGGCAAGTTGGCGCCGCGCTCCTGGGGTATCGCCGCGACCGCGCTCACCTTGCCACAGGTCGTAGGGAGCGCGTTCGCGGCGGGGATGAGCGTTGATGATCGCGCCGCGTGGCTGGGCGCGTTGGGCTGGTCGAGCGCCCTCTTCCTTCATGGCGTCGCGTCGATCATTTGGGGCAAACAGCGTGCGCCTCCTCACGTCTCGGCCCCACCCGAGGCGCCGCAGAGCCCACCACTTCAGGTGCCGGAGCGTCCAGAGTCGCCGGCAGACGGGCGAGCGCCCAAGGCCAAGCTCATCCTGCCTTCGTCCCTCCGCGTGAGCCCTCAACCCATCTCGCCAGCGACGTGGGGGGAGCTCCGATCGGTGAGCCCCGGCGTCGTGCTGTCGGGGGAGTGGCTCTGAACCTCACCAAAGGCTCGCGCGCGCTCCTATCACAGCCGGTAAGGAGCTCTTCCGCGTGCAGGCCGAGCGCGACATGCAATCGCTCATCAAGCACGACAAGCGCGAGACCGTGGGGAACGACCGGACGCGCCTCGTGGGCCGGAATGAGGACCTCACCATCGGCCAAGACCTCACCAAGATGGTCAACCGCAACGAGCGCGAGGTCACCGGCGCCAACCGGAGCGTGACCGTGGGCGTCAATCGGTCCACCCAGATTGGCTCGATCGACTCCACCATCGACACCGGGGCGGGAGCCGAGATCTCCATGACCCCCAGTAGGATCGAGCTCACCGCGCGCGTCGGCGGGGTTTTTCGGCTGCCTTGCGCAGATCGAGCACGTCATTCAACGTCTCGGCTGTGAGCACACGAGCGGCCCACAGCGCGAGCGTCTGCTCGTCGGCGGCCTTGATGCGAGCGCGCGCCTCGGCGGGCACCTTGCCGAACCGGATGGTGAGCTGCTCCAAGAGCATCCTCGCTCGCCCCTCGGTGAGGCCCTCGGAGAGCCCGACTTTGCGCCCTTCGGAGAGCCCTGCCTTGCGCCCTCGGTTCTCGATCTCGTCCAGCG
>CAYTJL010000556.1:0-2249 GCA_964437785.1 uncultured Polyangiaceae bacterium
TCCTACGCGCACGCACGGATCGAAGCGGTCGCGGACGAGCTCCACGCAGCGGGCGCGCTCGCGACCACGCACGGTGTCGTGCGTGGCCTCTGCCTGATCGCCGTGCAGATCGCGGACGGTGCGGCCGGCGACGAGCTCGCCGCGGCCTTCCGATGCGCCGCGAGCAACCCGACCGAAGAAGGCGTGCGGCAAGCGATGGAGCTGATCCGAAGCGTGCTCGACCACGAGGCGCCCACCGTGCGCAATTCGCTCGACTTTCTCGATGAAGAGCGATCGCCCGCGAACGACGCGCCGCCGCCGACCTTCCCCTCGGCGCGCGTCGCGACGTTGGCGGGATGAAGACCGCCCGAGCGGCACTGGCCCCCACGTCAATGGCTCAGAACCCGGGGGATTCCACCGGGACGCTGAACCTTACCACCGCTTTGGCCGTGGTGCCCGGGAGCACGTCAACCAGGAGCTCTCGCCGCCCGAGCTCTGGGTGAATAAAGATCACCTTATGTTTGCCAGCGGGCACGCGTACACCCACCTTAGGGGCGCTCCCAATGGGTCTTCCGTCGAGCACCACCTTGGACGGAGGTATCGAATTGATGTTTAATAACCCTATTGAGGACTCCGTTCCTTTACTCGGCGCATCTACGCTGCCCGCCTCGGTGGGCGCTGCGGTGGGCGCCGTCGAAGGCGGGAGCACCGTCGAGGGGGGCGTGGTTAAGGGGGGGAGCGCCGTCGAGGGGGTGGGCGCGCGTTCGGACATGCCAGCGCTTGTCGTGAGCATGGGCTTTGGTCCACCGATCAAGGTAACGGCGATCAACGTGGAGAGCGCGAGGATCATCACACAACCGGCGCTCAAGAGCGCCAGCGTGGGGTGAGGCATACCCTTGGGCTTTGGTAACGCGGGCGGTTCCAACGCGGGAGGCGCCTTGGGTATGCGCTGCGCGTCCTCCGGCAAGCCCCCCATGATAGATAGCTCTGAACGTGATTGCGACGCACGCGAAGACAAGAGATGTGGGCGCAAGGGAATGGTCTTGTCCGCTACGAGGGATATGGGTGGAGGAGGAGCGGGCCGCTCTGGACTCTTCGGCGGCGCGAAGGGCGCCGTGGGGTTGAAGACGGCGGCCAGATTCATCACCTCGGTGCCTCCGCGCGAGGCGGTCGGGTCAGCGCCGGACGATGTTCGCTCCGTGTCCTTCACCCTCACGGGGGCGAGGGGTTCAGTAGGTCCTTTCGCTGCGACCATCGCCGGCCGATCCATAACCGTTGTCGGCAGCTCCTGCGCGTCGGCGATCTCGTCCTCTAGCATGGAGGCAAAGGGATAACGCGCTCCATCGGTCGCCGCCTTCATATCGGTTGCGTGCTCGCGGAGAAGCGAGACGAGATCATCTGCGCTCGCGACGCGGCGCTCAAGATCCCGTTCGAGGCACCGCGAAACGATCGCTGCGAGACCCGGCGAGACCGAGACACGAGACGCGACAGAGGGAATTGGCGCGGTCAATATCTCGGCGAGCACCGCGTACACCGAGCGACTCGAAAAAGGCCGCTCGCCCGCGAGCATCTCGAACAGGATGACACCCAACGACCAAAGGTCGGTGCGACGATCAACGTCTTTGGACGCGCGCGCCTGCTCCGGGCTCATGTACGCTGGTGAGCCGATGATGCTGCCCGTGAGCGTGCCGGCGCTTTCGCCGCCGATCGCGAGCTTGCTCACACCGAAGTCGAGCACCTTGATGATCTCGACCTCGGCCTCGTGATCGCGGTGTAAAAAGATGTTCGCGGGCTTGAGGTCGCGATGAACAACACCCGCCTTGTGTGCCGCGCGGAGCGCGCGCGCCACGTCGAGGGCGATGCTCGCCGCGCGCCGCGCAGGCAAACGCCCCATGCGTCGGAGATGGGCCGCGAGGTTCTCGCCGTCGAGACGCTCCATGACGAGGAACGGATCACCAGCCTCGGTTTCGCCCACGTCATACACCTCGACAACGTTGCGCTGGCGGATCCGACCACCCGCGCGCGCCTCACGGAGAAGCCTCCAGCGAAGGTCATTGTCCTGGCCTGTGATGAGCTTGATCGCGACGTGTTTGTCCGCGCGCTCATTGATCGCGGCCCACACTGAGCCCATCGACCCTTCACCGAGCGCCCGCTCAAGGCGATACTTGGAGGCGATGATGTCACCCGCGCGTGGCACCATGCAAGCTTACTGTGAGACCAAGGGGGGAACGCAAGCAGAGAGCAGCGACGCAACGTCAAGGGGAGTATTT
>CAYTJL010000557.1:0-2225 GCA_964437785.1 uncultured Polyangiaceae bacterium
ACCTGCGGGCGCTCGCCGAGGTCGATGATTTTGACCCACGCGAGGACGCGCATCACGAGGTAGGTTGGGTCGATCTCGAACCAGCGCACGGCGAACGTGGGGCTTTGGCCGAACTTGTGATGGTTGTTTTGGAACAGCTCGCCCGCCGTGAGGAAGTCGAAGAAGAGGGTGTTCTTCGAGTCGTCGCCGTTTTGGAAGTTCCTGTATCCATAGCGGTGGCCACACCAGTTGACGATGGCGCCGTGGACGGGGCCCATCACCCAGTGAAACGGGATGAGCGCGTATTGCCAAGGCTGCGTCGCGAACTTGATGTAAAAGAGGGCGTAGGCCGCGCCCCAGAGGACGCGCATCACCCACGATTGGCCGAGCTTGTCGATGAAGCGCCACTCGGGATAACCACCTTGAAACCGGGCCTCGGGCTCGACGACGCCGTAGGCGAGATCGTGATACTTCTTCTTCGTGTCCCACATCATCCGAAAGACGTCGGGATAGTTGGTGGGCGAGTGCGGGTCGCGCGGCGTGTCGCTGAAGGCGTGGTGCATCCGGTGGAGCACCGCATACCCCCTGGGCACGAGGAACGATGAGCCCTGGGTGATGTACGTGAAGAGGTAGAAGAACCGCTCCCACCCCTTCGACATGGTGAACATCCGGTGAGCGCCGTAGCGGTGCAGAAAGAAGCTCTGCGAGAAGACCGAGAGGGCCCAGTGGCTAACGAAGAAGATCGCGATCGCCATGCGACCTTTGTAACGCGGGGCGTTGGAAGCGAGCGTCAGAAATTCGTCACAATTTGGGGACGGGCAGGAGGGGTCGTCCGTCCAGGCGTGATGCAAGCTTCGGTGGAACGAGGGGTTTCATTGGCAAACGGGCCACGCGAGCGAGGCCATTTTGCGAGACTCTTCGAGGTAGATGAGCGCGTCATAGTTGCTCGGAACGGACGAGGGATAAAAGCCGCCGGCCGAGATTTGGAGATCGGGATCGACGAACGACGCGAAGGAACCGCGGGGGTTCAAGTCGACGATGAGATCGCCTTGGCCAACGGCGTGGAGGTCGTCTTCGAGCGGGTCCTCGACGCCGAAGTCCACGGGACCACAGAGGCCGATGGTGGCCCAATTGACGTTGGTGACGTGGGCGACGAGGCCGATGTTCCGGTAGTGATCGCCGAGGGACGCAGCGAGGTAATTGCCCATGGACACGTAATCGAGGGCGTCGGTGCTGTTCTCGACGATGTGGCCGTTGTGGGCCCAGATCGCGGTGCGCGCGCCGGGGTGGCGGAGATCGTGGATGGCCTCGACCATGTGGGCCATGGCCTGATCGCGGATCCCGACCGCTTGGAAGAGGTCGACGCGAGCGGCGCGCTGGAAGGCTTGCACCTCGCGCTCGGCGAAGAGATGGATGCGCGCGTTCTCGAGCGCGTCCGCCGAGGTCGCGTGACGAATCACGCTCTCCTCCGCGTCGAAATACGCCTCCACGCCGGCGAGCGCCGATTGGCACGTTTCATAACGATCGGCGGGAAACGCGGTGAAAGGATAGAAGGTGTCCACGACGCCGTCGCACGCTTGGACGCCGGTGACCATCGGGTCGCTCGCGGGCACGCCGATTTGGGCGAGGTAGGCGAGGATCGCGTCGCCGCTGGGCTTGGCTTGGCGCTGCACGTCGAAGCCGTAGAAGTGAACGCGGTCGTTCGGATTGGCCACGTTCCATTCACACATCCATTGGATGAGCGCGGCCGTCTCTTCGCTGCGGAACACGCTGAAGACGCCGTTCAAGGCGGCCTGCGGGGTCTCTCCGCACGTCTCGACGTACGCGCGGACGCGCTCGGCCGCGGTCCACGGGGTCTCCATGGCGAGCACGCGAAACCCCATCTCGTTCACGAGGTAGCGGAAGATGCGGTGTTTGGCCTCGTAGAAGCCGCCCGAGGTGTGGAAGGACTCGCCCAAGCCCACGTAACGCGCGTTGCCGAGGATCGCTTGGAGCGGCGCGAGATCGCCGGTGGGGAGCGAGGGATCGGTGCCCGCGAAGCGATAGAGCCCCGGCCCCACCGGCTCTCCGCCGAAGCCCGGGGGACTGAGCGGCTTCTCTTTGGCCAAGGCGACGTTCGATGCGGTGAACGCGGCGAGCGCGAGCGAACAGGCGGTGAGCGCGGACGTGAGCGAGCGGCGGATCGACATGAGCCCTCCTTGTGGTTTCTGAGGCCCAGTACGCCGGCCGCGGGGGAGTGTTTCAGG
>CAYTJL010000558.1:0-2207 GCA_964437785.1 uncultured Polyangiaceae bacterium
TTCGCGCGCAGGACTTCACCGATCTCCCGATCATCGCGGACGAGGTCGCCGGGAGCGGCCCGGCGTACAGCGTCGAGCTCGTGACCAACAGCGTTGGGTTCAACGGGAGCTGCCCCGCGGGCTTTCAGAGCAACACGTTTTGCGGCAACGTCACCTTCCGCCACTTCACCGGGATGAGGCTCAGCGACGTCTTCGTGCAGGTGACGGCCGTGACGGCGACGGTCGGCGGCGCCTCCCTCCCGGATCACGGCGGCGTCAACAACGACGCTTCGTATCACGGGCTCGACAACAGCTTGGGGCTCTGGCGCCACACGTCGTCCGGCGCGCCCAACGCGGGCATCGTCGACGCGCCGCCGAGCAACGCGGGGACGCGTGATTGGGTGTTCAACAACCCCGACAACGCCGACACCAACATCTATCTCCGCGCGGTCGCGAGCCTGTATCCGACGCTCTGGTTCAACAGCAATTTCACCATCGATCAGTCGGCCCCCATCCTCGCCGGGCAGCCGATGATCGTGCACTACGAGTACGCGCGGAACACCAACTGCCAAGGCTCCGGCGCCACGGTGAGCGGCTTCTTCCTCGGGCCGTTCACGCACAATCATTCGGTCACGTTCCCGCGCGCGGGCCAAAGCGCCTTCGACGTCCACGTGACCGCGCCCTTCGGCAACGACATCAAGTTTTGGTTCCGCACCAACGATGGCACGGGCTGCGAGGCGTACGACTCTAACTTTGGCAACGACTACCACTTTGTGCCGCAGAACCCCAATCCCGTGCTCCACTTCCTGCCCGACTACAGCGAGTCGGTCACCGGCGTCCTCGTGGGTGGAGGCACGGTGAGCATCGACTACGACCTCACGCGGCTCCCGCCGTACAACGGGATCGACGCGTACGATCGCGTGACGAGCGGGGGCACGACCACGGTGTTCTATCGCTTCGACGGAGGATCGGTGAGCCAAGCCTCGCTCACCGGCTTACCGTACGGGGTTCCGGGCACCATCAACGGGGCTTCGGGCCAAATGCAGGTGACGCCCGTCCTCTCCATCCCTTCGGGCGTTCACGACTTGGAGATGTGGTTCAACTCCAATGATGGCAATGGCAACAACCGCTGGGACTCGAACATGGGGTCAAACTATCACTTTGCGGTCAATTAGTCCCACGATGGGGGGACCTCAAAGGTCCCCCCAAACCCCGCTGTCCTCGATGGGGGGACCTCAAAGGTCCCCCCAAACCCCCCCGGGTCGCACGGCGCGCGAGGTGGCGGCGCTCGTCGCCTTCACCCTCGGCGCGCTCGCCGGCTGCGGTGATGAGACGCTCGCCGGCACCGGGGGAGGCGGGGGATCGGGCGGATCGTCATCGTCCAACGGTTCTTCTTCGAGCACGGTCTCTTCGTCGAGCACGTCGTCGTCGAGCTCGGGAGCGCTGTTGACGACGATCGCGAGCGGGCAATCGCAGCCTTGTTGTGTGGTGACGAGCGGCGATGATGTGATTTGGCTGAACAGCGGCGATGGCAAGGTGATGCGCGCGCCCAAGGGCGGCGGCGCGGCGGCGGTCGTCGCGAGCGGTCCGGGTGGCGCCTTCGGGCTCACGCTCGCCGCGGGCGAGGTGGTGTGGACCGCGACGTACGATGGGCTCGTACTGCGCGCGCCCATCACCGGAGGAGCGCCGTTTACGATGAGCTCGCTCGCCGTTCAGCCGCTCGGCGTCGCTTCCGACGGCGCATCGGTGGTGTGGGTCGAAGGTGGGTTGATGGGCAAGGTCGTCAAGGCGCCTTGGGGCGGGGGAGCCGGCACGGTGATCGCGTCGGGGCAAAGCTCGCCGTATGGCGTCGCGCTCGATCAAGGCGACGTGCTCTGGACCAACTACACATCTCCCGGCGCGGTGATGCGCGCGCCGCTCGCGGGCGGGGCGGCGACGGTGATCGCCTCGAATCAAGGCGGCCCGCGATCGATCGCGGTGAGCGCGACGCACCTCGCGTGGACCAATGAGACGAGCGGTGAGGTGATGGTCTATTCCAAGGCGAACAGCGCGCTTACGGTCCTCGCGTCCGGCCAAGATCACCCGTTTGGGATCGCGCTCGATGGCATGAGAGTGGTTTGGACCAACAACCACCCCGGCGGCGAGGTGATGGCCGCGATGCTCGCCGGCGGAGCGCCGGAGAGCCTCGCCTCGGGGCTCGGATCGCCGGCTGGGATCGCGATGGATGC
>CAYTJL010000559.1:0-2202 GCA_964437785.1 uncultured Polyangiaceae bacterium
CCGCGCCGTGCACCGGGCGTCGCGCCGCCCGGCTCCGCGCCCATCCTGCCCTCCGCGCCGGCCATGATGGCGGCCGGGCTCGGCCGGCCCAAGAGCGTGCGCCCCGCTGCGCCGCTGCCGCCATCCGTGCGGCTCGGCCCGTTGAAACCAAGGACGGCAACTATCGTCGGGGGAACGGCCGCGCCGACGCCACCCACGGATGATCGCCCGTCGGATGATGAGGTGACCTGCGTTGCCGAGCGGCCGGCCCCAGAAGCGCTGGGCCTCGCGCCGACACGCGCGAGCGGCAATGAGCCGACGCTCCTCTCTATGCCCGCCGTCGTGCCGAGTGATCGCAAAACGGACGTGGAGATCGTCTCAGGAGCGGAGGGCACATGAGCGGCGCGCTTCGTCTTCGCCCGTTCGCGCTCGCGCTTGCGCTCATCGCGGCGATCGACGCCGCGGCCTGCACGCGGACACACAACGCGAGCCCCTCGCCGAAAGGCCCTCCAGCGCCGCCAAGCGCCCTCCCCAAACAAGCGCCGAACATGTGGAGCTACGACTGATGAGGAGACATGAAGAGAATCAGGATCCCGTTTCACGTCTCGGTCGAGATCATGCTGCGCATCGCGGTGTTGAGGTCCGCATCGAGCCGGAGGTCGTCGCGAGGATCGTGGCGCTCCAGAGCGTGCTTTGCGTCCCCGGGAGCAAGCCCAATCGCTCGGACGCGGTGCGAGCCTTGGTTGAAATCGGACTCGCGGAGGTGGAAGAGAAGGGGCTGCAAGAGGTCCTTCGAGGCGCGGGCTTCGAAGTGACAACGGTGAGAGGCCGCAACGAGCGCGGCCGTCCCGCGCTGACCGTGGTGAAGAAGAGCGATGAGGGACGAGAAGGAGCAACCCATGGAGAACGAGAGCCACGGAGATCAAACGACGACGACCGCAAACACGCCCGCTGATCAAGGCATGGTCCATACATCATGTCGCGTCACTCGAACAACACTCGATCGCCTGGATGCGATCGCGGGCGCGATTCAACGCAAGCAGAGGGAAAAGGTAGGACGGGCGGAGGTGATTCGGCTGCTCCTCGCGGACGCCTTGCCACGCTTCGAGACGAACCTCCTTGGCAAAGGCCCCTCGAAGAAGCCATGAGGAGAGAGCGGATCCGATGGCGGGATCACCCAGGGGAGCGCCGGGCAATGCGTGTTGCGGTGGGAGCTTTGCTCCTTTGCCCCTCGCCGCAATGGGCTCACGCGGGCCCGGCGCTCTCCCTGGCTCAATTTCGACGATAACGGCCAAACCCCGACATCGGGCAACGACGTGAACCGGCGAACGCCGGCCCAACTCACGTTATGCTCGGAAGGAACGAACAAGCGAAAAGCCTGATCCGCCCTAAACGCCTTCGTGATGAGGCAAAGGAGAGCGCTCATGCCCGCACGGCTATGGATCCTGCGTGTCCTTCTCCTCGTCATGGCCCTTGTTGGGGCCTCGTGTGGTGTCGCGGCAGACTCCGCCACGCCGAGCCCGGCGCTCACGGGCAAAGCCAGGCATCCGCGCAAGCTGCCACCGGGGAGCGAAGTGCCCGTGCCTCCGCCCGGCCTGCCGCAAGGCGAGAGCGTTTGTCCCAAACCCGGCGACACGCCGGCTCCGACGTTGCCAGAAGAGCCGCTCGCGCCGACGCAACAAGCGGGCGCGATCCATGGCGCGTTCTCGGTCTCGTCCACCGGCGAGGCGATCTACACGATCCCGTTCATCGCTCCTCCGGGCCGCGCAGGGATAGCACCCTCGCTCGCGCTCACCTACGATAGCGCGTCCGGTGAAGGCGTGGCCGGCGTCGGCTTCTCGGTCGGCGGCCTATCGGCGGTCACCCGTTGTCCAAAGACGCTCGCGCGCGACGGCGAGATCCGCGAGGTGCGCGACGACTTCGAGGACGTCTTTTGCTTCGATGGCCGGCGCTTGGTCCAGGTCGGGCAAACATCCACCTTCATCGAATACCGCAAGTTCCCCGATACGTTTGTTAGGATACGTGCCCATTTTCCCACCGGGTGGCCCGCGAACAAGGGCCCGGAGCACTTCGAGGTGTTCCTGCCGAGCGGCCAAGTGCTCACGTTGGGCGGCGCCGATGAGGGCAAGGTGCTCGGCAAAGGGGGAGTCGTTCGCTCGTGGCTCGTAACCGAGGCGCGCGACAGGCGCAACAACACGATCGCTTACCGCTACATTCGCGATC
>CAYTJL010000560.1:0-2189 GCA_964437785.1 uncultured Polyangiaceae bacterium
GCCAAGCTGCTCCAATCGCTCGGCGTTGAGGCGCCTTCTCATCTTCCTATGGTGGTGCCGCCGCCGATGGCTCCGCCGCCGGTTCCTTCATCGCGGTTGGCTTCGACTCCGATCGAGAGGGCGACACCAACGGAGGCGCTCGTGGTGCAGCCTCCCCCGATGAAGGTGGCTCCGCCGGTCATCGAGCCCGAGCCGCTGCCGGTCTCGACAGCCGTTTCGGAGCCTGTTTCAACCGTATCTACTCTGCCGGTCCACGCCGAGCCCGCAGCTCCGGTGGTCAATGCGCCCGCGGCGCCTTCGCCTGCAAACGAGGTGCAGCTCGCGCCGGAGCTTTCGACAAGCCCCATTCCCGAGCCGGTGGCCGTCACGGAGCCAGTGGCAGCGCCCTCGCCTGTGGCGATGCCCGCGCCCGCGGCGGCACCCGAGCGACGCGTGATCGCGCTCCCCGCGCAGATGCCACGTCATGACAACGGGCCCAAAGAGCGCGAACGCGTGCAGTCGTGGTTCGAGCGGTTGCAAAAGATGTCGCCCGAACAGCGTCGCCGAGAGATCGCCAAGTTGCCCGGCTCCGAGGGCTTCGTCGAAGAGCTCGTCATGTTCTTCGATATGATCCCGCCCGACTCGCTGCCCACCGTCTTCGATCGATTGCCTCCCCAAATGCGGCAGATGTTGGCCGATGCTGAAGGGTGACGACGAACGCCTCGGTCACTTCATCGCGGACATCGCTTCTGCGATCTCCTTCTCGGAGGGGGCGATGTTTGCAGAGGGCCCGGTGTCTGCGACGACCTTGCGCGCGAGCAAACGGTTGACGGGCGCGAGAACGTTAAAGTGCTCGGCGCCCTGCACGGCATACGTCTTCACCGGCGCGGAGCCTGCATTGGCGGCGAAGAGAGGGAGCGCTTTGGCGTTCGGGGATTCCGCACCTTCGATGATGATGGTGGGTGTCCGAATCGACTGCACATAAAGGAAGGGTGCGCGCACCGCGATCTCCCGCTCGTCCGAGGTGTCGAAGGGCAGATCGTCTGTGCCGTAATTGATCACCGAGGCAACCGGCCCAAACGAAATGACGGCCCGAAAGCGGTTGGTCATCTCGGCGACCAGGAGCACCAATGTGCCCCCGGTGCTATGCCCACCGAGGTAGATGCGCGAGGCGTCCACATAATCGAGCTTGGCCAGCCAATCAGCGGCGGCCAATACGTCGTCCACCTCCCCGTACAAGCCCTCGCGTTGCCCGGGGTTGTCGTCCCCGCCGCGCCTCGATGGATACATCATGACGAGGCCGGCTTCGCGAAACTGCCGCGCAGATTGATCGTTCGCGGGCGGCGCGGCTTCCCATGCCGTAGATCCAATACCGTTGCTGAACCCTCCGAAAATCCAAACCATCGCCGGAGAGCGCTTCTTTTCCTTGGGTGGCGGTGTTACGTAGGCGACGAGATCACCCACCGGGGATGGAAAGGTGACACGCTGAAAGAGCGAGGAAGGGGGCACCTCGGCCGGCTCGGGAGGTTGCTTCTTTGGGGCGATGATCTTTGTCGAGAAGCCTCGGCGTGCCTCCACCAACGTAGCTGGCTTGGCCTCGACAGCGGACGACGCCGAGCTTTTGGGCGTGGGTTGGCTCACAGGCTCCGGCGCGCATGTGCAACCCTCGACCGTGGAGCACGCCAAACCAGCCAGCAGGACAGCGATCGATGGCCTTCGTTTCTCGAACAAAGAAGAGCGGTTCGTCATGGAGCTGTAGTATCAGGATCTCGGGGGACCGATCAACCGAGGACTGCTTATCCCACCAGCACCGAGCCCGACGCGATGATCGTCCCCTTCGGCGCGTCCGCCGGGTCGTTGCACGTGAGCACCGGGTCGCCGTCCCGCGTCATTGGCTTGTTGTTGACGAGCACGGTGGGGCTCCCGGTTTGGACGGTGCCCTTGTTCGCAGGCTGCTTCTGGAACGGGCCACCGGCTGGGACATGGGGCGTGCCTGAAGCCTCGCTGCCCGCTGTAGCAGCGGGCTCGTTTTCGATGATCACGTCGCCGGAGAGCGCCCCGTCGAGCTTGCCTTGGAAGGGCATCGACGTCGGCGTGGGCACAGGGCCGCCCGGCGAAGGGATCATCAGGATATGGGTGTCCGTGCCCGTCACGGAGTCACCTCGTTTGGCTGCGGATTGGGGCATAGCGGCTTTACGGTGCTCGAACGC
>CAYTJL010000561.1:0-2164 GCA_964437785.1 uncultured Polyangiaceae bacterium
TCGCAAAGTGGGTCGCTGCGCTCAAAGAGGCCCTTCACGACCTCTGCGCCGCCGCCCAAGATCAAATCGCTCCCCTCAACGATCGCCGTCTCGGCCGCGCCACCGCTCGCAAGATCATCCACGATAGCTGCGATAAGGCCGAAGCTTTGCTCGCCCTCGCAAACTCTCCAACCATCGCTCCGCCCCCCGACAATACCAATTGAGCGTGCCCCTTGGAGCACATGGCTTTTGTGAACCGAGCGTCCGCCGGCTCGTCACCTTCCACGCGACCGTCCTCGCGGATCGCGCGTGCGTCATCCTCCAAGGGCTCTCGCTCTCCCTCGACGACGAAGCCCCTTGACCTCCCCGTCGCGATCGTGATGGACGCGATCTCGCGCGGCTTCCTCACCACGCTCGACGGCGCAGCGCAGCTCGGCTTCGCTCGTCCCTCGCGCCAAGCCGCGCACGCAAACGGCCTTGATGTGCGCGTCGCCGATGTCCTTCGCCGCGACGTGTTGCCGCCGCTCACGATGCGCCAGGCGATCGCGATCACGAACACCGCGCTCGTCGATGCGCGGCTCCGTCTCGTCGACGAGCGCACCTCGTGCGCTCCTCGTTCGACCAGGAGCAGTGCCGGATTGCTCGGAAACACAAGGCACGGCGAGCTTTCGCTTGCTCAGCTCGGGATGCTCGTCCTCGATGCCCTTCGCGAGCGTGACCTCCACACGATCCTGGATGCGCTCGACATCGGCCACGTGACGAACGTCGCCGAGCGGCACCCGCCGACGGAAGATCACGCGCCGACGCACTCCACGATCAGCCTTTTTTTCAAGCTCAGATCAGAAGCGGTGCGCTGCGCGCACAACGTCAACGATCGAAGGAGCCGTTCACGCTTGGGTACGTTCACTCTATTCTCCACACCGAGCGCGCTCTTCGTGCGCGCAATGCGCCGGTGATCTCCGTCATGAAGAGAACCTCCTGCACCCTTGCGCTCGCGCTCCTCTTCGCTGCGAAACGTGAAGCACACGCGCAGAGCGCACCCCCCAAGCCAGAGGTCTTCTATCCTCTGCCGCGCGTCCACGTCTTCGCGGATCTCTCCTACGTGCGCGCGCAGAACGCGAAGAGCTGCCCCGACGAGTCTGCGTTTCGCAGCCTCGTCGCTGGGTGGATGGGAATCGACTCCTTCATGCACAACCCCCGCGGCGCCCACGTCGGCCGCATCCGCGTTGGGTTGGCGCGAACCCCCCGCGGCTTCACGTTCAGCTACTCGTGGGAGAACGCAGAGGGCGCAACGAAGACCGCGCGATTCATCGACAAAGACTGCTCGCGCGTCGTCGACCAAGCCGTGATGAGCCTCACGAACCAACTCACCATCGTTGGGATCAATCTCGGCACCAAGCTCGCCGCGTCGAGCCCACCCAAGAAGAAGCTTTGTCCGCCTTCGCGCGCGCCGCTGCCCTGCCCGCCCCCTCCTACGCCTACTGATTCCCCTTATTCGGTGTGGCCAAAGGAGCCGCCGATGCCTGCGCCCGAAGAGAAGCAGACGCTGCCCGATAGGTGGCCGCTCGCCGTGCGGCTCGGCCTCTCGGTGGGGCCGGAGCTGGTCGCAAAGGGATGGGGCTCGCTTGGCGTCTCCGCAGAGCTTGGCATGCGCTATCGATTCTTCTCGGTCGGCGCCGAGCTGCACGGCGATCTGCCGATCGGCTCTCGCTCGTATCCCGAAGTTGGCGAGGTTCACATTGCGCGGATCTCGGGTGCTCTTCTGTTGTGCGCTCACTATAGTTGGTTTGTAGGATGCGGCGTCATCGACGCGGGGCGCATCTTCTTTCCGCATCACGTTGCAGCGCTCCCCGCCTCTGTATTTTACAGCGCCGCAGGCGTTCGAGCGGGTCTTGAGTTTCCGATCGTACCCCCTCGGCTCTTCGTTCGTACCACCGTTGATCTGCGCGTCCCCATCTATTCAGCCAGCTATGCGACCAAAAGCGGCGATGTCTTCGAGACCGCAGGGTTGGGTGTCGGCCTCGGCCTCGGGTTCGTCGCGGAGCTCGATCCCTAAGCGCTATCCACCGTCACCGGCATCACACCCAGGGCCCGGCTCCCCCGCGTCCACCGCGATCGGGCACGTCTTCTCAGGCCCGCACGGATCGTAGCAATGGCAAGGATCGGGCTCGCCGTTGACGAAATG
>CAYTJL010000562.1:0-2161 GCA_964437785.1 uncultured Polyangiaceae bacterium
CGGGGGCACGACGGAGCCCGACCCCACGCGCAAGACGCCGAGCGCCAAGCCGAGCAAGAAGATGGAGGGTTGTGATTGCCACTCTGCGTGCGCCATCGCAAAGAGCACGGCCCCGAGCACGATCCACGGGATACCCCCTTTGCCACGAGGCACCTTGTGGAGCAGCACACCCCGGAAAAAAAGCTCCTCGGTGAGGGGCCCGAGCACGACACCGATCGTCACCAACATGGCTTTGACGGGCAACCCCCCACCCTGCCATGCCTCCGCGATGGGATCGCCGGAGGCGCTCGGATAGCGCTGGAGCACCCACGCATACAAGGCGCCGGCAGGAGGGCTGATGACGATCCCGATCACCGCCGAGAGCGCCATCGACGTTGGACGGGCCTCGTGGACGGCCAAGAGCGAAGCGAGCTTTGCACGCCTCTTGTACGCGACGGCGCCCGCCACCACGCCATACACGAGCACCTGACAAGCAAACGCCGCCGCGAGGTTGTGCTGCAACGAAGGCGCGATCGAGAGGAGCAGCGTCGCCGTGCTCATGAACGCGAGCGTCGCGCCGATGGCGAGCAGCGCCGTCGCGAGCAGCGATAACGGCCCTTCCTCGCTGGGCTGCGCGCGCTCGCTCATCGCGCGCGGAGGTGCGGGAGCACTCCCCGCTTGACGAGCGTGTCCGACGTGAACCGATCGCTCGGCTCGGGGTAATCAATCGTAAAGTGGAGCCCGCGGCTCTCGTGCCGCGACGCGGCCGAACCGACGATGAGCTCGGCCACCGTCGCGATGTTGCGCAGCTCCAGCAAATCGCGCGTGACGAGGTGCTTCCAATAATACTCGCGGATCTCCTCTTGGAGCAGCGCGATGCGCCGCGCCGCCCGCCGCATCCGCGCGTCCGAGCGCACGATGCCCACGTAGTTCCACATCGTTCGGCGGAGCTCGTCCCAGTTGTGCGCCACCACGACCTCTTCGTCGCTCGGCACCGCGTTGCCGACCTGCCACGCAGGCACCTCGGGGAAGGGGCTTTGACGGAGATCTTGAATCTGCCCGAGGAGCCTTTGCGCCGCACGGTGCCCGAACACCAACCCTTCGAGCAGCGAGTTGGACGCGAGCCGATTGGCGCCGTGGAGCCCCGTCGAGGCGCACTCCCCGATCGCATAAAGCCCCGGGATGGTGGTGCGCCCGTGCAAATCGGTGCTGATGCCGCCGCACATGTAATGGGCCGCCGGCACCACGGGGATAGGGTCGGTCGTGATGTCGATGCCGAACTTCTTGCACTCTGAGTGAATGGTCGGAAAGTGCTCGCGGATGAAGCTCGCGGGCTTGTGCGTGATGTCGAGATGAACGTGCTCCGAGCCCGTGCGCTTCATCTCGTAGTCGATGGCGCGGGCGACGATGTCGCGCGGCGCGAGGTCGCGCCGCGGGTCGTGGCTCGCCATGAACGCGGTCCCGTCGAGCAAACGCAGGATCGCGCCCTCGCCGCGGAGCGCCTCGGTGATGAGGAAGCTCTTGGCCTGAGGGTGATAAAGGCACGTCGGGTGGAATTGATAAAACTCCATGTTGGAGATCTCGGCGCCCGCGCGATAGGCCATCGCGACGCCGTCGCCCGTCGCGACGTCGGGGTTGGTCGTATAGAGATAGACCTTGCCCGCGCCGCCCGTGGCGAGCACCGTGGCCCGCGCGAGGTACGTCTCGACGACGTGGCTCTTGCCGTCGGGCCCGGTGGGCTTGGCGCTCTCGTCGAGCACGTACGCGCCCGCGCACTGCTCCGGGCCGCCGAAGCGCGAGAGCATGATGAGGTCGATCGCGGTGTGGTGCTCGATGATGCGGACGTTGGGGTGCGCCTCGGCCGCGGCGATGAGCGCGCGCTCGACCTCGGCGCCCGTCGCGTCGGCCGCGTGCACCACGCGCCGCGCGGAGTGCCCGCCCTCGCGCGTGAGGGCGAGCTCGCTTCCATCGCGGTCGAAGCGCGCGCCGCGCGCGATCAGCTCGCGCACGCGATCGGTCCCCTCGCGCGCGCAAATGGCGACGACGACCTCGTGACAGAGGCCCGCGCCCGCCACCAACGTGTCCCGGATGTGCGCCTCGGGGCTGTCGTCCTGCGCGAAGACCGCGGCGATGCCGCCCTGCGCGTACTTGGTGTTGCTCTCGTCGCGCGCGCGCTTCGTGA
>CAYTJL010000563.1:0-2139 GCA_964437785.1 uncultured Polyangiaceae bacterium
TTCTTAAGATGGGCGCTATGGGGAATACCAATGATGCCGCCGGCGGCGGTGATGGGCAGAAGCATGTCAATGAGGACCGGTCCATGCGCGCTCTCCTTCTCGATGAGGAGACGGCGGAGCCGGAGCCCGAAACCAATCGCGTTCTCCGTTTCGTACGAGATGGAGAAGAAGGAGGAGAGGCAGGGGCCGTAACGACCAGGCCCGACAAACCCATGAGCGCCAACACCACAGGAGGACGCGCGCCAAACGGGCGCGGTGCGAGCGCAGGAGAGGAAGGGCCGGGCCGGTCCAACGCTCCTGCCAACGTCCCTTCACCTTCACCTCCACCCCCGCGCGCGGAGGGGCCGAGCCCCATCGCGGGGGCGGCGATGATCCCGGGCGTCGGGCCGGTCAACGCACGTCATGTTGGAGCGGCGGTGGGGCTCCTCAACGGCGTGGCGTCGTATGTGGATGGGCCGGGCCGCAGGATCGATGACGAGAAGTACCGCCGGCTCGCCGCGTACGCGCAGCGCGATCCAGCGCGGTATCTGTCGGATCTCCTTCTCTACGGCCATCACCGCAAACGCTATGAGGATCTGGCGCGCGCGGGTCGCCTCCCCTCCGAGGTGTGGGCGCGCTACGAGTCCAAAGGCCAGCTCGATGCGCTGCTCCGCGCGCTGCACGAGCAACAAGGCACGCCGCTCGCCACGCTCTACGCGGGTCGGCCGATGGCGGAGCGGGTGATCTTGGGCCTCTCGTCGGCGACCGGCTCGAGCGAGGACGTGATGCGCGCGCTCGATGCGTTGCGCGTTCATCCTCATTATCCGGTGCGCGCGTCGTTCGCGGAGCTCGTCCGCGGCTTCTCCTCGCCCGAGATCGCGCGCATCGCGTCCGCCTTCCTTCCGGGCGGCGTCGATGGAGCGCTCGACGTGTATCGCGCGGTGAGGCGAGCGCGCGAGGAGGCGTATCGCGAGAGCCGCCGTCGCGTCCTCGCGGCGCTTCGCGAGCAATGGGCCTCGGATCTCCCGGCGCTCATTCCGTTGTTCGAGGCGATCACGAGAGGCTACAGCCCGGCGCAGGCGGAGAGGCTTCGCCTCGCGCTCGAACGCGGCCTCGACGTGGATGTCGTGTTCGACGAGATCGAGGCGGCCAACCTCCAACATCGTTTGGACGCGCTCGACGCGTCGTTCCGGCGATGGCTCGCGGAGTGGGAGGCGAGCCGAGATCCGAGCGTGCAAACGCCGCTGCAAGATCCGTCGATCGTGCTCGATTTGAAGGCGATCGAGGAGCCCGAGGGAGAGCGCCAATTGGTGCTCACGCCTTCGGAGACGGGCGAGGCCGGTGCGGAGCCCACCACCGAAGGCACGGCGGATGAGCCGGCGAGCGAGGACACGAGCGCACCTTGCGCGATCTGCGCGCCTCCGCCTGGGGCTTACACGATGGATGGAGTGCTGCCGTGGGGCCATCTCATGCAGGGGCTCGGCCGCGCGAACGAGGAGCGGCTCCGCCGAGCATGGGAGATCGGGCGGCAATGGGAGACGTATCGCGAGATCCTCGGGGGACGCGGCGAGGTGCTGCGCGCCACGCGCGAGACGGAGTTTCTGCGCCGGCTCGCGAAGCTCGGTTGTTCGGTGCCCGGGCCTTGTCGCCTGTCGCGCGAGCAACTCGCGGCGCTCTCGCCGCTCACGACCAGCTTCTCGCCGGAGCAATGGTCGCGTCTCGCGATCGCGCTCATGGAGGGCGCGGTCGATCCGCTCGTGGTGTGGAGGGAGATCGAGCGTGAGAATCTGGCAGAGGCCATGTCGGTGCGCGAGCCCGCGTTCTTGCGCTACGTGAGCGCATGGGGACAGGCGCCGCGGTGGAACCCTGTCGAGTGGTCGCGGTGCGCGCCGCGCGTCGGTCGTGTGGTGTTGAGCGAGGAGACGAGCGGTATCCTGGACGACCTTCGCGGAGCGGCGGAATCGATCGGAGGAGGCAAAGGCCGCGAGCTCTTCTCCAAGCTGACCCAGGGGATCGGATCCCTCTTTGGCGGCGGAGCTCCCGCCGTCCAAGGGGCGATGGGCGCGCTCAACGCAGGTGCCTTGAGCGGGGAGCTCAGCACATTCGCGGAGCAAGCGCTCGCCGCGCTCACGGGCCGAAAGGGTGCCAAAAAGCGACCCG
>CAYTJL010000564.1:0-2123 GCA_964437785.1 uncultured Polyangiaceae bacterium
GGGCCACGCGCGACAAGAGGCGGCGATCGCCGGCTGATACGGTCATTCAAAAAAAAGTGAGCCGCGCGTGATCCAAAACCGGGTCCGCGGGACCATCAAGGGGCAACCCTGCCCCTCGCCATGAGGGAGCACGTCCATGTAGGATGGTCTCATGCCTGCCAATACGCCCGAGAGAGCAAGGAGGAGACGCGCGTGAAGGCCACCGCGCTCTGTCCTTTCCCGCTCCACGCGCTCGTGTGGGAAGCGCCGAGAGAGCCCATGGTGACGGCGATCCTCAAAGCCACCTACCGGCTCGTGCCCAATGGCGAGATGACGCTCGCCGACGCGCAGGATCCGCTCGCGCCCGATCGTTTCCTTCGCGACGATCCCCGCGCTCCGCTCCTCGCGCCCACCGATCGGGTCCCTTACAAACGCAAGGTCGACGTGCTGTTCGCGGGCTATGCCTACGCGCCCGGCGCCGGCCCGGGCTTCCAAGCGCGCCTCGACGTCGCGGGCTTCTCAAAGACGCTTTACGTAACGGGGAACCGTGTTTGGGTGGCGGGCGCCCCCGATCCGGGGCAGCGCGTGGATCCGGCGCCGCCCGCGGCGTGGCCGTCGCTCGGGCCCGTCTCTCCGCACGTGCGCGCGTCCCAGCTAAGGCTGGATCGGGCGGGCTTCGAATGGGCTTATCAGCTCTCGGGCCCCGCGCCGCGCGGCTTCGACGATCGTTTCTTCAACGCCGCTCCGCCCGATCAGCAGATCGACGCGCTCGCCATGGGCGCGTTGATTCGGCTCCTCCACCTCCACCCGCGCGCGCCCGTCTTCGAGACGAGGCTCCCCGCGATTCGCCCCCGCGCGTTCGTCATCGCACAAGGCAGGGCGCCGCGCGAAATCCCGATGGTCTGTGACACGCTCTTGATCGACGCGGAGCGCGCCGTCGCGTCACTCTTGTTCCGGGGCGTCGTCAAGGTCGAGGACCGGAGCGCCGAGAGCGTAGCGGCTGTCGTGGAGTCGCGCGAGGATCCCCACGCGATGAACCGCCTTCATGCGCTCGTCGGGGGCGCCGGCGCGGGGAAGAGCGAAGAGCCCTCCGGCACCTCCGATATCGACTTGTCCAAGATCGGTGTGGCTTCCACGCCCTTTCACCAGGGCGCCACGTCGAGCGTTTATGCGGTGTCGAGCGGGCCGGTCACGCCTTCGGCGCCTTCAGGCACGCTCGACATCGACGTGCGTTCCATTGGGGGTGCGCCGCCCGCCGCGGCGGACGAGGGCGCGGGGATGACCATGGATGTCCAGGTCTTCACCTCATCTCCTCACGCGACGCCGTTCCGGCACGAATCGCCGTTCGCCGTCGAGACGCGCCTCCCGCCCGTCGCCTCGCAAACCTCCCCTCGCACGGAGGAGCCGGGAGGGACGATGGATATCGACACGGCCCTGCTCCTCCGGCAAAACGTGCCTTTTGCGCGTGGCGCGGCGGCGCCTGCCCCTCTCGCGCCTATCCCCTCTTCACACATCACGTCTGCGTCTATCCCATCTCCGTCCATCACCGCTGCGCCTCCACTGTCAGCGGCGAGCGAGGGATATGGCCCTCCCCCGCCCCCGCCTGATTTCCTCGGAGGCTCGCCCAACGCGGCTCCGGCGCCGGAGGAGCCCAAAGCGCCGCCGGTCCCCGAAGGGGTGCTCCCGATGGATCGTTATGTGCCGATGGCGGCCGAGCTCGCGTTGCGGAAACCCCTCCCCTCGGTGCTCGGCGATCACAAGGTCTCCGACGACGTGTTCCGCGCCTCGCAGCGTCATTGGAAGGAGGTCGCGGACAAGGGCGAAGTGCTCGCGTTCGACAAGGCTTTTGTCGCGGCGCTCGAGCGGATCCGGCCGCAAGGGCCTTTTACGGCGGCGGACTACGCGGCCATCGCGACGGCGATGGAGCGCGGCCAAGGCGCGTCGCTCATCCCGCGCTACAAGCTCGTTCCGCCCGACTTGATGCGCGTACAACGGGTGTGGGAGAGGCGTGTGGCGTCGGACCCTGCGCTCGCCGAAGAGGTTAAAAAGGCCATGGAGGCGGCGCGAACGTGAGCCTCGCAGATCTCAAGGCCGGGACCGTCATCGGCGGCAAATATCGTTTGATGCGCCCGCTCGGCAGCGGG
>CAYTJL010000565.1:0-2122 GCA_964437785.1 uncultured Polyangiaceae bacterium
CGAAGAGATGGCGGTGATCGGCTTCGCTCAGAAGCAGTAGCACTTGCCCAATTTGCACACACCAGAGCCGGGATAGCAGCCCGCGTTGCACTGCCAGTTGGCCGTGCACCCCACCATCTGGTCCGGCTCGGGCATGACCTCGGCGCTCGCGGGCGCGGGCATGAAGCAGGGAGCGAAGGCGGTGACGAGCGCGACGGCGGCGAGGATCCCCTTGAGCTTCTTCATGATGTCTTCTCCGTAAGGATGAGTGTCGTAAGGACGTCGGCTACGCCGACGGCGCGGACACTCGCACGGAACGAGAGGAAGTCAAAGCCCTTTGAACAAGAGGATCGTTCTGCGGATTCCGAACGATCGAGCCCGATGCAGGGCTAATCGCAGGTCAAACAGATGAAGTCGTCGTCTCCGAGGTGGAAGCCGGGGAGGCGGCCGCCGCCGTTGAAGTCGGGGATCGTCAGGTTGTCGTCGTCCTCGGCGGCGACTTGCTCCATGCAGTCCGCGAGCGCCGTTTCCGCGTCATCGAGGCACGCCTCGACGTCCCACGGATCCGTGAGCTTCGTGCAGGCCGCCTGTTGCGCGCGGTGGATCGAATAACACTGCTCCTCGGTGATCGCGGCGCTCGCCTCTCCCGCCTCGCCTTCGCCCGAGACGGGCGCTGCGCAGCCGGAGAGCGCCGCCGTGAGCACGAGCCAAGAAGCGAGACAGAGGCCAGCCGGTTTCATCATGAGACAGCTCCATGAGAGAGGGGTTATCCGAGGACGGCGGCGCGAAGCTCGCCGGTCGCTCGTGTCGTCGCGGGGTAGTACGCGCGGCCCCGCGCTCCGGTTGCACGACCTCCATCGTTTGCGCCCAACGCGCGGCGGCTCATCTCCGTGAGGGGAGCGCGCTTCAGCGGGTGACCATGTGAATGTCCCCACTTTTTGTAACCATGTCCCCACTTTTTCTAAGTAAACCAATGGGGGACATTACCTCATGCGTGGGGGGACATTCGCTCATGTTATGGGGACAATAACTTTGAAGCTGGAGACATTCGTTCGACATACGTGGTACAATGCCTCCTCATGGCACAAGCACGGTTCCCTCAGCGGGCGGAGCGCATCCTCCGGTTCTTGATGGGGCTCCGGCACGCGCGGGCGGCCTACGCGCTCGCGGCGCACGGCTTCACGACCGAGGACATCGCCGAGGGGTGGGCGCTCCTTCAAAAGACCACGCGGCAGACGCTCGACAAGGCGCCTCCCAACGTCAAGAGCCGGGACTATCCCGGTGAGCTCGCGGCGTGGGATCGCACGTGGCTCTCCATCGCGCGCATCACGCTCACGCGCCGGGCGCCCGAGGCGCTCTCATGGCTCTTGCCCGAGGCGCCGAAGAAGGCGCAACGCGTGCCCATCCTCCGCGCGCACCTGTTCTTGGAGAGATGGGATTTGCTCACCGCCCCCAAGCGCAAAGGTGGCTTTGGGCCCGGCGGCGCCGAGGTGCGCGCGCTGCTCGAAGCGCGCGGGCTCTCGCCCGAGGTCATCGACGAGGGGCGCGCGCTCGTCGCGGGGGTCGAGGGGCGCGGAGAGGCCGCGGAGAAGGCGAACGCGGGGCCGCCCATCGACGAGACGGTGTCGGTGTTCGCGGACGCGGAGCGCGCAGCGTGGGCGTGGTACCTCGAATGGAGCGGCGTCGCGCGCGCGGCCATCCGCGATCGGTTGGTGCTCCACCTGCTCGGGCTCCGGCGCGGCCGCGGCCCGGCCGCCGCGAGCGAGGGTGAAGAGAATGAGGAGGAGGGAGAGGCCGAGGAGGCGGCGGGCAAAGACGGGTGAGCCCCGCTGAACGCGCGGCGGCTCATCGCCGCGAGGAGGGACGTTGATCGACGGATGTCCCCAACAGCTCAGAACAGGACGAGCGCGAGGAACGGCGCGAGCCATCCCTGCGGATACCTCTCCAGCTCCGTGGCGTTCGGGTGGCGATCGCTCGGCGCGTAGAACGCCCATGTCGAGGTGTGGTGAGCCCACGACACGTGGGCGATCGGGCTCCTGCACGCCTCCGCGTACGCGGCCGAGAGGAGCTGTTCGATGGCCGCGCTCGCGTGGCGCGGGAGAGGCACGCCGGTACGGCCGATCTCGCCGGAGCGCTGGGGTAA
>CAYTJL010000566.1:0-2069 GCA_964437785.1 uncultured Polyangiaceae bacterium
GAAGGGGGTCATCGCCTTACGGGCTCCGTGGGACCCGGTCGCCCGCACGGGGGGCCCGTCTAGACCCTAACGTGGACTCGCATCACGTGGAGGACGGCGGCGCGATCGCCCCCCTACGGGCTCCCCCCCACTCCGCCCTTCGGCGATAACCCCCTTCACCACTCCTTTGCTCGCCTTGCCCCTTTTACAATACGCGATTTCGGAGAGGCTTGCGGCGGACGGCGGCTCCGAAGTAGGCTCGCTCATCATGGGGAAGAGACGCTCGACCAAGAAAGCGCCGGTGAACGAGATAGCAGAGCTCGATCGCGTGCTCGAAGAGCTTCGGAGCAGGGTCGGCGAGGAGGCGCTGCAAGCAGCGTTGCGCGCAAAGGTCACGATGGGCGCACGCTCGATCGGGATCGATGGCAACGTCAAAGGCAGCCTCCTGAACACCGGCTCGATCGAGGTGAACGTCTATCGAGGACCATCGGCCAAGAATGCCGAAGAGGCGCTCACCATCTATCGCAAAGTGGTTGTTGCGTCGTGCTGCGACGTGCCGCTCCACGCGATCGATCCTTCGTCCGGCGATGCCTCGTCGCCTGCACACAAGCTCGATTTGGCGTCCATTTATCAAGACCTCGATACGAAGACGACTATCGAGGACTATGGCCAACACGTAAGGAGCGGGGTTCGCGAGCTCTCCGAGCCATCGACGCGGTGGCCGCGACTCCTCGCCTGGTGCTCCTGGGGGATCCCGGCTCGGGCAAATCCACCTTCGTGAGCCACATCGCGCGGTGTTTGGCGGCGTCCACCTTGGAGCCCAAAGGAGGTTGGCTCAAACGGCTCGGCTGGCCCAACGCCAAAGGGCCTTTGCCGATCTTGATTATCTTGCGTGATTTTGCGCGATGGATGCCCAACTGGGGAAGGCAACAAGATCAACGTCACGCTCCCTGCCAAGCCCGCTCGCCGCAGCGCCAAAGGCACAACCACCGCGCTCGACAAAGCCGCCAAAGCCCTCCTGCGATCGCTCAAAAAGCACCTCTCCCAGCCCGAGCTCGGCTTTTGATCCGCGGGAGCGCCCCTCCTCCCATCGCTCCCCACCACGAATGTTTACACCCAAAGCCACCCCCCAAATGTTTACACCTGTTTACACCAACAACCGACTGGCGCTCCTCCAAAGCCATGTGCAATAAGAGGGTATGCCCAAGTCCGACCGCGCCTTTCGGGCGCTCGCACGTGCTCAACCGGACGTCATCGCAGCGTTGCTCAACGCGGTAGCGCCGGGGCGTTTGCCTCCCGGCGCGGTGCTCTCGCAGGAGGATGTGGCGCCGACGCACATTGATGGTCTGCCCCCGGAGCTCGATGCAGACTTTGCCGCACGCGTTACATCCAATGAGCTTGCTCATGTGGAGTGCCAGGGGTACCGAGACAACGGGTTCGAGGCGCGCACGTTGTGGTACCACGTTGGTTTAGCGCTCCGAAACCGCAACAAAAGAAGGGTCTGGACGGTGGCGCTGTGGCTCACCTCGCCGCCCAAGCGGCATCCGCGGAGCGAGATGTGCGTGGACGATATCACGGTGAAGGTGACGACCGTGCTCTTGCAGAAGGTGAAAGCCAGCTTGTTGCTCGCGAGCCCGAGCACAGCTTGTTTTGCAGCGGGCGCCCACAGGGAGGGGCGCTCGACGACGGCGCTGTGCGCTGAGGTGGCGAAGGCGCTCCGCGCGCACAACGCGAGCTGGGCGGAGCGGCACATGGCCGTTGTTGCAGCGGCGATGCGAGGGAGGTACAAAGAGATGGTGAGCGCAATGGAAGACGTCCATCTGGAGCCGGTCGTGATCGAAGATCTCGTCAAATTCGGCGAGGATCGCGGCGCTCGGCGGGGCCGAGCCGCGGGGCTCCGGCAAGGGCGCAAAGAAGGGCGGCTCGCAGAGAAGCGCGCAGCGCTTCGCCGTCTGCTCGATCTCCGCAAGCTGCCGCTCACCCCTCCGCAAACGCAACAGATCGATGCGTGCACCGACGTCGCAATGCTCGATCGTTGGTTCGCCCAAGCGATCTCCGCCGGGGCCGCCGCCGAGGCGTTGAAGTAAAAA
>CAYTJL010000567.1:0-2069 GCA_964437785.1 uncultured Polyangiaceae bacterium
ATCTCCTTCTTTTTGGGCGCGTGCAGCGCGGGCGCGTACCACCTCTTCACGAGCTCTTTGATCGTCGAGACGTCGATCATCCGGTAGTGCAGGTGCGCGTTCACGGCGGGCATGTGCCGCTCCAAAAACGCGCGGTCCTTCCACACGGAGTTGCCGCAGATCGGCGCGGTGCTCCGCTCCGTGTGCCTCTCCAAGAACGCGAGCGTCGCGCGCTCGGCGTCTTCGAGCGTCACGTCCGATGATCGGATGCGATCGAGGAGCCCCGATCGCTCGTGCAGATCGCGCACGAACGGGCTCATCGACGCGAGCGCCTCGTCCGAGGCCCGGATCACGAGGCACGGCCCCTCGGCCACGACGTTGAGATCCTGATCGGTGACGAGCGTGGCGATCTCGACGATCTCGCACGTCATCTGATCGAGGCCGGTCATCTCGAGATCGACCCACACGAGCTTGGGCGCTGCGTCTGCCATGCCCGGAGGATACAAGGCGACGCGGAGCATGTGATCCCCTTACCTCTCGACCTTTCGTGTGCTAAGCGCCGCATTTGACGCTGGAGGTCCCCGATGCGTGATGTCTTCATCCTCGATGCCGTTCGTTCTCCTCGTGGTCGTGGCAGGGCTGGCAAAGGCGCCCTCTCCAGCTTGCATCCGCAGGAGCTGCTCGCGCAGACGCTCAATCATCTCGCGAAGAGGTCGGGCGTCTCCACGAGCGACGTCGAGGACGTGGTCATCGGCTGCGTGACCGAGACGGGCGAGCAAGGCGCGAACATCGCGCGCAGCGCGGTGCTCACCGCGGGCTACCCCGACACGGCGACGGGCGTCACGCTGAACCGCTTCTGCGGCTCGGGTCTTCAAGCGATCAACTTCGCGGCGATGGGCGTCATGAGCGGCCAACAAGAGCTGGTCGTCGCGGGCGGCGTCGAGAGCATGTCGCGCGTGCCCATGGGCAGCGACTGCCAGTGGCTCGACGCGAACAACCTCAACCTCCGCAAGAAGATCGCGATGGTGCCGCAGGGCATCTCGGCCGATCTCATCGCCACGATGGAGGGCTTTTCGCGCGCGGACATGGACGCGTTCGCCCTCCACAGCCAGCACAAAGCCGAGCGCGCGATCAAGGAGGGGCGCTTCGCGAAGAGCCTCTTTACGGTGGTCGATCTCGAAGGCAAACCGCTGCTCGACAAAGACGAGCACCCGCGCGCGGGCGCGACCATCGACGCGCTCACCAAGCTGGAGCCTGCGTTCGCGGGCATGGGCGGCACGGTGTTCGGGCCGAACGGCGAGACGCTCGATCAGCTCGCGCTGATTCGTTATCCGGGCGTCGCGAGCATCAACCACGTTCACACCGCGGGCAACTCGTCGGGCATCGTCGACGGCGCCGCGGCGGTGCTCCTCGCGTCGGGCGACTACGTCAAGGCGCACGGCCTCAAGCCCCGCGCCAAGGTCCGCTCCGTCGCGACCGCGGGCACCGAGCCCGTCATCATGCTCACGGCGCCTGCGCCCGCGAGCGAAAAGGCGCTCAAGAAGGCGGGCATGGCGGCCAAAGACATCGACCTTTGGGAGATCAACGAGGCGTTCGCCACCGTACCTCTCCAGACCGCCAAGAAGCTCGGGATCGAGCTCGATCGCATCAACGTGAACGGCGGCGCCATCGCGCTCGGTCACCCGCTCGGCGCGACCGGCGCGTGCCTGCTCGGCACCGCGGTGGACGAGCTGGAGCGCAGCGGCAAAGCGACCGCGCTCATCACGCTCTGCATCGGCGGCGGCATGGGCGTGGCCACCATCATCGAGCGGGTTTGATCACCTGCGATTCGCTGTGATCCACGCGTAATACGCGCGATACGCCTTGTCCCACGCGGCCTTGGCCTCCGGGCTCGCCGTCACCCTCTCTCGATAATACTGATCCACACGGGCCTTGAGCTCGGGCGTGAGCCGATAACGCGCCAAGACCTCGGCCTCGCGCCCGGGGGCCATCCCCAGATCGACGATGAGCGAGGCGTGCTGTTCGAGCGTCAGCTCCGGGGCCCACGCCTTCGCCGGAGCAGAGGGCTTTGCCTCAAACGGCAGCGCCGC
>CAYTJL010000568.1:0-2060 GCA_964437785.1 uncultured Polyangiaceae bacterium
GCCGAAGTGGGATCGAATGATGACCTGCACGAGATCGGCGGGAAGCTTCCCAGGCGCGCTCGCGCTCGGCGCGGCGTCGTGCGAGATGGGTCGCTGCTTCGCGCGGATCATGAGCCCTGCCCCCAAGGCCGATCCCAACGCCGCGACGATCCCGGCCGCGATAAGCCACCGCCGGGATCCGCCGCGCGGCGCGGAGGACAATTGGCCTTTGGGATCAAAGGCGCTCTCAGGGCTCTTGGGGTCGAGCGCGAGGACGGCGTCGAGCGCCCGCCGCGCCTCACGGGCGTTGGGAAAGCGCGCCTCGGGATCGCGGCTCACGGCGCGCGCGAACCACGCATCAAAGCCCTTGGGCAAACCCCCTTCGAAGCCGAGCTCGAGCGCGCGCGCCGACGCGCTCGGCATCGGCAGGTGCGCGACCTCGTTGAGCACCATCATCGCGTTGGATCCGCCGAGGTTGCCGCTCAACCAATAGTGCTTGCCGATGAGCAGCCGAAACGCGATGAGCCCGAGCGCCCACACGTCGGCCGCGGGCGTCACGCGCGCGCCCGGCGACGCCTGCTCGGGCGCCATGAAGAGCGGAGTCCCGAGCGACGACGTTGCGTGCGTCTGCGACTCGCTCATCAGCTTGGCGATGCCGAAGTCGAGCACCTTGAGCGTAAAGGGGATCCCCGCGCGGCGAGGCTCGGCGAGGAACACGTTTTCGGGCTTGAGATCGCGGTGAACGATGCCGCTGTCGTGCGCCGCGCCGATCGCGTGACCGAGCTGCGCCATCACCTCGCGCACGACGTCGATGGCGAGCGCGCCCTCGCGCCGGAGCCTCGCGCCGAGCGTCTCTCCTTCGAGCAGCTCCATCGCGATCCAAGGGATCTTCCCGGTCTCGTCGACGCCTGCGTCCACCACCTCGACCACGTGCTCGCTCGCGATCTCGGCGCTGATCTTGGCCTCTTGCTCGAAGCGCGCGCGCAGCCGCTCGTCGTCGAGCAGCTGCGGGAGCATCACCTTGAGCGCGCGGCGCTTGCCCGTCGTGAGCTGATCGACGAGGTACACCGCGCCCATCGCGCCCGACGCGAGCAGCGAGAGCACGCGGTAGCGGCCCGCGATCACCATGTCGGGCCGGAGCTCGAACGGCTGTGTCATGCGGGCGCGATCCTACACGCCGCCGATCCCCCCGTGAACGCGCGTCACTTCGAGGGGATCGGGAACGACGTAGAGCACCCGCCGCCGCTGTCCGACGCCTCGACCCAGATCTCGTTGGCGGTCAACGTGATGTCGCCGGCGAACACCGGGCTCGACGTGATGTGAAGGGTCGCGGTGATCCCGAGGAGGCAGTTGCCCTCGCCGTGGCAGTCCGTCTCTTCGACGTCGAGATCCATGGTGCCTTGAGGGTCCAAATCCCAAACGTCCTCGGGCGAATATTGCCTCAGCTCCGCGTCGACGGTCTTTAAATCGATGCCTTTGCCGCTCTCGGGCCGGACCAGCCAAAAGGCGACTTGGAGGGTGTTCTCGCGATCGGCGCGCGCGAGCGTGACCCTGCCGTAGACCTCGAATTCGTCGGCGGAGGCCCGCGAGATATCCATGGCGCCGTGGAGCGCCTGCGGCTCCAGCGAGGGCGAGCCGCAGCGATTGGGCTCGATCGCGCCGCACACCTCGGGGAAGGCGCAGTCGCCGCAATAGAGGTTGCCCGCGCAGCCATCCCCGATAAACCCACAGTTCTTCGCCCCGCAGCTCGTGGCCGGCGCACACACGCCCGGAGAGCACTGATTGACCGTCGTGCCGCCGCAGCTCTGTTGATCAGGACAGCCGGTGTTGACGACGCCCGCGCCGCCGCACTCGACGAGATCGCCGCAGCCGTCGCCGATGAAGCCGCAGCTCGCGTTCGCATCGGCGCAGGATCGCCGTGCGCAGGCCGCAGAAGGGAATACGCCGCTGAACGACACGGCTCCTCCGCCCGAAGCTTGGACCTCCCCCCCACAACCAAACGCGATGAGGACGAGGGACGAGAGGATGTAAGGAAGGGCTCTGTCAAAACGCCACATGGGATGCTCCTCGGCGACGACCGT
>CAYTJL010000569.1:0-2040 GCA_964437785.1 uncultured Polyangiaceae bacterium
ACTCGGCCCGTGATCTCCAGCAAAGTGACCGCTGCCGTGGTCCTGTATGCCAGTCAGTCGGGGGTGCCTCCAGACGTGCTGCTCCAGGCTGCTCGCCTGAGCCACGCGGTGCTCGCCGACCCCGACGCGTTCGTGACGCTCGATGAGGAACAGCGCCTTTGGGACGAAGCGGTGCGCCTCACCGGCGACGACGCTCTGGGCGTGCACGTGGCGGAGTGGGTTTCGCGCGCATCGCAGCGGCACGACGACACGTTGAGCTACGCCTTGCGGAGCTGTCCCACGCTGAGCGCCTGTTACACGCGGTGCGGCCGTTTTTTCCGCTTGCTCAACAGCGGAGTTGCCCTCTCGTTGGAGACCGCGGAGGGCGTGGCTCGGCTCGTCTACCAGATGAGCGCTGTTTCGAGCAAGAGGGAGAGGCACCAGGTGGAGGGTCTGCTCGCGTCGCTCGTCCTGCTGGCCCGAGAGCACGCCGGCGCATCGTTCGCCCCTTTGGAGGTCCACTTCACGTATGCCAAACCCGCGGAGGTGAGCGCGCAGGAACGGGTATTCGGTGCTCCTGTGCTCTATGATCGCGCGCGCGATGAGATCCTGTTTGACAGTGCGTGGCTCGCCCGACCGTTTGCCCAGGGAGATCCGGATCTACTCTCCCTGCTCGAACGCCGGATCGACGAGCGGCTGTCCCAGGTGCCCCAGGATGACACGCTCTTGCCTGCTGTCCGGCGCTGCGTCGCGCTCCTGCTGCCAGAGGGGGAGCCTTCGATGTCCTCTATCGCCCGGAAGCTACGCACGAGCCCGCGCAGCCTGCAACGACGGCTGGCGGAGGCCGGGACGAGCTTCTCTGACGTCGTCGACGCCGAGCGCCGCGACCTCGCCCTGCGGCACTTGGAGAACCCTTGGATGTCTATCTCCGAGGTGGCATTCTTGCTCGGATTTTCCACGGCGCCGGCCTTCCATCGGGCCTTCAAGCGATGGACGGGCCTGACGCCCATGGAGGCCCGGCGCCGGTCCATCTCGCCGTCCATCAAGTGAAGCTGTGAGCGCCGCGGGGCCGTGGTCGTAACCGCCTTCAGCGCGCGCAAAGACGCTACACCCAGCGACCCCGCCACAGCAAACACGCGATACAAGAGGCGCAAAGACGCTAAGAGAAGATATGTGCGCGAGGGGTTGGCCGTCCATTGGGAACGCCGCTCGGACGTCGATGGGCTCGTGTATCCAACGCTCCTCGACAATCACGATTGGCGTCCTGGTTGTCATCGCTCAAGCCCCCGCTCGGCGCCCGACGGACCGCGGTGCCCCTCGCGGCCCATCGTTGCACGACCACGTCCGCCTCGTCGGCGCGCGATCCCGGTCGGCGCTGCCATCTCCCCGTTTCGCGTAAACTCGAAGGATGACCATCGAAGACGAAGCCCGTCGTCGTGGGCTCGCCGCCCAGATCATGACCCTCGAGTATCACCAGCGCGACGTTGCATGGCTCAAGGTCGTGCCGGTCGCGGAGGTCGTCGAGGACGCCAAGCTCGCGTCCGCGCTGTGGAGCGCCGGGTCGGATCCAGCGCAGTTCGAGGATCCTCGACGCCTACTGGTGCAGGTCTTTCTCGAAGACCATTTCAACCAGTGGACGCCCGAAGACTCACCCTACTCGATCTTCCTGCAGGGCGTCTGGCGCCACGCCGAACGTCCGCGCATGGAGCGCGAGATCGAGACGATCTTCGCCGCCACCGACGCGAGGCTGCGTCGCAACGCCGCTGAGCACGCCGCCGCGCGCGCCGAGGCACAAGCCGATGGCTGCGTGCTCGACGAGCCGGACTACGGCTCGTCGCCTCCATTCGAGGACTACGCGACGCTCCGGCATTGGTTCACCACCGACCTCTGGCCGGGCCAGAGGTCGAGCTGGTTCGTGTTCGAACCGCCCTCGGGTGAGCCAGCAGTCCCCGCCGTGATCGCGGTCGACGATCTGCTCATCGGCGTGCTCTGGATCCAGTGACCCGCGCGCTCCGCTCCAAAGACAGCGAGCGCGTACCACGTCAATTCGCGTCGCTTCAT
>CAYTJL010000570.1:0-2031 GCA_964437785.1 uncultured Polyangiaceae bacterium
GCGGCCATGTCGGAGACCGACGAGGACGCTTGCTGCGTGACCCACTCGCCCGACGAAGGCGGGGGCTCGCTGGTGCTCACAGGCGAGGCCTCGCCCGAGGCGAGCGCAGGCGTGGTCGCGGCCACGCGGCGGCGCGCGGACTGCTCGCGCGCGATGAGGAGCGCGACGTACGCATAACCAACCGTGAAGAGGATGGTGAAGGGCGTCGCGAAGTAGTGGCGCGTCTCGATGGAGGCGATGGCCGACACGAACGAGAGCAGCGCGAGCGCGGTCTCGAAGAGCGGCAGATCGGCGCGGGCGCGATAACGACCCTTGTTCACACCATCTTTGGGCGTGCGCACGAACTCGCCCGCCATCTGCCGGCAACCCTCGAGGACGGCCTTGGTGAGATGCGGCGCGAGGCCGGTGCCGAGCGCGATGATCATCGGGAGGCGAAGGAGCGCGCCCATGCGGGGCCGGCCCTGCGCGTTCTCGGCCGTCATGTAGAAGGCGAGCAGCGAGCCCGTGGTCGCGGTGCAGAGCGGCAAATCGACGATGAGCATCGTCATCGTGTTGGTGGCCGGCATGAGCACCAGCGCGGGCAGGAGCATCACGCTGAGCAGGAGCAAGAGCGGGTACGCGAAGTGCGGCGTGAGGTGGAACATCGCCTCGATGCGCTGGTGCAAGCTGAGGTTCGACGCCATCACGCGGCGCATGAGCTTGCGCGCCGTCTGCACGGTGCCCTTGGCCCAACGGTACTGCTGCGCGCGCACCGCGGAGAGGTTCTCGGGGAGCTCGGACGGCGAGACCACGTCCTCGCGGTAGATGAACTTCCAACCCGCGAGCTGCGCCCGGTAGCTCAGATCCAAGTCCTCGGTGAGCGTGTCGTGCTCCCAGCCGCCCGCCGCTTGGATCGCGTCGCGACGCCAGATGCCGCCGGTGCCCGAGAAGTTGAAGAGCAGCCCCGCGCCGAAGCGCGCGCGGTTCTCGACGAGGTGATGGCCGTCGAGCATGAGCGCCTGGATCTGCGTGAGCGTGGAGACGTCGCGGTTGATGTGGCCCCAGCGCGTCTGCACCATGCCGACCTTGGGATCGGTGAAGTGACCGACGACAGCGCGGAGGAAGCTCGCGGGCGGGATGAAGTCCGCGTCGAACACCGCGATGAGCTTGCCCTTCGCGACCTTGAGCCCGTTGTCGAGCGCGCCCGCCTTGTAGCCCGTGCGATCGACGCGGTGGATGTAGACCGCATCGACGCCGCGCGCGCGGAGCTTCTCGACGTGCGCGCTCACGAGCGAGCGCGTCTCGTCGGTCGAGTCGTCGAGCACCTGGATCTCGAGCAGGTGCGCCGGATAGTCGATCTCGGCGACCGCATCGAGCAGCCGCGCCGCGACCGTCGACTCGTTGAAGAGCGGGAGCTGAATCGTCACCGCGGGGAGGTCGGCGTCGGCCGGCGTGGGGGGCACGCCCTTGAGGGCATCGAGCTTCGAGCGATGCCGCGCGCAGAGGAGCACCAGGTGAAGCCGGTGAAGGCCGAACGCGCTCAGACCCAGGAGGACCGCAAAGTAGAGGACGCAGAGGAGTGCGTGGAGCATCGTTTTCCGAGATCGGGACTAACACCCCCGTACTCCCGAATTGTCACGCACTTGTAATTCCTTGCACTCTAGTGTCGGCCTGCGCAGAAAGCTTGACAGCGCGAACAACACCTCTTGTGGACCGATAAACAGCGCTTTTGAGATAACCTCGACCCAGCGCGCCCCTCGTCGCGCCGAGGCCCCTCATGTCGATCCCCCGCTCCCTCTACGCGCTCGCGCTCGCCGCGGTGACGCTGTCCTCGTGCATGTCCGATCACGCGCCGAACGGGCTGCGCCGCACGCCCGACGGCCCCGGCGCGCGCGTGCGCTTCGACCTCGCGCACAAGCCGCTGCCGGACATCCCGATCCCGATCGACAGCGCGACGTGGCCCGATCCTACGAGCCGCACGGGGCTGCGCATCAACGCGAGCCTCGTCGCGCCGACCGCGATCGAGCAGCAGGCGCGCGAGCGCTTCTCGCA
>CAYTJL010000571.1:0-2015 GCA_964437785.1 uncultured Polyangiaceae bacterium
TGGATGTGGTCTCGGCGTGCTCGTTGCGGGTGGGCTCGGTGGTGTGGCGGCCTCGCGCGGAGGCGTGGGCGCTCACGATAGTTTGCAAAGCGACCTATTTGCTCGTCCCCGGCGAGTCTCCGCTCGCGGCGGAGCAAGATCCGGTGCACGAGGCGGACAGTTATTGGAACGACGATGATCGGCGGAGCCTTCATGCGGCGAGCGATCTCGCGCCGTTCAAGGCCAAGGCGGACGTGCTCCTCGTGGGGAGCGCGTATGCGCCGCGCGGCAAGACGGTGAGCTCGCTCGTGGCGAGGATGCTCATCGCGGGCGTCGACAAGTCCATCGCGGTGTTTGGGGAGCGCGCCTGGGGGCAAGATGGGGTGCTCCGCGAGGGGCAACGGTTCAGCAAAATATCGCTGCGTTGGGAGCGGGCGGGGGGCGGACCGGGGACGGAAAACCCGGCGGGGGTGCGCGCGGACGCGCTGCCCGACACGTATGGGTTTCGGCCTTTGCCCAACCTTCAGTCGTTGGATCATTATGTATCGGCGCCGGGGGAGTATATTGACCCGATCGGGTTTGGGCCCATCGCACCTTCGTGGCCAACGCGGGTGGCCAAGCTGTATCATCACGCGCGCGCGTGGCGGCACGCGGGGTGGCACGAGGCGCCGATGCCCTCGGACATCGATCCTCGTTATTTCAACGCGGCGCCTTTGGATCAGCAGGTCGACGAGCTGCGGAGCGATGAGCGGATTGTCCTCGAGCACCTC
The DNA here is from genome assembly GCA_964437785.1 of uncultured Polyangiaceae bacterium. GTDB lineage: Bacteria > Myxococcota_A > Polyangia > Polyangiales > Polyangiaceae > CAYTJL01. Next base: position 750 of record CAYTJL010000571.1, read on the forward strand.
CACCCCGAGCACGCGAGGCTCGTGACCAACCTCGCTTCGGTGCGGCCGCACGCGGTGGTGGAGCGGAGCGGGGGCGCGGCCGAGGTGGCGCTCACGTGTGACACGTTGACGATCGACACCGATCGGGGGGTGTGTAACCTGGTTTGGCGAGGGCGGTTGTGGCTCACGCACCCGGCCGAGGCGGGGCGGGTCGTGGTGCGCGCGCAGGGGGCGGACGTGAAGGCGGCGGACGAGACGCTGAGCGGGCCTATGGTGATGAAGAAGGCGGCGAGGATCACGCTGCCTTTTACGCGGCCTCCGATGGCGGAGGCGCGCGACACCGACGTCGACACAACCATGAAGATCACGTTTGACGTGCCCGGGCCGGCGCTGCCGTTCGTGCCTGGGCAGAGCGCTTTGGCGGTGTCGAGCGGGCCAATGTCTCCGAGCGAACGAGGTGATACGGAGGACATCACGGGCACCCTCGTTGGATCGATGATGGCGCCGGCGAGGGAGGTGCTGCCTTTTGCGGGCGCACCGCCCGCGCCTGCGCCGGAGCCGGAGCCGAAGGTGGCTTTTGCGCCGAAGGTCGTTGAGGCGCCGGCTCCAGTCGTGCCTGCGCCTGTTGTTGCCCCTCTTCCCGAGGAGCCGCCGATGATTGGCCCGCTCGCCACACCCGAGATGGTCGAGCGGGCGAACGCGGCCAAGGCGGCTCCGGTAGCCGAGGCGAACGAAGAGGAGACGAGCAAGCTCCCTCCTCTGCCCAAAGCGCCGCCGGAGCCCGAGAAGCTGCCGCTCGAAAAGTATTCGATCGAGAGGTGCGCTGCGATCAGCGCGTCGCTGGCGCGGCGCAAGAGCGAAAAGCAAGCGATCTTGAAGGAGCATGAGATCGCGGAGAAGGATTGGGACAAGGTCCAAGCTCACTGGCTCGGGGAGATCAAGCGCGAGACGCAAAAGGGGAAGTTGGATTTGCTCAAAGCGTTTGACGAGGCGTACGTCGCTCAGCTCGAAGCCGAGCGCGGCCCGATCGGCGTCGCGGAGTACGCGCGATTGGCGGTAGCGAGCGAACGAGGGGTTGTGGAGGAGACGGCGAAAGAGCTGGGTATCCCGAGGGGCGCGGTGATCCGGATTGAGCGGGTGTGGGCGGCGAGGAGCGCGCGGTCGCCGGGACTGGGAGGGGAGGTGCGGGGGGCGCTGGAGGCAATGAGGGGAGCGTGACCATCGGGCACTGCTAAGGCGCTGATTGTTTCTCATACGTTTACGTGCGCGCATAGGTGCGTATGAGCG
>CAYTJL010000572.1:0-2006 GCA_964437785.1 uncultured Polyangiaceae bacterium
GGTGAAAGAGCAGGTTGTGGATGTGCGCCTGCGCCACCTTCGACGGGAAGCACGGATCGATCGAGCCGTATTTGCCGCCCTCGACCCACATCTCTTCGCTCGTGTGATCGCTGAAGACGACGTTCTGCTTGGGCACGCCGAGCGCCTCGAAGTACGTGCGGAAGAACGGCGCCGTCGAGTAGATGTTGAGCACGCGCGGGATGCCGATGCGCACGCGGCGGAGGCGCTCGCGCACCGCCGGGCCGCTGCGCTTGAACGGGCGCGTGGTCTCGACGCGCTTGATGCCCAAGAAGCCGCGCTTGACGACGATGTCCTTCACGGGCGCGCCGTCCTCGGGCATGGGCGCGGGCTCGTAGAAGTGGCGGAACGCGAGCTTCGACTCGTAGTCGACGATGTTCGGGAACTGCTTCGCGATCTTCTTCCGCTCGGCGACCAGATCGAGCATCGCCTGCTCGCTCTCGACCGTGCCCTTCTCGCACGAGAAGCCCGAGATGTAGCGGCTCGTGGAGCCGTCGGGCCGCGTCGTGTCGATGAACGTGCGCTTGCACTCGTTCGGGCAGAAGTGGCACACGGTCTCGTCGTCGTTCTTGGTCGTGTACTCGAGCGCGATCGCCGCATCGATGCCGATGAACGTCGACTTGCCGCGGCGCTTGATGACCCGGAGCGTCTCGAAGGCGGCGCCGAGCGCGCCCGCTTCGCCCGTGTGCGGGTGCACGAAGACCTGCGCGCCGGGCACGCGCTCCTTGATGTAGTCGACCTGCGCCTTGACCGCCGCGAGGTTGTACTGCGTGCCGCCTTGGAGCACGTAGCGCGTGCCGAGCGCGGCGAGCCGCGGGATCTGCACCACGTATTGCCAGACGTTCTTGGGGAGCACCTGCGCGAGCCCGGCGAGCAGCTCCTCCTTGCTAAAGCCCTCTTTTTGGAAGTTCACGCGATCCGTGTCGAGGAACACGGCGCAGCCGTAGCTGAACTTGGGCGCGAGCTCGGCGCCGAACGCGGTGTCGGCGTATTCGGTGACGGGCAGCCCGAACTGATCGGCCATGGCTTGGAGCAACATGCCGTTGCCCGCCGAGCACGAGTTCGAAAGCCTGAAGTTTGCGATGTCCCCGTTCTTCATGAAGAGGACCTTGATGTCTTGGCCGCCGATGTCGCAGATGACGTCGACCTCGCCGAAGAACTTCACGGCGCTCATCATGTGCGCGACGGTCTCGACGATGTTCACGTCGGCGCGCATGCACTCTTGCAGCACGTCGGCCGCGTAGCCCGTGCCGCCGAAGCCGATCACGTCGAGCGTCGCGCCTTGGCCGGCGACGTAGTCACGCAGCTTGGCGAGCAGCTCCTTGGCGTCCTGGATGGGGTTGCCCTTGGAGAGCTGGTACGCCTTGCAGACGATGTTGGACTCCTCGTCGATGAGCACGGCCTTCGACGACGTCGAGCCGCCGTCGAGCCCGATGACCCCGCGCACCACCTGGCCGGGCTGGAGCTTCATCGGCGTAAAGCGAGGGATGGAGTAGAGCTTCTTGAACTCGTCGACCTCGCTCGCCGTCTTGACGAGCGGCGGGCCCGCGCTCTCGCCGAGGCGCGCCTTGCGGCCGTTCTTCATGTACTCGACGAGCCCGTCCATGCCGGCGTAGAGGCCGACCTCGGCCGCCTCGCGCATGCCATACACGCACGCGCCGAACGCCGCGTAATACTGCGCGTTCTCGGGCACGAAGACGGTCTCCTCGATGGGGCGGTCGCTCGGCCACGTGTAGCCGCGCTCCGCCCACGTCGCGGGGATGCGCAGGCGCCAGCACTCTTGGAGGAACGGCAGGTACGTGTTGGGCCCGCCGAGCAGCAGCACCTTGTGCTTGAGGGTTGACCCGCGGGTCAACACGCTGAGGTTCTGCAGGACGATCGCGTCGGCCAGCGAGCAGAGCACCTCGGTCGCGGGGATGCCGCTCTTCACCAGGTTCACGATGTCGGTCTCGGCGAAGACGCCGCACTTGGCCGCGACGTGGTGGAGC
>CAYTJL010000573.1:0-2002 GCA_964437785.1 uncultured Polyangiaceae bacterium
GTAGGTAGTAGAAGAACCCCAAATCAACGTCACGGCGCGTGAATCCGCGGGGTTTACTGGGGAAAAACGAAAGCGAGCACAGCCGCCGAGAGCACAGTGCGATCGCCCGAGATCGGCATGTCGTGGAAACGTTTTGGAAACGGCGGCCCGTGGGGGCGGGCCGCGTTTCCCCGACTTCCTTGACCACCCTTTCACTCCTCCGTCAGCAGCTTCCGGATCCATGGCGCTCCTACATGTGATCGCTCCGCCTCCCAACCGTCGGGCAAATCCATGACTTTGCTGATCGTCGGGTCACGGCTCAGGATGTGCCCCGCTCCAACAACTTGATAAGGCTCACCATCGCTGTGAGTGTCGCCACACAGGTACATCCAGTCACCGCCCTCCCTCGCGACAAGGAGCACTGGGCGGCTATCGTTGAAGACGTGAGAGCAAACGAAGACGGCCGGCTCAGGTTTCATCGATTTTTGAACTCCGATGGAGTAAGCGCACCCTTGCTCCGATTGCAAGTTCGACACGCGCCGATGAGATTTTCCTCGACCGTTGGACCACCCCTAGAGAATGGGATTTCATGATCTGCTTCGTATGAGTTAGGTTGCCTCGGATCCCGAGTGATCGGCTTGCCACAGTAGGCACACCGAGGGGTCCCCCCCGCATCTTTGCTTTTTTCGAATACTTTGTCACGGAGACTTGCGCTCGGACGCCTCGATGTTGCGCCCTTGATTGGTGTCGACGAAGCTCGTCCCGCAACCACCGACGCGACAACCCCCACAACGACGGGCACCGCCGCCCTCACGGCCCCTTGAACGTCTCCATTTTTGATCTTGACTCCAAGATTGACCGCCGCGAGCACCGCCCCCGCATACGGAACGCTCGACACAACGTGGTGGACCGCGGACTGTTCGAGGTACGCGCGCCGGTCCCCCGCGGCGAGCAAGCCCACGCCAAACTTGAGCGTGCCATATCCCCCGAACGTCACGATGCTGAGGGTGAAATCCTTGCTCGTATTGACTACATCAAAGACGCCCAAGAACACGCCCGCGCCAATCTTTCCCGCGGTGCTCGTGGCATGGATGGTCGGCTCGGGGTTCAAAATACGGTCGGCGATACCGGCGATATTGCCGATGGTGCTCACGTCGCCCGGCGTTTGAACCGCTCCGGCGTTGACCGCCTCATCCTTGGCCTGCGCGGGCGATGCGGGCGGAGGGGGTGGGCCGATGGTAGGCGGGGGCTGCGATCCATGGGACATCGGTCCACCCGTGACCGCGCTAGAAGGCCGCTCTGTTGGGGGACGAGGCCATTGGACGACGTGCCCGATAATATGTGCTCCGATGGACGCAGGAGCACCATTGATGTCAGCAGGAGGTACGGCTTGAAACCCCGATGGATCGGTGAATCCAAGGGGATTGTTGCGGACGTACGAATAAGCGTTGTAGCTTTGCCCAAGCTCGGGATGCGCAACGATGGGGTCAGGCGTCAAGAAGCGCCGGAGCGCCGGATCGTACAGACGGCCTTTCATGTTGATCAGGCCAAGCTCGGTGTCGCTCTCGTGCCCGGTGTAGCCCTTGTTCGTCGCCTCGGGGAACGATGCCGGCGCGGCCTGCTTCCAAATGATGTTACGTCGCCGGCCGAAGGCGTCGTAGCTGCGCCGCTCGACAGGCGAGCCCGGACCCTGCGTTACAACGTCGGTCGAGCCCAAGTGATCGGCGTGTAGGTAGTTGATCTCTTCGTTGACGAGGGTGCGCTCGACCACGGCGATCGGGCGGTCCGGGCCGTGGACGTAGTACCGATGGACCATGCCCGCGCCGCCCGAGACGCGCTCATAAAGCTCGTCCAGGTAGACGGTGGTGGAAGTCGAGACCTTTCGCACGCGGCGCCCGTCGGCGTCGTAGTCGAGCGCGATGTCGCCGCCCTGCGCGGGCGAGAACGCCTTGGGCAAGTCGAAGGCGGTGTAAGCGATCTGCGCGATGCCCGGCCGCGTGATCTGGTTGCCGACTGCGTCGTA
>CAYTJL010000574.1:0-1993 GCA_964437785.1 uncultured Polyangiaceae bacterium
TTTCGTAAACCGTAGGTCTCGAGTTCAAGCCTCGAAGGTGGCTCCGGGAATCTAAGGGGATTCTGGCAATTACAGTGCGAACCTGCACTGTAGGCTGCACAGTGCAGATTTCGGTGCCGCTCCCGCGCTCTTGTGCCGCGAGGTGCGCAAGCTCCACGTCGGCGCTGTTCGGCCGGGTGCTGCGGGTGCTCTTCGTCGCTTCGTGAGTCATCAGCGGGAACGCTGGAAGGCTGCTCTCCCACGTGAGGTCGATCATGGCGACGGCGGCGCCCATCGTTCGGAGGTCGCGCTTCGTGTAGTGCCGCTCGGTCACGCCTACGGTCCTGTGGCCCATAAGCCGCTTGATGATGCGCTCGTCCACGCCGGCCTCTTGGAGCGCGGTCGCGAACGTCGCGCGGAGGTCTTTGAACTCGAACGGCCTGCCCTCGTGCTCCGTGGGGAGCCCGGAGCGGATCAGGTCCTCGCGCAGCTCGCGCGCGCTCTTGGGGCGGCAGGGTTTACCGTCGGGGCGGGGAAACAAATAGTCTTCGGGGCCGGGCCGGCGGCCGACGTACGCGGGCCAGCCTTCGGTCAACCATTCGCGGAGCGCGGCGACGGCGGCCGGGTGAAGGGGGGCTTTGCGCTTGCTGCTTTGGGTCTTGGGCTTCTTGGGCTTGGCGTAGGCGACACCGACCTTGGCCCCGACCGTGGCGAGGGACTGTTCGATCCTCACCGCGGGCGGCTCTTCGTCGTTGCCGTCGAGGTCGAGTGACTTGAGCTGAATGCCGGCGATCTCGCCGTCTCGAAAGCCCCCTGTCACGCCGAGCACGTAACGAGCGCGGTTGTGGAGCCCGACCGAGGGAGAGGCGATCAGCGGGCGGAGGATCCGCAAAGGGATGGTGTGCGGCTCGGTCTCTTCGATCTCGGGTGCTTCTGCGAGCACGGCGGGATGGCGAAGGACGTTGACGCGCCCGCGGGACCACGGGTCATCGGCGATGGACTTCACGTAGCCTTCGGCCATGCAGTAGTCGTAAAGGCTCGTGAAGGTGGACCACATGTGAGAGACGGTGCGGCCGTTCTTTTTGGCCAAACGAAGCTCGATCATCCACGCTCGGGCCATGGGGACGTCGAGCGCGGCGACCGGGGTTGCCCCGAACTTGGGCAGGATCCAGAGCTTCAAGTGGGAGCGATGCCCTTTGAAGGTCGCGGGGGCACAACGATCGTCGGCTTCGAGCTTGGCGAGCCAGCGGTCGGCGCAATAACGAAGGTTGGGCCCCTCGTCGCGATTGCGATCCATGCCTGCGCCGGGGTTGAGCTTGCGCTCGTCGAGGTAGGCGAGGACGAAGGCATACGCCGCGTCGGGCCGGACAATCTCTTTGGGGAGCCGGATTTGTTTCCATGCCGGCGCGAGCGACATGATCCATCTCCCCTGCTCCGGGCGCGAGAAGAGGGTGACGCCGGCGGGGAGCTTCTGTCGAATGGATTCAGGGAGCGGGGGCAATGCCGGCCGCTCTGCGTTCCTCTTGCTCATCGGCGCTTGTCTCCCTGCTCTCGTCCGCGGCGCGAGGCCAACCGGCCCAGCATCATTGCACGCGCGGCGCTCCCCCGGCCAGTCTGCTCGACGAGCCATCGTTCGGCCGCCTCTACGCGAATCCGAACGATCCGTAGGCTCGGACGCACGTGCGGCATCCCTGCTTTGATGAAGTTGCGCACGGTCCGCTCGCAGACGTCGAGCCGCTGTGCAAACTCGGCCACCGTCATGAACTCCGGCTCCTTGGGAGCGATGGGAGCAGAGGGTGCCGGCGCGCGGAGGGCCGCAAAGAGGGCATCGAGCGCCGTGGCGACAGGGTTCATGCCGGGCTCCAAGGTCATCGCGGGGAGGAGAATACGGACGGATTGACCGAAGGCAAGCAAATTATTTTTTTTCCTCTAACAGCATCGCCGCCCGTGGTAGAGATAGCGGCATGTCGAACGTTCGCTCGATGACCGACGAGGAGAACGCGCGGGTTTGCGC
>CAYTJL010000575.1:0-1975 GCA_964437785.1 uncultured Polyangiaceae bacterium
ATTGCCCAGCGCTACGAAAATACGCTACAAGGCGCGCTCGATGCCCAAAGCCCGCGCGCCATCCATCCTCTCGGATCCGTCGCTCTCCGTCCTCCCGGAGAGCGCGCAGGGCCTCGCGTTCGTGCTCTCGGCCGCGAGCTTGGACATCATCCATCCTCCTGCGCATCTCTCCCCACCCGCGCTCCTCCACACCGACGACCCTTGGCCGGCGGTTCAAGCGCTCTTGGAATGGGCCTTCACGGCGCTCAGGGCTGCCCCTCAAAGCCTGCTCGACCCGGCTCGGCATCGCGACGCAAGACCCCCCTCCGCGGCCGACGCGAGCGCGCTCGTGCGCTCGCTCAACGCCAACGCCGGGCTCTACCTCCTCGGCGCGCTTCACCAAGGCTCGCTCGATCACCAGGGAAAACGCAGGCACACGGGCGCTCATTACACGTCGAGCGCGCTCGCCCGCGAGCTCGTCGCGCGCACCCTCGCTCCCCTCTTGGCCGCATCGACGACACCCGATAACATCCTCTCCCTCTCCATCTGCGATCCTTCGATGGGCGTAGGAGCGATGTTGGTCGAAGCGTGTGTGGTGCTCGCCGACCATCTCGAACGAGCATGGGCGCAAACCGGCTTCCACGTGCACGGCTCAGCCCACGGCGGGGCCCACGCCACCCTCAACGCCCGCGCCGCGGTCGCGACCCAATGCCTCTATGGCATCGATCAAGATCCCCGCGCGGTCGAGCTCGCCCGGCTCACTTTGTGGCTCGTGGTGGGCTCACCCGATCTCCCGCTCGACGCCTTCGACCAAACCCTCCTCCTCGGAGATGCCTTGACCGGCAGCGCCCGCGACGGCGACCCCGCGCTCCCCAACCCCCCTCACGCCCCCTTCCACTTCTCCGCGCGGCTGCCCCACGTCTTTGCCAAAGGGGGCTTTGACGCGATCGTGGGCAATCCGCCGTGGGTCGCCTACGCGGGCCGCGCGGCGCAGCCGCTCGATCCCAACCTCCGCGCCTATTACCTCAAGACGAGCCCTGCGTTCGCCGGGTATCGCACGCTCCAAGGCGTGTTCGTCCACCGCGCCGCGACGCTGCTCCGCCCGGGCGGGAGGCTCGGCCTCGTGCTCCCCACGTCGATGGCCGACCTCGATGGATACGAGCCCACCCGCCGCGCGCACGACGCCATCGCCGTCTGCGACGACGAGCTCTTGGACTTCGGCGACGGCGCGTTCGAAGGGGTGTTTCAACCCTCGATGGGCCTCGTCTCGACCCGCAGGCGAGATAAGGTATCTCTCGATCGCGCGGGCATCTGGCCGCTCGAACGCTCCGATCTCGACGCGGACACCAAAGCCTTCCTCGACCGGCTCGGGGCCCTGCCTCGTTTGCCGCCCGAGCTCTTCGGCGAGCGGGGGTTTCAGTCGATGGGCGGTGACGTCGAGCGCTTCTCCCCAACCCCCGAAGGCGACCGCATCGTGCCCGTTCGAACAGGCAGCGAGGTCGCGCCCTTTTCGCGAAAGCCGGCCGCGCTCTACTGCGATCCGCGCGACTTCGGCGGTCGCTTCCGGCCCGAGGGCGAGTGGCGGCGCGTCGAGGTCTTGATTCGTCAGACCGCGCGTTACCCGCTCGCCGCGCTCTCCGACGGCGGCGCGTTCCGTAACTCGGTCCTCGCCGGGCTGCCGGCGCCGCCGTATGACGCAGGCTTTTTGGTGGGGTATCTCAACGCATCGCCCATCCGCTTTTATCATTACATGCGTCACCGCGACGCGCGCCAAGGCATGCCTCAGCTCAAGATTGGTCATCTCCGCGCGCTGCCCGCGCCCGATGCCTCCGCGATCGGCTCAATCCGCGAATTGGGCCTCGCGTTCGGCGAGCGCAATCAAGGCATCTCGGCGGTCGAGCAGCGGAGCTTGGATGATCGGGTCGCCGCGGCGCTCGGCGTCGAAGGGGCGATGTACGCGAAGATCCTCGCGTGGGCCGAGAAGGTCAAGGGGTGA
>CAYTJL010000576.1:0-1968 GCA_964437785.1 uncultured Polyangiaceae bacterium
TGGAGTTCCCGCAGAACTTCTTCCTCCAACAGCTCTTCGCCTTCCGCTCGTTCAAGAAATAAGGCGCGCGCTTCACCTTCCGCTCGATCGAGAAGTAGGGTAGAAGGCGGCCTGCCAAAAAGGGAGGCAACGAGCATGGGCGACGCATCGAACATCCAGCCGGTGCTGGGCGATTTCGGGAACATCATCGGCAAAATCCAAGAAGAGACGAACGCGCAAATCGCGATGGAGGACGAGGCGGAGGCCATCGCCGCGCGCAGAGGCTCGCTCCTCGGGCTGATGGTGCAAGGCGCGTACATGATCGCCGCGGCAGACGGCGCGGTGAGCGGCGACGAATACACGGTGCTCGCCGAGGCGCTCTCGCGCGCCACCAACGAGTGTGTCCCGCTCGAGCAGATCAACGCTCATCTGGAGGATGCCTGCGCCCGCACCGACGAGGCGGACGCCGCCACGTGCATCGCCGAGTGCGGCGACATCATCGTCGACGAAGAGGAGCGGCGCGCCGCCATGTGGGTCGCGTGCGCGGTCGCCTGGAAAGACGGCGGCATCGGCACCAAACAGGGCCTCGCGCTCCAAGCCCTCGCCCGCGCCTTCGAGATCCCCATCAACGAGATGCACAAGATCTTGGCGAACGCCAAGAGCTGATCGCCTCCAATCATGATACGATGAGCGCGTGGACCACACGTTGGGACAAGCGCTGACCGCGACCGGGATCCTTATTGAGCTACGGATCCCGCCGCCGCGAGCGATCGCGCTCGTCGCGCGCGAGGCCGTTGTCCTCGATCCCTTCGCTCATGCCGTAAGCGCCGGCGCGGAGCCGCTCGCTGCGCTCCGCGCGGCGGGCCCTCCGGTCGACCATGCTTGCTTGGCCGCGATCGACGCCCTTCACGTCGCCGGCGGAACGACCTTTGGGACAGGGTGGCTCCTTCGGTATTTGGGGCGCTACATCAGCATTGACGGGCTCTTCGCAGGAGCTTTGGAGAGGGAGCCCGCGGATCGGCGCTTGTCCGCCGCGCGCTTCTTACACGCGTTGTCCTTGATGATCGGGGTGGGCAGACCTCTCGTGGACGCCCTCGAGACGTGCGCTGCCACACCCGCGTTCGAGGAGATCGCGGAGGATATCAACGCGATCATCGCCGCGTGGGGTCGAGGTGTTTATTGGGGGACAATCGCGCTGGAGATTCCATCTTTGTTCTCCGTCGATGTCTCGGAGGGGATCCTGCTCGGAGAGCTCTCGGGCACGCTCGATGCGGTCCTCGCGGACATGACCAATGACACCGCGCTCGGGCTCTCGGAGTCCCTCGGCGCGAAGGGACCGTCGGCGATGATGGATGAGGCTCATCGGCTCGCCGCGTCGTGCGTGCGCCGCGAGATCATCGACCTGCTTCAACGGATCTCGCCGGTCTCCGCAGCAAAGCACAAGATGCTCGGCCGGCTCGGGGTGGCGAGCCTCGTCGCCGCGCTCGACACGCTCGAAGGGCGTTGAGCGAGCACAGCCGCTATGCCGTGGGCTGAGCGTCACCGCTCTTCTTGGACTTCATCCCGAGGAGGATCATGAGCGCCTCCGCCAGCTCGAGCGATCCCACGATGAGAGCGACCTTGGTGGTCGGCTCTGGATCGAGCAACGCCCCGGCGATCGCGACGATCAGGAGGATCGAGATCCCGAGCGCGGCGAGCGCCGTCGCGAGGCTCATTTCGCCTTCGGGAGACGCGCAAGGCACCGATCGAATGCACGTGCTCGCGCACATGTCCGCGTCGAGGCCATCGTATTTGGAGCAGATGTTCACGCAACATAACCTGCATGACTCGGGGTTCCTACGGACACTTTCACATTGTCTGAACTTTGTTCGGAGGTCGTCGGGGATTTGAGGCCCACGGTACGGATCATCGACCGGAATGCGCTGCACGGCGCCCGCCTCTCCGCCCTGCTGGGCCACGTGGGTCAGCTCGTGCCCGAGGACGCGTTGC
>CAYTJL010000577.1:0-1968 GCA_964437785.1 uncultured Polyangiaceae bacterium
GCGAGGGTGAAGCGATATCCGGGCGCGAGGCGCCGACAGGTGGTGTGTCCCTCGGCGAGCGCGGCGAAGCGACGATGTTGTTCGAGCTGGACGGCGGCCGTCTCCGCGCCGACGTCGGGGGCCTCGTCCACGCCGTGGTGGTCGTAGACGTGGCCATGGTCGGGCTTGATGTCGTTGGCGGCCTGCTCGGCGCGCAGGTCGAGGGTGGGCCTTTTGAAGTCGTAGTCACGGTGGAGCACCGAAGAAGGCTCCACGCCGCGGCGGAGCTCAAAGCGCGTGACGTGGTGCTCCTTGACCGCGAGCCCATCACCGCCTCCCCAGCGATAGGCAAGCTCCGGCGAGCCGGCGATGGCCGTGTAGGCGTGCGCGTTGTCGGCGAGGACGAGCACCTCTCCCTCGCTCGTCTGCTCGAAGAAGTAGAAGATGCCCTCTTCGCCCAAGAGCCGCTCGGCAAAGGCGAAGTCCGTCTCTTGGTGCTGCACGCAGTAGATGCGCGGCTGGTAACGACGGTGCAGGGCGGAGCGGTGCGGCACGCCGGCCTGCGCGAAGAGCGCGGCGAGGATCTCAGGCACGGTCTTGTCCTGAAAAATACGGCACGTCCTCCGCTTCTTGAGCCCCCAGAGGCGCGGGACGATGCGGACCTTGAGCGCGGCGCGGTCCTGCTCCACCACGCCTTCGGCCCACACCCTCGACACAACACCATGAATGGCGCGCGGCTCGGCGCCGGGGACATCGATCGTCAGGCGCGCTCGCGAGCCGAGGAGCGCGGCGGCGAGCCCATCGGCGTCGAGGGCGCTTGTCGCCAAGCGAACGTCGAAGCGATAAGGCCGAGAGATGGCCTCTTGGCCTTGGAAGGAGAGCACGCGAAGCGCGGTGTCGCGCGCACTCTCCGCGTAAAAAAGGAAGGGGGCAGGGCCTTCGGCTTCGATCCTCTGCACGTGGGAGGTCATGACACGCTCCCTGCCGCGTTGCGCGTGAGCGCCTCTCGACGCCGGCTCCGAAGGATGAGCACGGCGGCCACGATGAAGCCGATCGCCGTGAACACGAACCCGCCGCCGTAATATCCGATCAGATAATATTTCGACTGCCCAAAATGCTCATGCTTGTACGTCGGGGTCTCCACCGTGTGGACGATGCTCTCCGCGATAGGGGTCATCTTTGCAGCGTCCTTCTCGAAGAAGATGAAGGTCACGATCGCGCTCGCGTGCTTCTCCACGAGCACATACGAGAGCGCTTGGTTGGGCGCATCTTCGGGCGCGTGTAACGTCCACTGTGTCCGAAAGCCATGAACGTTGTCGAGCTCGATGAAGTCGAAGCGGCGCCCCGCACGAGAGCCGCGCGGGGGAGTAGCCGTCTTGGCCTCCATCCCCGACACAAACTCGTTGATCTGCTCCTCTGTAAAAGGGCTCACCTTCGCCGAAGACAGGGTGACGCCAAACCCCCAATCCTCGAAGCGCACCAAGGCGAAGTGCAACGCGGCGCTGTTGCCCTTCGTGTGCATGGATGCTCGAATCGCGGGGACGTCGAGGCCATCACAGCCTTGGTCTTCCTGCCCGGGCGGCAAGACGGTGCAGACGATCGCGCCTGCCTGACCAACATCCATCGTCAGGTCGAGCGAAGGCTCATTCACGCGAGAGCCGGCGCGGGCGAACGGGGAGACGAGGGTGAACGAGACGAACATCAAGAGAGCGACGATTCGAGCAAACATGGGGGTGGTCCTCATGGTGTGGGTTGACCTCATGGCGAAGGAGAGGCGCTTTACGCAGCGGGCTTGCGCTTCTTCCTTTTGTTGCGTGGCGCTTCGTTTTTGGGTTCGAAGCCCGGGCGGTAGATCGCCAAAGCGCCTTGTGGATCGAGCTGCGCCGACGCAGAGAGAGACCGCGCCGCAACGACCGCGCCGAGCCCCGCGGTCAACGTGATCATTTGGGGGAGCGTCCAAACGCTCATGGTCGAGAAGGAGCCCTCTTG
>CAYTJL010000578.1:0-1966 GCA_964437785.1 uncultured Polyangiaceae bacterium
GGCGCCGCGCCGCTATGCAGCGCACCCATGGGGCTTGCCGTCGATCCAGGGACACCGTTTCTCGCTTTGTCCGCGGGCTCGGAGCAGGGCCTTGCGCTTCATACCGGGGTCTGTCCGTCGCGCGGATGCACGAGCCTCCACGTGCACGCCATCGAGGTCCGCGCCGGCAGCGAGCGTGCGACGGTAACAGACGGCGAAGCGCTCCCCTTCGAGCTCGACGTCAACACCGGCAAGCTCGGCGGCGCGGACGAGCGAGCGCGAGCATGGCTCGCGTCGGAGCACGGTGCATGGTTGGCGGCGTGGGTGGCGGAGAATGCGGAGGTGCTGCGGAGCCGGTTCGAGCGACTCAAGGGGCAGGTAGAGAACGAGCCTGCGGACACTCGCCCTGCGCCGGAGTGGAAGCCGACCGCACGCGTCCTCCATCGTCAGCTCTTCCCGTACGACTTCGCGCCGACGGTCCAACACGCGGGTAAGCCCTGGGCGATCGTCGATGCCTGCTGCCCCGATCCCGCGTGCATGTGCGAGGAGGTTCAGCTCATCTTCTTCTCGCTGGACGGCGAGTCGGTCGATGTCGAGGGCGTGCTCGGCGATCGCCGCCCGACGAAGGCGAACGCCTTGGGCAAAGCGCTGTGGAATGCGGTCCACGATGCGCCGGAGATCCTTGATCGCCTCGGGGAGCGACGCGATGAGATCCGGAGCGCTGGACCGTTCGTCGTGAGCGCTGCCTACGAGAAGGTACGCCTCTCGCGGCGCGCGAGCCTCGAAGCGCCCGTGGAGGTCGAAGGCGGCTACCTCCAGGGCGGCGCGATCTCCGAACCGCTGCTGCGTCGCCTGTTCGAAGTGAGCGAGCGACTTCTTGCCGCGCGGATCGCGATCGAGCGCGCGTGGCGATCGTGGATCCACGTCGAGATCCGCGGCGCGGTCGCGCTCGACGCGTGGGCCGACGTCGCGTCCGATCCCCCATCCATCGCGTTGTTCGCCGCGCCGAGCGACGAGCTGCCTTCGCTCGAGCTCACCATCGCGACGCGCGATGAGGCGACCTCGGGGATGCGACGACAGCGCTGCGCGCTCGGCCTCCCGCTCCTTGGCGGCACGTCGCTGCCGATCGTCGATCGCTGGAGCCCGAACGGGACGTTCGGGCCGCCAAGCGCGGACGACGTGCGCGTCGCCGTCGTGGTCGTCGAAGCGCTCCTCGCGACGCCGCACGACGAGGTCCTCGCTGTCGCCGACGCACCACGTGTCTTCGAGCATCATGTCGAGATCGACGTTGGGAAGGTCGACGTGCGTCTCACGGCCTCTCCCGCGGAGCATCCCTGGATCGAGAAGGAGGACGACGGCGACCTGGACGCGCCCGAAGACGGCGACCTGGACGCGCCGGACGAAGGCGACGACGTCGATGATCACGACGACGACGACACCTTTGCGCTCTACGCCGATCCGCTGGTGGAGGCGTTCACCGATGCGGCGATCGAGCGCGGCATCGCGAGCGAGGTCGTGCTCACGGCGCGCATGCTCGTCAACGCGATCGCCGACTTCGCTTTCGAGGAGGGCACCAGCCTCTTCGATGATCGGACGTGGGTGGCTTTCCTCTCGGAGCATGCGCCACGCAAGATGATGCTCGACGAGGTCCACATCGCGCGCGCCCCCGCTGCCCTGCGCGCCGTGGTGGAATGGCTGGGCGAGGTCGGCCACGTCGAGCCGCGCCCGTTCCGCGCCGCGCTCGATCGCGCGCTGGTCGTCTTCCAGAAGCGCGCGCGCGACCCACGCTACTTTTCCATGAGCAAGGCGCTCTTCACGGAGATGCGCGCGGCGGGCGTGGACCTCGAAGATCAGGCGGCGATCGATCGTTTCATCGCCGTCAAGAACGCGATCCTCGCGCCCCCGCTCCCCGCGCGCGCCGTCACCGCCACCACCGCAGCAGCCACACCCACGGAAGCGCGCGTGACACGTTCGCCGACCCGCTGGA
>CAYTJL010000579.1:0-1954 GCA_964437785.1 uncultured Polyangiaceae bacterium
GAGCCATGAAGCGAACGCGGAGGTCGTGACGTCGAGGATGCGGCCCATGGGCGCCTCTTAGCAAAAAAGCGCACGTGGCTCCAGCCCGACGTGCTCACGAATCCCCTCGACGCCGGCGGCATCCATGGTTAAGAGGGCGCGGCTTCACGGATACGGACGGCGAGCTCCCCATCAAGGTCGGCGATATGATCGCTGACAAATTCCGTGTCGAGCTGATCTTGGGCCTCCAGCCCGGGCCAAATATCGGCCTTGATGGAGGACGGCCTTGATGATGCGCTGTTTGGAGAAGGATCCGCAGAAGCGTTATGCCGACGCGGCGGAGCTCGCCAAGGCGCTGGAGCCTTATGAAGATCCCGAGACGGCCAAAGAGGCGAGCGCGATCGCGAGCGCCACGACGAGGGCGCGTGACGCCGGCGACGCCACGGCGAACGCGCTTGGGCTCAGCACCGCTCCGCCGCGGTCCTCATCGCTCTTCTCGGGCAGGACACCCGTCGTCGCAGGGGCGCTCGTCGCTGCGCTCGCCATCGGTGGGGCTTATCTCAGGAACGTACGCCAAAAGGCTCCTGCCGGGCCGCCTGCGGCCGCGTTGGCCGACGTCGCGCCGGTCGTGGCGTCCACTGGACCCAAGGTAGAGCCCGCGGCGGTCGCGCCGCTGCCGGCCCTCACGGCCTCTGCGCCTCTTATCGCCTCTGCGCCGAGCGCTGCGGTCGCGCCGAGCGCTGCTGCCACTCCCGCGGCAGTCGCGCCGAGCGCTGCTGCTCCCGCGGCGTCATCGAGCGCGCCCAAAGGCACGTCGGGGCCAAAGCCCGCGAAGGCCGCGGCTCCATCCAACGCGCGTCGCGACGTCGTGGACCCGTGGGCAGACTCTAAATAACCCTCTACGAGCGAGGCCCTTCGACGACCATGTCGTCGACGAGCTGCTGCGCGAGGGCGTAGAGCCACATCCAGCCCTGCGATCGGTCGTCATCGGGGATGGTGTCGAGCGCTTCAAAGAAGGCGTCGGCTGCGCGCGATGCGTTGGCGCGCAGCGCGCGCTCGTCGCGCTCTCCGGCGAGCAGGGCCAAGGTCGTGCACGTCACCAGCGCGACGAACGGCTCCTCCGCCGAAGGTGGAAATGCCCAGCCGACGTCGAGCGGGCGTTGATACCCAACATAAAGACTGACCCCCTGCTCAACAGCGCGTCTGGCGAGCGCGTCGCCCGACCAACAAGCAAATGCGTGGACCCACGCGCCGCGGAGCCTCGCCACGTTGTCTGTATCCAAGAGGGCCGGTCCATCCGCGCCGGGAGGCCTGTTTGCGTCAAACAGCTTGTCTCTCGCGCCGTGGCCAAAGAACGCGACACCGGAGAGCCCTGGCGAAGACGAGAGCGTCGCTTCAAACGAGGCGCGGATCGCGGCCGATCCCATGAGGGTCGACGGAGCCATGGGCGCGAGCGAGAGGGTCTTCTCCGCGACCCACGTGGAGGTGGAGAGGCGATCATCGTCGTCGCGGTTGGGCGCGACCACGAGCCACGTGATCACGTCGCGCTGCCTCTCCGGTGGGCGTCGAGCCTCAAGACGCGGAGGGCCGCGCCGTGCAAATTACGCAGAAAGTGGAGCGCTGTCTCGTCATCACGCTGAAGGAGGCCCATCATCTCGTGAGCCGTCACGGGGGCTCCACCAGGACGCTGGAAGACGACCTCGTCGGGAGGGGCATACCGAAGGAGCAGGGCGAGCGCGTGTTTGGCCGGCCCGGGCTCATAAAGGTGCTTTGCGTCAATGTCGTCGAGCGGCCTCCGCTCCACGCGCGTCTCGCCGTCGACCAACGAGACGTCCCAATACCACGCAGGGTCGAGGTCGAAGAGGTTGCTGTGCGTGGCGATGAAGAGCTGGTCGATGAAGCGCTCATGGACGAGGCGCTGGAGCAGCTCGCGCAGGTGAACGCCGGAGGTCGGCGCGTGCAAATGCGCCTCCGG
>CAYTJL010000580.1:0-1948 GCA_964437785.1 uncultured Polyangiaceae bacterium
GTCCGAGCGAGTGCCCCCCGCCGCCCCGGTCAATCCCACCATGATGTGAACAAGTACCCCGCCCGGTGGACATGGAATAACTACCATCGCGGCAACGGGTTCCCCCTGTCGCCCCCGACGGAGCGCCGGGCGCTTCTTCATCGTCGTCGTGCGAGGAGTGCTCCTTGGCCTTGGCCATCGCCTCGGCCTTGGCCATCGCTTCGGCCTTGGCCTTGGCCGCTTCTTCGGCCTTGGCCATCTCCTTTTGCACGTTGATGAGCTTGCCCCGAAGTGCCTCCACGGAGGGATCGAGGGCTTCGCCGAGCACCGACGCGAATTGATTCGCCAATCGAAGGGCTTCGAGCAGCGCATCTTGTCGCTCCGCGAGCGTGCCCGTGTCTCCGGCACGAGCGCGCTCTCGGAAGCGTTGCACGAGCGACGATGAGACGAACGAGCGCGCCTGCTCCAACGTCGCTTTGGAAACGGACAGGCTCGCCGCGCTGTCGAGGTCCTTCAAGGCCGACGTGTAGTCGTGGTTCTTTGCCTCGCGAAAGGCATGGAGCACGAGCAGGAGCCCACGCGATTGCTTGGTCCACTCGACGTCGAGCGGCTCCACCGTCGCGACGAGATTTTCGAGGCCGCGCTCATCCTGCGCGTCGAACATGCGAGCGGTGGCCGCCTCGACGCTCGGGCGGAGCAGCTCAAGCGCTTCCTCTCGTCGCACCCGTCCGTGCCAAGGCTTTACGATCAGCCCGACCTTGTCGCTCAACTTTGCCGTTTCGCGCACGGCTTCGAGGTGGATCGCGTCCTCGATCTGCTCGCCGCTGTTGCGATCGATCCCGAGCGCGATCAACGCGTTCGCTTCGAGCGACGCGCGGGCGAGATCGTGCGCCGAGAGCGCGCGCTCGGCTCCGGCGCGCGAAGGACGGCTCACGCCGAACGTGATCGCGGCGCTGAGCGCCAACGCTCCCGCGATCGCGGCAGGCACCTTCACGCGCGCGGGCGTCCGCGCGCGCTTCGCGAGCGAGAGGCCCGCGACGGCGATCACCGCGGCGACGCCGGAGAGGAGCGCCAAGAGGAACAACACGCCGCCGTGGCCGTAGTGCGGGAACCACGCGTGACGCGCGTAGCGAATCGGGACGGCGCACGCTGCAACGAGCGCGATCAATGCCGCGAACACGATCAAGAGACGGCGCGTCGCGAGCGCATCAACATCGCTCGAAGCCGCGAGCGCGAGCGGACGACCTACAAGAAAGAGCGTCCCCGCGCCGAGCGCGGTCTTGTAGTCGAGCCGAAACGCTCTGCTTCGAAAGACCTGCTCGCGCACCGTGATCACGCGATCACTTCGTGGGTCGAGCGAGGGCATCAGCTCGGGCGCGACCTCGAACGAAGGAGGCTGATCGCCGCTGTCGTGAACGAGCTCGTTGGGCCAGCGCGCCGGCTTTGTGTCGAAGTCCTCGGCGACATCCACGCGGCGATGCGCGTCGCGCGCGGCGCACGCCGGATGACTTTGCACGACGGAGAAGCGCCGCCGATCGATCGTGAGCCACGCGATCACGCGGCCCGACGCTCCACACGTCGAGCAATCGACCTCGCCCCGCCGGCACGTGCGGCACTTCGTGGTGCCTTGCCCTCGACACGTTGGGCAGTTCTTGAGGCCGCGAACCCCCGGCACCCTCCCACGCCCTGCGCAGTCGATGCACGCGCATCGAAGGGAGCCGGCGCACGCCGAGCACGTGGCCTTCAACGAGCCGCTGCAAGCCGGGCAAACGCACGCGACGCGCGAGCGCTGATCGAGATCCTCTCCCGCGGTCCAAGGATCTACGGCGAGCGGCTCCGGCATCGCGGCGAGCGGCCCGTTCCCCACGTCGGGCTGTATTTGAAGGCGCACGGCGCGTTGCTCGACGACAAAGAGCGCGCGGCGGTACGACTCGCCCTCGCGAACGATCTTGGTCACGGAGTCAGCGAA
>CAYTJL010000581.1:0-1937 GCA_964437785.1 uncultured Polyangiaceae bacterium
CTCGTGACGCCCGCGTTCGTGGTGATGGTGCGCGGCAAGTCCCGCTCGGTGAAGGTCACGTCCCGCCCTGGAGCCTTGGTTTGGCGGCCCCTCGCGTCATACGTGTAGGTGCCAAACGTGTTGCTCGTGACGGCGTGGGGCATGCCGTTCTGCGCGTAGGTGTGGCTCTCGGTGAGCGCGCCGTTCTCGACAACGGCGGTGAGGTTCCCGAGGTTGTCGAAGGTGTATTGCGTATCTCGGAGAGGCGAGACGGCCGGGGGGACGCCGGGCGGGCCTTGGACGATGCTCGAACGCGACCAATGGACGAGGCGATGGAGCGCATCGTATTCGAAGCCATCTTGCCGGTTCGCCTTGAGGTCTGTGCGCGTGGAGACGAGCCCGGCAGCGTCGTAGGTGTAGCCGAGCGAGACGTCGGGCCCCTCTTGGAGCGCGCTCAAGCGGCCTGTTGTCGCGTCGTATTGCCGGCCTTGCAAGAGGCCATTGCCCAACGTGGCTTGGACAACACCATCCGGGCCCACGTCATCGGCCATCCAAAGCTTGTGTTTGGTGAGCGTCGAGGCGTCAAAGACGGTCTTGAGATAACCTGCGCTGTTGTAGGTGTGGCCAATGGAGAAGCGCGGAAGGCCGGGCGCCTCGGGATACAGCAGCGTGTCGAGCCGGCCTTGGGCGTCGTAGTGGTAGTCGAAGGTGAAGTGATCGACGCCGGTCTTGAGCATGCGCCACGCGAGGCGCCCCTTCGTGTCGTAGCTGTAGACCTCTTTCACGCCGTCCGTGCTCGACGTGCCGGCGAGCCTGCCGATGCCGTGAGCGGCGGTATCCCATGTGAAGCTTGTTGCCCCGTCGTCGTCGGTGCGCTGCTTGAGCCGACCGAGCACGTCGTATTCGTAGCTGATCGGGAGCGCGCCGGGCACAAGCTCGGCGGTTCGCTCGCCAAAGCCGTTGTAGATCGAAGCGCGAAGGCCCGCGTTGGGCTCTTGGATCCACGTGCGACGTCCGAGGTGGTCATAGCCCATCGACGTAACGTTGCCCTTGGGATCGGTGATCCTGTCGAGCTGGCCAAAGGCGCCATACGCAAACGTGGTGGTGAGCGCTTCATGGCCGATAAGCTCCACCCGCTCCGCGACCCGGCCATCCACGTCGAACAGGGTCGCCGTCTCGTTGAGCTTGGGATCCCATGCGTGGGTCGCAAAGAAGCTATAGGTGTGGGTCGTTGTCGCGCCGTCCGGCGCGATCTCGTCCACCACACGACCGAGCAGATCGTAGACATAGCTGCTCTTGTGAGGCGAGGGAGCACCGACGCCGGGCCGGCTTTGCGCGATCACACGGCCAAGAGCATCGTAGGTGGTCTCGGCTTCGATCCAATTGCCATCGAACCCTTTGTAACGAGCACGCGCGGGCCTGCCGAGCGCATCAAGATCCACCTCCGCTGCGCTGCCCGTCGCGCTTCCCGTGTGAACGCGCGAGCGGCCCTCGGTAAGCGTGGAGAAGCTCCACGAGACCTTGGCGCCGCCGTCCGGCGAGACCTCGATGCGGCGGCCCATGTCGTCGATCGTGGTCGTCGTCTTCACGCCGTTGGGGTCCTCGACCACGAGCGGGGCGCCGAGCGCGGGATGCACCCAAGCGCGGGTGATGTGGCCAAGGTCGTTCCACGCGGACACCGGGAAAATCCGCTCGGCTGCGTCGTACTCAAGATGCGATGTCCGGTGCGCGAGCCCAGCGGCCGAGCGGGTCACGGCGCGGACTTGGCCATCCTCCGCGCGATGATAGGTGATCACCTGCGGGATCGAGGGATCTGCGTTGTTCCTCTCGATGAAGGTGTGACAGAGCAGGCCGCGCGAAGGGTCGTATTGGTGCTCCACGCGCCGTGGTTTCGGGACGGGACCTCCCTCGTTGTACGAGACGACGTTTTGCGTCCAGAGCAAGCTCACGAGCCAATC
>CAYTJL010000582.1:0-1927 GCA_964437785.1 uncultured Polyangiaceae bacterium
TTTTCCGTTGGACGAGGAGCGTTGGTTCGTGCCCATACTCGCTCGCACAATGACGTTCCAAGACGCCCTTCTCTCGATCGCCGTCTCCGTCGCCGCCGGGGCCCTCGTGGGGGCCGAGCGGCAGCAGGCGCAGGGCGCGCGCGCGGGCGCCGATTTCGGCGGGGTTCGGACGTTTCCCCTCGTGGCCCTCGCGGGCGCGTTGGGGGCGATCCTTCGCCCGTTCGTGGGCGCGTGGCTCCTTGCTGCGTTGTTCGTCGGTGTCGTGGCGCTGCTCGGCATCTCGCACGCGCGCGCCAAGGACGAGGATCTCGGGGTCTCGTCCGAGATGGCGGCGCTCGTGACGTTCATGCTCGGCGTGGTCGCCGCGACGCCCGCGCTCTTGCCCGAGGGGCCTCGTTATCTGTTGGTCGCCGCCGGCGCCGCGACGACCATGGCGCTGCTCGCGCTCAAGCGGCCGCTTCATTGGTTTATCGCGCGGGTGTCCGAGGACGACATGTACGCGACCGCCAAGTTCGTGCTCTTGGCGCTGGTCGTGATTCCGCTGCTCCCCAATCGTACGTTCGGGCCGCTCAACGTCTTGAACCCGTTCAAGGTCGGGTTGATGATCGCGCTCGTCGCCGGGATCAGCTTCGCGGGCTACGTGGCGGCGCGCATCGTGGGGAGTCGGCGAGGTCTCCTCGTGACAGCGCTCCTCGGCGGGCTCGTCTCGTCAACGGCGGTGACGCTCACCTTCGCTGGACGCGCGAAGGAGACTCCTGCGCTCGCCCCGCTCTCGGCGGTCGCGATCCTCGTCGCGTCTTCGACGATGTTCGCGCGCATCGTCGTCGTCGTCGCCGTGGTGGACCGGCCTCTCCTCGGCGTGCTGGCGCTCCCTCTCGGGGTGATGGCCGTTGTCGGCTACATCGTCGCGATCCTCTTGTTTTGGAGGGACGCGAGCCGCGCCAGCGCCACGGATCCCGTCCCGCTGCGCAACCCGTTCGAGCTGAAGCGGGCCGTGCAGTTCGGCCTGCTCTATGGAGCGGTCTTGTTCGTCGCGAAGGCCGCACAAATCTATGTTGGGTCCAGCGGCCTTTATGCCTCCTCGGTGTTGGCGGGTCTCACGGACGTCGATGCGATTACGTTGTCCGTGGTCGAGCTGCACAGTTTGGGGATGGACGCCGCCGTGGCGACCACGGCGATCACGCTCGCGGCCGTCACGAACACTATCACGAAGGGCGGGATGGCGGTCGCCGCGGGTGGTTGGGCGCTCGGGCGGCGTGTCGGAGCGTCGTTCTTGGTCGTGTTGCTCTCGGGCGGCGCCGCGCTCCTCTTGGCCAAGGGCTTCGGGGGCTGAGCGCTTTCGAGCGTGTGGACGTGAGGCGCGACTTAGCGCAAGCTCTCTCCATGCGATCGTTGTATTGGCTCGGGCTCACGGCGCTTCTCTCGGCGGGTTGCATGGATGCGGAGGCGCCGAAGAGCGAGGATTTCATCGGGCATTTGCGCGTGCGATCGGTGCGACGCGCGCCGGACACGTACACGATCACCGCGAACACGATGGTCGCGGCCGACGTCAACATCGCGCGTGTCGAGGGCGGCCTCTTGCGGGGTTGGATCAAGCAACAGCCGGTCGAGCTGCGCGTCGAAGGGGCCTTTGTCAAGGGCCATGTGGGGAGCGCGCCTGTCGAGCTCCGCGTCTCGCGCGAGGGGACCATGCTGGTCGCGCGCGGGCTCTATGCGGGGCGCCTCGCTGCGATGAGGCTCACGCTCGAAGGTCGGAATCGCTGCACCGAAGGCGCGGCTGAGCCGGATGAGCTCTCGTTTGGGACCGACGGTGAGACGTGCACGCCGAACTTGGACACGGTTCATAAGATGATCGCGAGGCTCGGTGAGGTCGAGGCCGCGGCGATGCTCGCGGTCGCCCGCTTTCGTTGAGCGCAGGGGCTCGAAC
>CAYTJL010000583.1:0-1923 GCA_964437785.1 uncultured Polyangiaceae bacterium
TGCAGATGTCCATCTGCACCTCCAAAAAGCCGCGGTAGCGCGGCGGGAGCATCTCGACGACCGGCCGATCGGTCCGGTCCGGGTACTGCACCGTGATGGGCTCCCGGAACAGATGCGAAAAGGTGACGGCCATCCCTTCGAGGGTGGTGCTCGCAGCGGTGAAGATCGTCTTGATGTACTGGGACAGGTCCATGGTGACGGGCTCCGCTGAGGGTGCCGCCTTCCGTAGGGGCAGCTCCGCGGCTGGGCGAGGCTAGCAGAGAACAAATCGTAAGCCGAGAGGCTCACCGCGCTCCACGCGACGAAAAATGCGTTTTGCGGGATTCTTGACGTCCCGCGAAAGAAGCCGGAATGGTCGCCCATGGCTGACATTCGCCTCGCCGGGACCTTCACCGCGCTCGTCACACCGTTCACCCCGAACGGCGACGAGATCGACATCGCCGCCCTCGATGCGCTCGTCGAAGCCCAAATCCAGGGCGGCGTCGACGGGCTCGTGCCCTGCGGCACCACGGGCGAAGCGCCGACCATGACCGACGAAGAGCAGATCCGCGTGATCCGCCGCGTGGTCGAGGTCGCCAAAGGCCGCGTCCCCGTGATGGCCGGCACCGGCTCGTTCTCGACCAAGAAGACCATCGCCGCGTCCAAGGCCGCGCTCGCCGCGGGCGCCGACGCCGTCATGGTCGTGATGCCGTATTACAACAAGCCCTCGCAAGACGGCATGTTCGAGCACGTCGTCGCGATCGCGCGCGCGGTCGGCGCGCCCGTCGTGCTCTACAACATCCCCGGCCGATCCGTGGTCGATCTCGCCGCCGAGACGACCGAGCGCATCTGCCACGCCGCGCCCAACGTCGTCGGCCTCAAAGACGCGACCGGCAACGTGCTGCGCTGCCAAGAGCTCGTTCGAAGGCTCGGCGATCGCCTCACCGTGATGAGCGGCGACGACGCGCTCACCGTCGGCATGTGCGCGTCCGGCGCGCGCGGCGTCATCAGCGTGACGTCGAACGTGCTGCCCAAACCGGTGAGCAACGTGACCCGCCTCATCGCCGCGGGCGAAGGGTCGAGCGCGCGCGCCGCGCACCTCGCGCTGCTCGAGATCCACGGCCTCATGTTCGTCGAGCCCAACCCCGCGCCGGCCAAGACCGCGCTCGCGCACCTCGGCAAGATGAGCGACGCGGTCCGCTTGCCCCTCCTCGCCGCGAGCCCCGCGACGCGCGCCAAGATCGTCGAGGCGCTCGGCCGCCTCGACGCGAAGGCCTCCGCGTGAAGATCGCGCTCATCGGCGCCACCGGGCGCATGGGCCAAGCCATCGCGCGCGCCGCCCTCGCCGAAGGCGACTCCATCGCGGGCGCCGCGGCCTCCACGTCATCGTCCTCGCTCGGTCGCGATCTCGGCGAGCTCGCCGGGCTCGGCACGATCGGCGTCGCGGTCGACGCGGACGTGAGCGCGTCGCTGCTCGGCGCCGACGTCGCGATCGATTTCTCGAAGCCCGAGGTCCTCGTCGCGGCGGCCCGCGCGGCCTCGCGCGCCAAGATCCCGCTCGTGTGCGGCACCACCGGCATCGGCCCCGAGCACGAGCGCGCGCTCGACGACGCGGCGACCGCGATCCCCGTTTTGTGGGCGCCCAACACGAGCGTGGGCGTCGAGGTGCTCGCCGAGCTCGTGCGGCTCGCGGTGCAAAAGCTCGGCGCAGGCTTCGACATCGAGATCGTCGAGGCACATCATCGCAACAAAGCCGACGCGCCGAGCGGCACGGCCAAACGCCTCGTTCGCGCGGCCGCCGAGGCGCGCGAAGGCCTCGTCTCGGTGCACGGGCGCGAGGGGAAACCGGGCGCGCGCAAGCCCGACGAGATCGGCGTCCTCGCGCTGCGCGGCGGCGACGTGATCGGCGATCACACCGTGCACCTCTTGGGCGCGGGCGAGCGC
>CAYTJL010000584.1:0-1919 GCA_964437785.1 uncultured Polyangiaceae bacterium
CATCAACATCATCGACACGCCCGGCCACGTCGACTTCACCATCGAGGTCGAGCGCAGCCTTCGCGTGCTCGACGGCGCGGTCGCGGTGTTCGACGGCGGCAACGGCGTCGAGCCGCAGAGCGAGACCGTGTGGCGGCAGGCCGACAAATACAAGGTCCCGCGCATCGCCTTCATCAACAAGATGGACAAGGTCGGCGCGGACTTCGAGATGTGCGTCGCCTCGATCCGCGAGCGGCTCGGCGCGGTGCCCGTGCCGGTGCACTACCCGCTCGGCCTCGAAGAGAGCTTCCGCGGCGTGATCGATCTCGTCCAGATGCGCGCCGCCGTCTTCGACGACGACACGCTCGGCTCGAAGTTCACGTGGAGCGACGTGCCCGCCGATCTGCTCGCGCGCTGCAAGGAGCTGCGCGAGCAGATCGTCGAGGCGTGCGCCGACGCGAGCGACAAGGTGATGGAGAAGTTCATCGCCGGGCAGGCCGACGAGGTCACCGAGGCCGAGATCTACGAGGCGCTCCGCGCGGGCACCTTGAGCTTCAAATTCGTGCCCGTGCTCTGCGGCGCGGCGTTCCGCAACAAGGGCATCCAGATGCTCCTCGACGCGGTCGTGAACCTGTTGCCCTCGCCCGTCGACATCCCGCCCGTCGAGGGCGTCACGCCCGACAAAAAAGAGAAGGCCGTCAAGCGCCACGCGCGCGACGACGAGCCCTTCGCCGCGCTGGTCTTCAAGGTGATGAACGACCCGTTCGGCAACCTCACGTACTTCCGCGTGTACTCGGGCACCACGAAGAGCGGCGCCGCCGTGCTCAACTCGGCGCGCGGCAAGCGCGAGCGCTTCGGCCGCATCCTGCGCATGCACGCGAACAAGCGCGAGGAGATCGACACCTGCTACGCGGGCAACATCTACGCGGCGGTGGGCCTTCGCGACGCGCGCACCGGCGACACGCTCTGCGACGACAAGCACCCCATCGTGCTCGAGAAGATCGAGTTCCCCGAGCCCGTCATCTCGATCGCGATCGAGGCCAAGACCAAGGCCGATCTCGACAAGCTCGCGCTCTCGCTCCAAAAGCTCGCGTTCGAAGATCCGTCGTTCCGCACGTTCACCAACGAGGAGACGGGCCAGACGATCATCGCCGGCATGGGCGAGCTCCACCTCGAGATCATCGTCGACAGGTTGAAGCGCGAGTTCAAGGTCGACGCCAACGTCGGCAAGCCCCAGGTCGCCTACCGCGAGACCGTGAGCCGCCCCGCGCTCGGCGTCGAGGGCCGCTTCATCCGCCAGACCGGCGGGCACGGGCAATACGGCCACGTGAAGATCGATCTGATGCCCGCCGATCGCGGCCAAGGCTTCGTGTTCATCAACGACGTGGTGGGCGGCGTGATCCCCAAGGAGTACATCCCGTCGATCGAGAAGGGCGTGCGCGACGCCACCACGCGCGGCGTGCTCGCGGGCTACCCCGTCGTCGACGTGAAGGTGAGGCTCTTCGACGGCAGCTATCACGAGGTCGACTCGTCGGGCCCGGCCTTCGAGGTCGCGGCGTCGATGGCGTTCCAAGAGGCCGCCGAGAAGGCCGGCATCACCTTGCTCGAGCCGATGATGAACGTCGAGGTCGTGTGCCCCGAGGCGCACTTGGGCGACGTCATCGGCGATCTCAACGCGCGTCGCGGCAAGGTGACGGATCTCTCGCAGCGCGCCAATGCCCGCGTGATCAAGGCCGAGGTGCCGCTCGCGGCGATGTTCGGGTACGCGACGGACGTGCGCTCCAAGACGCAAGGCCGCGCGACGTACACCATGCAGTTCTCACATTACGCACCTGTCCCCACGGCGATCCAAGAGGAGATCGTCTCCAAACGAGGTTAAGCGATCATGGCCAAGGAGAAGTTCCAGCGAACCAAGCCCCACGTCAACGTCGGCACCATCG
>CAYTJL010000585.1:0-1917 GCA_964437785.1 uncultured Polyangiaceae bacterium
CAATCACAAGCCCTTTCGACGCGAGGCGCTTGCCGAGGCGCTCAAGGGCCAAGGCGTGCGGCTCGCGGTGCTCAACGCTTGTCAAACGGCCACACGCGAGACCGTCTCGCTCGCGCGCTACCTCCAAGAAGAAGTTGGCGCTGTCGAGGCAGCCATTGGCCACGAGCGCCCGGTGCCCGACGACGCGGCGGCGCTGTTTGCAGGCTACGTGTACCGGGGGCTTTGCCGCGGACATACGGTGCTCCACGCCTTTGCCGCCGCCGAGGGCGCGCTCGCAAAGACCCATCCCAAGGCGGCGAAGGCCACGCAGCTCTTTGGCGGCGATCGTCTGCGTCTCACGGAGATCGCGACCAGCGACGGCGGCGCGCCGCTCGCGTTCGATGGCACGTCCGGTCGCGGGAGTATGATCGAGGTAGACCATTTTTACGGCCGCGCCGAAGAGCTGGTCGAGATCGGCCAGTTCTTCGATGACACCACGCATCGGGTCATGGCGATTGCGGGCGTGGGTGGTATTGGCAAGACGACGCTCGCGAAGGAGGCAGCGAATCGCCATGCGTGGCGCTTCCCTGGGGGTTTGGCGTTTGCGTCGGTGCGGTCGTTTTACTTTGGGAAGCCAACGGCGGAGTCGCTCGTTCGCAGCGCGGCCACGGCGTTGATGGTGCCGGACGCTTCGGGACCAGCGTTTGCCCAACGGCTGCTCGCGTATCTCGGGCAACACCCGTCGCTCTTGGTGTTCGACAACCTCGAAGACTTGGCGGACGAGGAGATTGAGCGTCTCCTCCGGTTTCTCGCGGAGATGCCGTTGAACGGGAGCAAAGCGCTCCTGACGCTCCGTCCCGCGCCGCAGGTGCTCCATGCGTGGCCTTGGGTCCGCGCGCGGGTGCTGACTGAGGGGCTCTCGCCGCGCGTGGGAGCTGCGTACGTGGTGAACGTGGCACGCGAGCGAGTGTCCGAGATCGCGAACGCGGCGCGCGACGACAACGGTGTTTATCAAGGGTTGCCGTTGCGCTTGACGCTTGCGCTCGGGGGGCACCCGGAGATGCTGAATTGGGCCGTAGGAATCGCGGCGACGCGAGGCTTGCCCGAGCTTCACGGCGCGGTGCCGGAGCTCGCCCAAGCAGACAAGCTTGCGAGCGCAGCGCGCGCGTTGGCAGCCGAGGCCATGAGCACGCGGATGGAGGCGCTGCTCGCCTCGTCGTTGAAGCTCCTCGACGACGAGAGCCGAGAACTGCTCAGCGTGTTGCCTTTGTTTGCGGACGGGAGCTTCACGCGGGACGAGCTGGAGACGGCCACGGCAGGGAT
Organism: uncultured Polyangiaceae bacterium; assembly: GCA_964437785.1. Lineage (GTDB taxonomy): Bacteria > Myxococcota_A > Polyangia > Polyangiales > Polyangiaceae > CAYTJL01. The sequence goes on from CAYTJL010000585.1 coordinate 1,303, forward strand.
GCTCGACAACGCGGACGAGGATGAGGCTCAGCGGCAGGAGCAAGCGGCAACGTTGGTGGGGCGCGCGCTTTCGGCATGGAGCCGAGCTGGGCTCGTCAACCGGGATGTGGGCCTCGACGTGTTTCGTGTGCATCCCACGGTGCAGGGACATGCGGGCAACCACAGCGAGCTCGCCGGAGAGGTGTTGGAGCGAGTCTTCTTCGCGCTGCTCGGAGCGGCGCTCCGCTACGCGCTAGAGCATCGAAACGACAACGACAAGTTGGAGCAGCGGCTCGGGCATCTGCTCGGGCTCTTCGAGGCCGGCTGGAACCTCGATGGTGCGGCGGAAAGCTTGCAGCGAACGATCGCGGCGGCGATCGATGCCATGGGCTATTTCTTTTATGGGCGTGGGTACTGGCCCATCATGGCGCGCTGGCAGGAGCGGCTTCACGCGCTTGCGGAGGAAGATCCGCGAACGCGATCCCATCGGCTGTATCGGGAGAGCTTGCTCCTTGCAGGGAAGGGCAAGTACGAAGAAGCTCGCGCGCTGCTGCGTGAATCAGGCACAATCGACGAGCAGCTCGGGGACCGAAAGGGCCGAGCAGCGTCGCAGCACCAGCTTGCGATCATCGAGTA
>CAYTJL010000586.1:0-1916 GCA_964437785.1 uncultured Polyangiaceae bacterium
TTTTGAGGCGCGGAGGGGGCGAGCCATGAAGGGCTCAGCCACACGCGCCATTGCCGGCCGAGCTTGCGGGCGGTGATCCCATCGACCCGGGAGAGGATGGTGCCGTCTGCCTCCTTGCGGGCGTTGCGCTCGAAGAGGCGGCGAAGCTGCACGACGCTCACATCGAGGAAGGTCGCGGCTTGGTCTACCGCGCACCAGCGGCCTTGAGAAGAAGCGGTGTCGTGATGCGGTTTGGTCATGATTCCTCCTCCATGGCATGAGGCATGGGTGCTTCGGTTCGGTGGTAGGCCGGAGCGCCGATGACGTCGGCGCCCGAGCAGACCGGGAAGAAGGCGCAAAGGTGGTGGTTCCACCGAAGGCACGCGCCGTCGTTGCGGAGCGACCAGCCCCCCTCGGCGGCCCGCTGCCGGGCATCGTAGATCCGATGCGCGAGGATCCACACGTCGCGGAGGGCCGCGCGCTCATCGCCCTTGGGAATGGCCTTCCGCACGCAGATCGGGCGCTCGGAGCGCCAAAGCACGTTGGAGTACCGCGCGCGATACGCCTCGGGGGTCTCGTCGCGATCGCGCTGCCCAGCGTAGAGCGCGCCGTTGTCTTGACGGTAACGGCGAAGGTGCTCCGGCGTGGCTTTGAGCGGGGCGAGCCTCGGTTTTCCGATCACGTCGTAGAGCGTGCCCGCGGGCTCGAAGCCGAGCGCCCGCGCGCCCGCGAGATGCACCGCGCCCAAGATGTCGAACGTGAGATGATCCCAGAAGAGAGGCGCGTCCGCCTCTGCGGTGGTCTTGTGGCGCACGACCCACACGCGGCCTTGATCGTCTTTGGCAAGCGCGGGGATGCGGCCACACAGCGCGACCGTAGAGGAAGCCTCTCCGGTGTCGGGGTTGACGAGCGCGGTTTGGAAATCGAGGCGCGTGGCAACGACGGTGAGCGGCTCCGCGTTCCACGTGGTGTGGTAGAAGCGGAGCAGCTCGTCGGCGCGGATCCAGTCGAGATCATCGACGCGGGTTTGCGGCTCGTTCGAGGCAAAGCCGAGCCGTTCGAGCGCCGGGGTCAACCGATCGTCCGCGGGCGCGGCCCACCACGCGTAGAGCCCTTCGTGAAGGAGGGCGGCGAAGCGGAGCCCGTGCGCGCGCTCGGCGGGGCGGTAGCCGAGCGGATAGAGGTAGTGATGGAGCCGCTCGCAGCGCTGGAACGTGTGGATCTCGGTGGCAGAGACGGCGATGGTCACGCGGCCTTCTCCTCGGGGTTGACGCGACCAAGCTCGGCATACTGGGCGAGCCGTTCGCGGGCGCGCTCGTGAGCGCGGAGGGCCTCTTGTCGCTCTTCTTCGGTGGCGTCCGGGTCGAGGCGAAGCTCGTGTTGAATCAGGAAGGTCTCTCCGAAGCGGAGCGCGAGCGCGAAGCGGATGCTCGCGTTGGTCGAGGTGACGATGGGCGCGAGCGCGTCGAGATCCCGCGAGATGCGGTTGAGCAAGGCGCGGACGAGGGTCTCTTCGACGCCGAGAAGAGCGGTCTCGTTGTGGAGGTCCACGCCGCACAGCTCCTCACGGAACATGTCGCGAAACTCACGCTCGGTGTCGTTATCGTTGCTCTCGGGCAGCGCGCAGAGATGCCGGAACAGCGCGAGAAGATCGCCGTACTTCATACCTCTCCTCATGGGGTGGTGGTTGGATAGAGGGGCCACCCGCGTTGGTGATTTCTTCTCTACGAGGCGCGCTGGACGCGTGTCCCAAAAAATCGATCACAATATGCGATCGACAAAATTCGTTGCGACGACTCCACACCGGGTGCGAGACGAAGAAGGTCTCAACAAGACGCCTCAACACCGGAGCGGGGAACATGACAGCGCAACAAGGCGCGACGGTCGTCGCGTATCAGTCGAAGTCTATGGAGCACTACACACCGCCTCTGCTCATC
>CAYTJL010000587.1:0-1915 GCA_964437785.1 uncultured Polyangiaceae bacterium
CTCGGCCTCCCCGCGGACAAGGAGCGGCGCGTGATCGAGGCCCTCGACGCGGTCGATCGCCTGCGCCTCGTCGCGGGCCTCGTGATCGAGGTCAAGGCGCTCGGCGAGGTGAAGCGGAAGATCGACGCCGACGTGCGGCAGAAGCTCGGCAAGGATCAGCGCGAGGCCGTGCTCCGCGAGCAGCTCCGGGCGATCAAGAAGGAGCTCGGCGAGGACAGCTCGGGCTCCGAGCTCGACGCGCTCAAGGAGCGGCTCGACAAGGCGGGCCTCACCGAAGAGGCGCGCGGCGTGGCCGATCGCGAGCTCAAGCGCCTCGAGTCGCTCCAGCCGCAGCAGGCCGAGTACAACGTGATCCGCACCTACCTGGAGTGGATCGCCGATCTCCCCTGGTCCGCCCGCGCCGACGCGAAGGACGATCTCGACGCGGTCGAGAAGAAGCTCGACGAGGATCACTTCGGCCTCGGCGACGTGAAGAAGCGCATCGTCGAGCACATGGCGGTGCTCAAGCTCAAGGGCGACGTGCGCGGAGGCATCTTGTGCCTCGCGGGCCCGCCCGGCGTGGGCAAGACGTCCATCGGCCAATCCATCGCGGACGCGACGGGCAGGCCCTTTATCCGTATCTCCCTCGGCGGTGTGCGTGACGAGGCCGAGATCCGCGGTCACCGGCGCACCTACGTGGGTGCTTTGCCCGGGCGGCTCGTGAACGCGATGCGCAAGGTGAAGGTCAAGAACCCTGTCGTGCTGCTCGACGAGATTGACAAGCTCGGCGTGGGGTGGAGCGGCTCGCCCGAGGCCGCGCTCTTGGAGGTGCTCGATCCCGAGCAGAACAAGAGCTTCACCGATCATTATCTGGAGCTGCCTTTTGATCTCTCGGAGGTGCTCTTCGTCTGCACGGCGAACGACCTCTCCACGCTCTCCGCCCCTCTCCGTGATCGTTTGGAGGTGATCGAGATCAACGGTTACACGCCCGACGAGAAGGTCCACATCGCGCGAAGGCACTTGATCCCGAAGCAGCTCAAGGCGCACGCGATCCACGAGGAGTCGCTGACCCTCTCTGACGCTGCGCTCTTGGCGGTCGTGCGTGAGTACACGCGGGAGGCCGGTGTTCGGCAGCTCGAGCGCGAGATCAAGAAGCTTTGCCGGGCGCTCGCGGTCGAGGTGGCGCGCGCGACCGACGGCAAGCCCAAGCTGGTGGTGAACGAGGGAGATCTCGGCAAGCACCTCGGCAAAGCCAAGTTCTTCAATGAGGTGGCGGAGCGCACGTCGATCCCCGGCGTCGCGACCGGGCTCGCGTGGACGCCTGTCGGTGGAGACATCTTGTTCATCGAGACCACGAGGATGCGCGGCAAAGGCAACATCGAGATCACGGGCCAGCTCGGCGACGTGATGCGCGAGAGCGCCAAAGCCGCCCTCTCGTACGTAAAGAGCCACGCGGACGAGCTCGGCGTCGACGTGGGCCGGGTGCTCGACGAGGATCTCCACATCCACGTTCCGGCGGGCGCGGTGCCCAAAGACGGACCTTCGGCGGGCGTCACGATGTTCACGGCGCTCACGTCGCTCCTCACCGGGCGTCGTGTTCGGCCCGACACGGCGATGACGGGCGAGTGCACGTTGCGCGGCCGGGTGCTCCCGGTCGGAGGCATCAAATCCAAGGTGCTCGCCGCGCACCGCGCCGGGATTACGCGGGTGATCCTGCCTCAAAAGAACGCGCGTGACGCCGAGGAGATCCCGAAGGAGGTCAAAGAAGCGATGGAGATCATCTTCGCGGACGACATGCGCGACGTGCTCGCCGCGGCGCTCTCCGAGGACGCCGCGCCCGAGGTCGACACGCTCCTGCGCGAGCCGCCCGCGGTGCGCGTCGCCGAGGCCGAGCCCCTGCACTGATCAACGATCATCAACGACGGCGGGCCTGCTC
>CAYTJL010000588.1:0-1908 GCA_964437785.1 uncultured Polyangiaceae bacterium
GGGCTGCCCATGACGCTGATCGAAGCTGTACGCGGCGCGCTGCGCCGCATGCACTACTCCCCCGCGCACCGAAGAGGCTTACATCCACTGGATCCGCGCCTTCGTCCGGTTCCACGGGCGCCGGCATCCACGCGAGATGGGCGCGGGCGAAATCGTAGCATTTTTCAATCATCTCGCCGTAGAGCGCAAGGTCTCGGCGTCCACGGCGAATCAGGCCCTCTGCGCCATCGTGTTCCTTTATCGGCGCGTCTTGGAGCTTCCCATGCCGGCTCTCGACGGCCTCGAACGAGCGCGCCGCCCGCGCCACCTCCCGGCCGTTCTGTCCAAGCGGGAGGTCACGGCACTGATTGAGCGCCTCGATCCACCTTTTCGCTTGATCGCCGAGCTTCTTTATGGCAGCGGCCTGCGCCTCATGGAGGCGATGTCCCTTCGCGTGAAGGACGTCGACCTCGATCGTCGTCGTCGTCAGATCATGGTCCGTCGCGGCAAGGGCAGCCACGACCGGCCGGCGCTCTTGCCGACTACCATTCGCGACGCGCTCCGGGCTCAGATCCAGGTCGTCGCCGAACGCCACCGGGCCGAAGTCGAGGCGGGTCGCGGGGAGGTGGATCTTCCGAACGCCCTACGCAACAAGCTTCCAAACGCCGCGACGAGCCTCGCCTGGCAATATGTCTTCCCGGCGTCGCGCACGTGCATCGACCCAGCCACCGGCCGCCCGGTGCTTCATCACTTCCACGAGAGCGCCATGCAGAGGGCCGTTACGGCGGCTGCGCGCGCGGCGCACATCGACAAGCGCGCGAGCAGCCACACGCTCCGCCACAGCTTCGCGACCGCGCTCCTCGAAGCGGGGACAGACATACGCACCATCCAAACGCTGCTCGGCCACAAGGATGTTCGGACCACGATGATCTACACGCACATCGTCGACCGCGGCCCGCTCGGCGTCATCAGCCCGCTCGACCGATGACCCTCCGTGCCTGCGTGGTGAGCTGCGCGGAATCGAACCGCGACACGGGTTACCCTGCGATACACCGTGGAACCTCTCCAGCCCTGCGCCGCTCACGAGGCGCTGGGCCCTTCTGAGGCGACAGCGACATCGTGGGCATGAATCGTTCTTCCACCGTACACGGTTGATTGAGGGCCGCCGCGTCCAGGATGGAGGCGGCCAGCGCACCCGATGCCGTGCCGTTGGCTTCACAATTCAAGGACCATGACCCGAAGCGGAGGCCTTGCAGGGACGGCCCCTCCGGCAGGGGCATTTTCGGCGAAGAGCGAGCAGGGTGACCAGCAAAAAAACATCACGGTCTCGTCCACGGCGACGAACGAGCGCCTTCGACTCCGCGGTGCATGCGGGTCGCGCGCGCGCGGGTCGCTCGTTGGCGCGGTGCAGAGCCCTCGCGTCACGCCACTTCGGGACGCGTCGAAGCCGAGGGAGGTCTCGAACCCGCCCACGATCGCGTCCGCGCGCGCTCCTGCGGTGCTGATGTCGCCGCTCGTGCTGGGCCTCGTCGTGATCGCGGTGTGCGTCGTCGGCGCGATGGGTTCGCGCTCGGGCAGCTCCGCGCGTTCGGCCGGTGCGCCTGCGTCGCCCAGCGCGGCGCCTCCGCGCGCGCCGTGCAAGTAACCAATTCACCGCTTTTCCTCGCGCAAATCGCAAGCGGCGCGCAGCGCGCACAACGTCAACAGTCGAGGCACGCCCCGCGGTTTTGATACGTTCGCGTTATGGCCGAACCCGAGCGCGTTCTTGGTGCGCGCAGAGCGCCGCTGCTCGTCGTCGCGAAGCGGTGCGCGTGGCTCGTGTCGGCCGCGCTCCTCGTCGCGGCAAGTCGCGAGGCGCACGCGCAGAGCGCGCCGGCAAAGCCCGAGGTCTTTTATCCTCCGCCGCGCGTCCACGTCTTTGCGGATCTC
>CAYTJL010000589.1:0-1859 GCA_964437785.1 uncultured Polyangiaceae bacterium
GGATCTCGCGGCCGATCGCGTCGTAACGGTAGACGACTTGGCGGCCTGCCGCGTCGATCGAGGAGAGCAGCTCGCCAAACCCATTGTGGTGAAGCTCGGTGACGCCGCGATCGGGCTCGTCCGAGAGGACAACACGGCCGAGCGCATCACGTTCGAGCACGGTGCCTTGGTTGTCGCCGGGCGCGACGACGGCGATCACCTCGCCGAAGGGGCCATAGGTGTACGACGTGACGCCGTTCTCCGCGTCCTCGATCGCCGTGGGCCGGCCGAGCGCATCGTGCTCAACGAAGGTGGAGACCCCTGCGCCCGACACCAACACATCGCGGCCCTGCACGTCGTAGGTAAAGACGGTGCCCCAAGGGTGGGTATGGGTGGCGAGGCGGCCGATCGCGTCGTAGGTGAAGTGATGGGCCTGGATCAGCGCCGGGGGAGTTGCCTCCTTGGCGGGCAAGGTGCGTTTGGCGATGTGCTCGCCGAGATCATCGAAGGTCGCCGTCTCGACGATCTTCGCCGGCCCAGCACAAGGCAATCCCGGCGGGCAAAGCTTGATCGGCTCGGCGTCAAACCACGTGTGCCGAACGGGGCGGCCGAGGGTGTCATGCTCGACGAAGGTCTCTTCGCCGCCGTCCGTCTTGCTGCTCCGGCGAAGGATCCACTTGCCCGCTTGTGGAATGCGCTCGATCGAGACAACGGTCTTGGTTCCATCGGGCCGCGTCTCTTTGACCACCTGGCCCAAACCGTCAAGCTGCCACGACGTGACAAGGCCGTTTGGATCCTGCGTCGAGAGGAGCACGCCGAGCCCGGGATGGTGCTTCATGAAGGTGAGGTGCCCGGCCGGATTCTTGTGCGCGTAGGGGTAGATGCCGTCGCTCGTGAACGACGTGCAGGACACGCGCGAGCTTCCAAAGGCGTCTTGGTCGGTCACCTTGATCACGTTGCCAAAGCCATCACGAGAGACCTTGATCGCGCGATACGTCTCGTCGTGATGGGCCTCGTCAACAAGCTCGCTCTTCGTGACCTCGCCGTAGCCGTTGCGCGAGAAGGTGCTCGTCCGGCACTTCTTGTCCCCCGCCGCTTCGCTGCACGTCTCTTCGGTCAGGAGCTGGCCGAGGATCCATGACGCCTCGTTGTTCTTGAAGGTGCGCTCGACACGGACCTTGAGGTCAACGCCGATCGTGGCGCTCTTCTCCACGAGCACGTTGCCAAACGCATCGAAGTTGAGCACGCTCCGCGTGGTGTCGCGAAGGACGACGACGGGCGCGCTCACTTCCTTGTTGACGTAGGCGAGGAGAGAAGCAAACCCCTGGCCCGGCGCAAAGGTGCCTTGCTCGCGCCGGTTGTTCTCGAAGAGCGTTTGGACAAAGTAGGTTGCGCCGCCGTTCGTGGGAACAGTGACCAACGTGCTCGCGTGATACGAAAGCTCGATGCGCTCCGGGTGAGGCTGCGTCGCGAGGCCCGGCGCTCCTTGGCGGCTCTCCTTCATGCGGTAGGCGAAGGGGTAGGCGCGGAGGGCGCCATCGTACGTGGCGTTGTCGTAGCGTTCGACTGCTACGGCGCCCGTGCTCTCGTCCTCGACGATGCGGCTCCCAAAGCCCAAGAAACCAAGGCCGAGCCGATCATAACGCCCATCGCGATAACGGAGTTGGGTATACCGCAGCTTGTCGGCGCCGTTGTTGCGCCCGAAGCCGCGCACCACGCGGCGAGGGCCCACCGCGCAGCGGCGCGGATAGGCGCATGTGTTGGCGCTGTCCTCGCGCGATCGATACGTGCGCGAGGCGGCCTGCTCCGAGCCCGGCGCATCCTCGAACGTGATCGACTTGTCGATCGTGTGGTCGTAGAGCACCTTCACCGTCGGCACA
>CAYTJL010000590.1:0-1859 GCA_964437785.1 uncultured Polyangiaceae bacterium
CAAATACACGTTGACCAGCCACGCGAGGATCAACCCCGCGATGAGAACCTTCATCGTCATCGAACGTCTCCCCCCAAGAGGGGTAGCTCTTACTTGGCGAGTCGTTCACCCCGGGGCACGTCGGGTGACGGCGGGCTCTTTATGGACCTATCCCTTTGGCGCCCTCCCGTGGGGCGCGGCGATTTTCTCATGCCTATGGTTCGAAGTGACGGCGCAAAAGGATGGAAGAATTCGACACGACCCTTCACTTTTTTTCGATTTGCCTTCTTTTGTAGGGTTGTGCGCCGCCGCTCCCCCGAGGCACCCTCGCGGTGCCCGCTCGCGATCGGCGGCCGTGATCGGGCTTGTGCGCCCCTCGCGGTCTTGGCTACGATCTTCGCCGTGCGCTCACGCGTCGCTTTTTCTTTGGGTTGCGCGCTCTCGGTGCTCCTCTTCGCGCCCGCGCTTCGAGCTGAGCGCGCTGTCTCCGAGCGCCTTGGGCCGGTGCGCCTCGTCTACGAGAGGAAGGCCGGCGCGGAGACCTGTCCAGATGAGTCCGCCTTCCGCGACGCCGTTGTCACGCGCGCGCGCTCGGGCACCGAGCCCTTTGAAGAGGGCGCTCACGCGCGCCTTGTCGTCGCCCTTCGTCTCGTGGTGGGGCAGGGGTACGTGGCCCACACGGAGCTTGTGGATGCCGATACGACCTGGTCGAGCGACGTCGGCCCGCTGTGGGATTGTCGCCTTCTCGTGAGCGCCGCTGCCCTCGACGTGGCTTCCCTCTTTAGCCGGCCCCTCCCGCGACCCATGCAGCCCATCGCGCCGGCCGAGCCTGTCATGGATCGGCCCAAGCCCCCTCCCAAACAAGCACCGTCTCGGCCCGGTGTTCGGCTTGGGCTTACGGCGGGGGCGGCGTTTGGGGTGGGTGCTTCTGTCGCCGCTCCTCTCCTCGCCGTCGATGTCGGGCTCCGGTGGGCTCCGTTCTCCCTCTCCGTCCAAGGTCGCGCAGGGCTGCCCATCGGCGGCGACGTTCAGAACGCGCGCATCACGGCGTCTCGTTACACAGGCGCGCTCGTGCCCTGCGGTCATGTTTGGTACTTCGTCGGCTGCGTCGTCGCCGAGCTGGGCGCGGTCCGCGTCGCGGTAGCTTCGGCTCGCCCCGACGCCTCGACGCTCTTCTGGGCCGGTCTCGGCGCTCGCGCAGGGCTCGAATTTCCCCTCGGCGAAAGCCCTGTCGCGCTTCGCTTCTCGGGGGACGCGCTCATCGCCCTCCGGCGCGCGGAGGTCATCCTCGACAGCACGTCACGTTGGGTCGCCCCGCCTGTCTCGGGGAGCCTCGAAGGGGGAGCGCTCATTACCTTCTGATGAGCTGGGAGACCGCAATGGCCTGACTTGGCCATTCGAGAATGCCTTGGTTTGTAAGGTCCCTAAAAAGTGAAGGGCCGGGTCGAATTCTTCCATCCTTTTGCTCCGTCACTTCGAACCAAACGGCAGGAGCGGCTCTCTCGTCCGCGAGCGATGCGCCGATGGCGAGATCCGCGAAATGGCACGAAATCTCGACCCCAATATCCCACAGGTAGCAATGAACAGCCCCAACACCGCACCTCCGCGTTATGGTAAAACGCTGGGCCGGACCATGCCGGCTCGCCTCCTGCTCTTGCTCTTCGTCGTGGCCGTCGCGCTCGCGCCCGGTCTAGGCGGGTGCAGCTCGGCCGGCCCGTCAGCGTCCGCCGCGATCGATGCGCCCGATTGCACGATGGCCGACGTCCCGGGCGTGGTCGCCGCGCCCAAAGCGCCGCTCGCCGCGCCTAATCTGCCTGTTGTCCAGGGCGCTCCGGTGGGCTCGTTGCCGGGCAGCGGGTATGTCACGCCAACGGGTGAGT
>CAYTJL010000591.1:0-1829 GCA_964437785.1 uncultured Polyangiaceae bacterium
GGGATCCCGGCCGCGGTGGTCATCGTTTGTTCGACGGTGATCACCTCGGCGCGGTGGAGCGGATAGGGCTTGTGGTGGACTTGACCCACGTGGAGCGCGCCGCCTTGGAGGGCGAAGAGCAGATAACGTTCGGCCAAGAAGTGCTCGAGCGTCCCGGGCTCGGCGATGCCTTGCTCGTTGATGGGCTCGCCGATGCGGTAATGAAGCGAGAGGTCGGCGGGCTTGGGGCCGGGCCAGCGCCGTTTGCTCTGATACCGCACCTCGCTCTCTTGGATGTCGAGCTCCATCGAGGCTCGGAAATAGGGCAACCCCCAACCTGCCCTCGCGGCGATGACGGCCACGGTGCCTGCGGCGTCGAGGCTGAAGAACCAGACGGCGGGGCGGGAGCCGTCGTGAACGTAGGTGCGAACGTTGAGCTCATGAAAATTGGAGATGCCGGGGACCGAGGGCGCCCAGCTCGGCGCGACGTCACGCATGGTAAAGGGCACGACGCCCACGAACGCTCGGCCATCGAAGGTATCGACGGTGAGGCCCTCGGGGAGGAGGCGTTGAATCGCATCTGCCGGAACCTCCCAGTGTAAAAATGCCAGGTTTCTCCAGCGTTGAAAGCCCTGCGGGCGATCGTCGGGGCGGAGCGTGGGGGCGATTCGATCCATGGGGGGCGACGATACAAGATTCGATGGGGCTCGTCACCCGATCTAGCGCGCCCGTGGACCTTTCGCGAAGCGATCAGGTGGCGTTTGGGTCGAGCAGCCAGGAGGCGAGTCGCTCACCTTCGAGGGCGAGCGCGCGATCTTCGACCGCTTCGGGGTCGCCAGCTTGGACACGTGCAGAGAGCGCCTGCTCCTCGGCTTGGGTCAGATCGCGACCGAGGCGACGCATGAAGAGCCTGCGCAACATGCGCTCGATGCCTTCGCGGATGCCCTCGCCCTTGCCCTTCTCAATGCCTTCGCGGATACCCTCGCTCTTGCCCTTTTCGACGCCCTTTTCGATGCCCTTCTCGATGCCCTTCTCGATGCCTTTCTCGAAGGCGTTCCGAAGGGTACGGCTCACCTGAAGCATGTCGACGCTGTCGGTCTCGATCATCGCCTCGATCTCCTGTCGAAGGTTATATCCCCATGGGTCAACGTCTGCCAGCACCAACATCACGGCATAGAGATCGGCGCGCTCGTCCTTGTCGGGCACGCGCGCACGCAGCTCGCCCACCACGCGCTGGAGGGCGGACGTCGTAGCGTCCCGCGCAAGCGGGGTGAAGGCGAGCCAAAACACGCCGCCACGCGCGCAAAGCTCCTCGACGGTGCGCTGGTAGACCGCATCCACATAATAGTGGGCGCCGCAAAAACCGAGCTCCGGCCATCCGATGGAATACGCATGCTCGCGAGGCCAAGACGATTTGCGGCCGGTGAGCACGATAACCAAGCTGGCGATGGGTGGAGGCAAGCTCGACATCCGATCGGGCCACTCGGGCGCGAACATGGCCTGGGCCTGAAGGATGCGAGGGCCCATGGAGCCCCGTAGATCATACTGAATCTCCACCACCAGCGTGCGAAGCTCGCCACCCACCCGCACAGCGAGCCCTTTGTCGGGCCGGCGCTCGATGGGTACCGCCGTGAGCTGCGTGTCGCGCCAGCCCACGACCTCGATATCGAGAGGCAGGGCCAGCGCTTGGAGCAGCGCCTCCGGGTGCTGCTGTGTGATGTGGCGAAGGGTGATGTCCACGTCTCCCATGCGGGAGGGTTCTAACCTTGATGGGATGAGTGTCAATGTGTAAACAAATTGGGAATGACGATTTATGTATACGCACCTCGGAGGTGCGGAGAGGTGCTTAT
>CAYTJL010000592.1:0-1818 GCA_964437785.1 uncultured Polyangiaceae bacterium
GATCCCGAGGTGGAGCGCGGCGAGCTGCAAGAGCTGATGCGATCGGTCGAGTACCCGGAGGACTGGTTCTACGTCGAGCGCGCGTGCGTGCTGATGTTCTGGCTCGCCGCGCAGATCGATCCGACGCTCGACACGCTCACCGCGGGCTTCCCGTACGTGGTGCCGCTGCTCGCCGAGCGCGCGATGCGCGCCTCGTGATCAGCCCGCGCCGAGCGCCTCGATGAACGGCGCGTAGCTCGCGGCGCGATCGGCGTGGATCGCGTCGATGAGCGCGAGCAGCGCCGTGATGCCGTCGCCCTTGAGGCGATCGAACGTCACCGCCGCGTGGTCGACCTCGTCGGTGACGATCGCGCCCTCGGGCAGCGGCGCGCCCGCGAACACGGTGCCTCCGTCGCTCATGCCCGGCGGGATGAGCTGGATGAACGGGTCGGGCGCGCGGCGCAGGAGGCCGATCATGCGGTGCGCGCCGGACGCGTCGCCCGCGAGCGCAGGATGGAACGTCGCGGCCACCGGGGACACGGGCTTTCCGCCCGCGAAGAGCGGGAGCCGGCCCGCGCCGATGGCGTCTTTGAGCGCGCTCATCACCTTGGCGGAGAAGCGTTCGAAGTCGCTCGGCGCAGGGTGAAACAGGGGGAAGACCACGTGCACGATCGGCGTGGGCGCGCGCATGATCGCGGCGATGACGGTCTCGATCGAGGGCTCGCGATCGACGATGACGCAGAAGGTGCCGAAGCCCGTGTCCACGTCTTTCAGGAAGGGACAGAGGTGGTGCGCGGCCACGACCTCCCCCGCGTACCGGCGGTGAACGCGCATGATCTCCGCCGCAAATGCGAGGGCTTTGGGGTGATCGGCGAGCGCGCCTTGGAGCACGGGATCGAGCATGGTCGATCGGGATGAAAACATGCTCGGAAGCCTAGGTGCATCGTGATAGCGTTACGCCGCACCGCGGCGAATGCTGGGAGATTGAAGGAGGACGCGTGCCGGACACCGCCAAGCTGACGCTCACGATCAATGGGACCGAGCAGACGATGGAGCTTCCCGTGTTGGTGGGCTCCGAGGGAGAACGAGGGATCGACATCTCGTCGCTCCTCAGCAAGACGGGGCACGTCGTCCTCGATCCCGCGTTCATGAACACCGCCTCGACGACCAGCACCATCACGTACATCGACGGCGAAAAAGGGATCCTTCGCTACCGGGGCATCCCGATCGAGCAGCTCGGCGAGCACTCCACGTTCGTCGAGACGGCGTACCTGCTCATCTACGGCAAGCTCCCCAACAAAGACGAGCTCGCCAACTTCTCGCGCCTCCTCACGCGCCACTCGATGATCCACGAGGACATGCGGCGCTTCTTCGACGGCTACCCGTCGACCGCGCACCCGATGGCGATCCTCTCCGCGATGGTGTGCTCGCTGTCGAGCTATTACCCCGAGGCGATCGACGCGAACAACCACGAGCAGTTCGACATCACGGCGGCGCGCCTCTTGTCCAAGCTGCGCACCATCGCCGCGTTCTCGTACAAAAAGTCGATCGGCCAGCCCATCGTCTATCCCAAGAATTCGCTCTCGTACTGCGCGAACTTCCTCAACATGATGTTCTCGGTCCCTGCCGAGGAGTACGAGATCGACGAAGACATCGTGAAGGTGCTTAACCTCCTGCTCATCCTTCACGCCGATCACGAGCAGAACTGCTCGACGTCGACCGTGCGCCTCGTGGGCAGCTCCAAGGCCAACCTCTTCGCGGCGATCGCGGCCGGCATCTGCGCGCTCTGGGGCCCGCTCCACGGCGGCGCCAACCAAGAGGTCGTCGAGATGCTCGACG
>CAYTJL010000593.1:0-1816 GCA_964437785.1 uncultured Polyangiaceae bacterium
CCCCGCGTGCTGCCTGTCGTCCTGAGCACCGGAGAAGTGCGCGCCATTCTCAAGGTCGTTCGACATCCGGTGCGCCGCATGGCGCTCGCCACCATCTACGCGCTCGGCCTCCGTCTCAACGAGGGAATCGGCTTGCAGAGCGGCCATATCGACAGCGCGCGGCTCATGGTCTGGGTGCGTGACGGCAAAGGTGCCAAAGATCGTGGCGTGCCCCTCCCGCGCCCTCTGCTCGGGCGCCTGCGCGCTTACTGGAAGACCGAGCGCCCGGCGTCGACGACGCCGTACCTCTTTATTGCTGCGCGCAGCGACACGCCTCTTCATGAGACCACGCTCCAAAAGACGTTCACCGCCGCGCTGGCTGACTCCGGCGTCAACAAGGACGCTTCGATTCACACCCTCCGCCACAGCTACGCCACCCACCTGCTCGAAGCCGGTATCTCGCTCCGCACGATTCAACAGGTCCTCGGACACAAATCGCTGCGCACCACCGAGGTCTACATGCACGTCACGCAACCGGGCACGGAGCGGTTGCAGGAGACGCTCGATCGGATCATGACGGACTTGTAGCCTGGGCGCTTCGCGATGCTCAGGCTCGCCGACGTCATCCGGCGGCACGGGCCTTCGTACATCGATCGTCATGGCGCTGCCATGATGCCGAGCCACCGTGCCGCCGTAAAGGACATTCTGCGTTGCCGCACCGCCGATATGGGTGGCCATGTCGCTGTGTGCGGTCAATGCGGGCACGAGCACCTCTTGTTCCACTCGTGCCGAAACCGAGCTTGCCCTCGATGTGGTCGAGACGCCACCGAACGATGGCTCGAACAGCAACGCGAGCTGCTCTTGCCGGTGCCGTACTTCCACGTCGTCTTCACGCTCCCCTCCGAGCTTCGTCGACTCGTACGCGCGCACCAAACGGTGCTCCTGCCCGTGCTCTTTCAGGCCGCCTATGCGTCGCTCGCGAAGCTCGCCGCCGATGAGCGCCACCTTGGCGCTCGCCTCGGCGCGCTCGCCGTGCTCCACACGTGGACACGGTCCCTCGAATGGCACCCTCATATTCACATGCTCGTCCCCGGCGGCGGTCTTGCTCCCGACGGCCGTACGTGGATTCCAGCGCGGAACTGCCGCTCTCGCACGGGACGTCGCTCGCGATTCCTCGTCCCGGTACGTGCCCTCGCCAAGCTCTTTCGAGGGCGCTTTCTCTCGCTCGCGCGCCGCGCCTTGCCCGGTGTCTCTCTGCCCTCGATCCCCTGGGGCAAACGCTGGGTCGTCCTCGCCAAACCTGTGGTCCAAGGCCCTGACAAGGTGCTCGACTACCTCGGTCGCTACGTCCACAAGACAGCGATCGGCGACACGTCGCTCGTCTCCGTCGATGATACAACGGTGACCTTCCGATACCGCGACAGCGCCGATCATCGGTGCAGGCTCATGACGCTCCCAGCGCATGAATTCCTTCGCCGCTTTCTCCAGCATGTCTTGCCGAGGGGTCTTCATCGTGTCCGTGCCTTTGGCCTGCTGCACCCAGCGCATCGCGCGACGCTCCAGCGGCTCCAGCTCGCTTTGGCCCCTCGTCCTCGCGCAGAGTCGCCCGCTCCCGCACACGAACGCCGCCCTCGTCTCGTTTGCCCGCATTGCAAGCAAGGCGGATTGAGGCTCGTCCGGCGCGTGTCGAGGGACGAGTGTTTGGCGATCGCGCTCGCCATCGCCGCGGGAGCCAGCGTCACGGCTTGTGCCCGCGATCCTCCGTGAGCGCGGCGGACGAGCGCGAGGGAGTCGATATGAGCGCGAGGGTTTGGCCGTCACTGGGAACGCCGCTCGG
>CAYTJL010000594.1:0-1816 GCA_964437785.1 uncultured Polyangiaceae bacterium
CTAGGGGTGGATGTGGACGAGCGTGCCTTCGCTCGTGACTTCGTTCGCGTAGATGGCGTGCCAGTCCGCGGGGAGCGGCGGGTCGGTCCACAGGAACACGCGGCGCGCGTCGATGGGCGAGAGGTTGATGCAGCCGTGGCTGCGCGGCTTGCCGTATTCGTCGTGCCAGGGCGCGGCGTGGATCGCGTAACCCGCTTCGAAGTATTCGACCCACGGCACGTCGCGCAGCTCGAACTTGTTGCCGACCTCGTGCGAATCCATCGTGGTCGTGACGTGCTTCTCACGGATCTTGAAGGTGCCACGCGGCGACGAGAGCGTCTTCTTCGGGTCGCCGAGCCCATCGCGGCCGGTCGAGATCGCGGTCACGAAGACCGGCGTCGCGCCCTCGTAGAGCACGAGCGTCTGGCCCAAGATCGAGATGTCGATCCACTTGCGCTTGCCCGTCGCGAAGCTCGGCAGCTCCGAGGGCTTGACCGCGATCGCGAGCTCGTCGTCTTTGATCCACGTGCCGTCCTTGGCCTCGACGAGGCGGCTGTCGCCGATGCGCGTGGATTTGCCCGTGAGCTGAATCGCCTTGTGGAACGGCAGATCCCTCACCTTCTTGAACGATCGCTCGGAGACGTCGTACGCCGCCGCGTCCTCGCGCCGCACGAACGCGACCGGCAGGTGCCAGCCCTTCTTGGTGTCGACGCCGTGGAACGTGGAGCCCATCGCGGGCTTGAGCTTCGACGTGGGCACGAGCCGCGCGTCGGTGGTCATGGCGAAGCGGCGATCGCCGTCGCCCACGAAGGTGCCGATGAGCGCGAGCCCGGCGTGCCGCGCGACGCGGTTGGTGATGACGGCGTAGTCGGGGGCCTTGAAGCTCGAGATGTTGGGGATCTTGCGGCCGCCCTGGAAATACCAGGGGATCTTGTCGTCGCCGCCGCCCCACAGATCGGTGTCGCTGCGCTCGGGCGGCGCGGCGGGCGGCTCGCCGATCGCGTTGCCCTCGCTGTCGAGCGGCACGTCGTTGGCGCCGACGGTGACCGAATCCCACTTCTTTTGGAGGCGTTTGTACGATCGGAGGTGCTCCTTGAGGCGCATCTCGTGATCGAACTGCTCCTTCTTGCTGGGCACGCGGTAGTAGTTCGGCGCGATCGCGCGCACGAACGCGTACGGGTACGGCATGGGCTTCGACAGATCGGGCCTCCGCGTGAGCGCGCGCAGGATCGGGTGGTTCATGTCGGTCGTGGCCTCGGTCGAGGCGCAGACGTAGCCCGCGGGGAGCACGCGGTAATAGCCACCTTGGCAATCGTCGATCGCGACCGGCTTCTCACCGCGCACCGCGGTGCCGCCCGCGCGCAGATAACCAATCTTGGGCGAGCGGCGATCGGGCTTTTGATAGATGGGCGCGACCATGGCGATCGCGCCGAGCTTGGGGCCGCCCTGTTTGGGCTCCATCGCGGGATCGAGGGCCTTGGGAGCCTCGGCCGGCGCCGAGAGGCTCACCACGCCTTCCTTCGAGGGGGCGCCTTGTTCGCGGCACCCTGCGAGCGCCGTGAAGGCGAGCGCGCCGGCGAGGGCGGACAAACCCACGCGGGGGAGATGCAGACGGGACACCATGGCTGCGGGATGCCTGAGCGCGCCTCGGTGGGCCAAGTTTCGAGGGCGCCGAGGACCGCGACAGCGAGGGTGTGATCCGCCGAAGCGCACCGCCAAAGCACCTTCTTCCCCGCTCTCTCTGCTTATGCCATGCTGGGCCCGCGCATGACGGCCTCTCCCCTCCGCGTCCCCATCGGCCTCTCCGACTTTCGAAAGCTGCGGGAGTCAGGGTACA
>CAYTJL010000595.1:0-1802 GCA_964437785.1 uncultured Polyangiaceae bacterium
CCAAAGCTCTATCCCGCCGCGTGGCAAGATTGGCGCGCGGCGCTCCTCGACGGATCCGCGGGGGATCTCGTGCATCCCGACCTCGGGCGGCTCCGCGCTCGTGTGCTCTCGGGCTCCGTGCGCCTCACCGCACAAGCCCGCGCCGGCATCACCGTGGATGTCGTGTGGGTCGAGACCATCGACGATCCGAGCAAAGCCCCCTCCGCCCTCGAACGCACCTCGGTGAGCTTGGCAGAGGCGGCAGCCAACGCGGATCGCGCCTGCTCCGCGCTGGGCATCCACTATCCGCGCATCCAAGAGCCGCCGTCTACCAGCATCACCGGAGCCTTCAAGTCGTTGATGGGCTCGTTCTTTTCGGCCAAGCTCTCGTTCCTCGGCGGGATCAATCAAGTGCTCGGCGCCGTCCGGCAAATGAGCGATGCCGTGGAGCTGCTCGCCTCGACCGATGGGGATCTGCTCAATCCCAATCACCGCTGGGTCGCGCTCTACAACCTGCACCTCGTCGAAGAGGGGCTGCTTCAAATGCTCGATCGCGCCTCGACGCCGGCCCGTCCCGTGGGCTCCCTCGTCCTCGAACAGAGCACCACGCTCGACGCGGCGGCGAAGCGCACGGGCAACACCGTCGCGGAGCTGATCGAGCTCAATCCGCTCGCGCTCGGCAAACCGTCGATCCCGGCGGGCGCTGTCCTCCGGTATTACCTCCCCACCTGACATCGTACCAGGAGCACGGGTATGCCTCGTGACGACGTGGTCTTTTGCGACTCGGATGACAACGAGCTGGAAGGCTGGACCTCCTTCACCTTGCGCGACGACTACACCGATCCGCTCGGCGGGCTCGACCTCCACGTCACCCCACCGCGCGACAAGATCGCAGAGTACCAGCGCCGGCTCGTCAAAGGGCGAGAGTGGACGATCACCATCAACGATGTTCCGCAAGCCACCATGTTGATCGAGACGGTGCGCACCAAGGTCGGCCCGGCCGGCGTCTCGTTCGCGCTGCACGGCAAGAGCCTTCTCTCCCCCATGTTCCAGGGCTCCGCCCCGCTCAACTTCACCTTTCGAAGCCAAGCCGATGTCCCCGTCTCCAACGTGATCCTCAAGCTCGCTTCCGACTACGGGTTTGACACCCTGGTGGGCGACGAGCGCGCCAACCGAGACACGGTCACGGGCCGCTCCATCGGCAACCAGGGGCCCAAGCTCCCCCTCGACGAGCTGAAACACCGCGACCTTCAAGCGCACGACGGCGAGACCACCTACGCGCTCATCGCCCGGCTCATCACGCGGCTTGGCGTGTGTCTCCGCAGCACGTGGGACGGCGAGCTGCTCTTGACCCGCCCCAACTACAACCAGGCTCCGAGCTACACCTTGGTGCAGTCGTTCGCGCCCGGGCTCGATGGCGACTACTTCCGCGGCGACGTCGAGATCACCGACACCAACGATGGGCAGTTCTCCGTGGCTACCGTGGTGGGCCTCGCCCCCGACGACGCCGGCAACACCCGCGCTGCAAGGCCCCAAGGCTCGATGTACGCCGGAGAGCTTGGGGACGGCACGTTTCGCGCCTACCACGCCGAGGACGCGCCCCACAAGCCCAAGATCGTTCACGATAAGCACGCTCGCGATCGGGAGCGCTGCAAGAGTGTCGCCGCGCTCACGCTGGGCTTGTCCGCGCGCAAGGCGGTGCAGCTCACGGGCGAGGTCGATGGCTTTGTCTCCAAGACAGGCGCCGTGTGGAACGTGGACACCATCGCCACCGTGCATATCGAGGCGCTCGATCTGCGCGCCGACATGTGGATCCTCGAACG
>CAYTJL010000596.1:0-1801 GCA_964437785.1 uncultured Polyangiaceae bacterium
ACCATCACGGAGATGGCCGCGGTCTACGAGCACAGGCCCGCGGATTGGCTCGTGAACTTGCTCTGGACGCAAAACGTTGTCTCGTACAACGAGGGAGATCCCATCCCGAAACCGAGGCGCGTGGAGCACCAATACGACCCTTCGCGCGGCCTGCTCTGTCACACCTTCATCGAGAGGAACAACGCAGATCCCTCGGTTCCGCAGGTGATCACCTATCATCGCGCGGAGGACGGCCAAGTCCGCGCCGTGACCCGCTCGGCCGCTGGGCTCGCGCACCGGACATCCCATCTTGAGTACGACGCAGCCGAGCGGATTTTCCCCGTGTCCGCGTGGAACGACCTTGGCCACATCGCGCGCGCTTGGGTGCATCCCGCGCTCGGCGTCCCGCTCGTGGTCGAGGACCCCAACGGCGTGAAGACGACGACCACGATCGACGACATGGGCCGCCGTATCGAGGTCTCGCCGGACGGCGGCGCCAAGGTCGCGTGGAGCTTCTCTACGCTTGCCGAGGGCCGCTCGCGCGTTCACACGGGAAGCGCGACGGGCGCCGCAGCGGAGGTGGATCTCGACGCGTTGGGACGCCCCGCGCGCGCTCGTTACAAGGGGTTCGATGGCAATTGGATCGAAGCCGAGACCACCTACGATGCTCTTGGCCGCGTGATCGCGCAGAGCCGGCCCGGCGTCGGTGCTCCCTCGCCTCACAAGAGCAGCTATGTCTACGATCTGCTCGGTCGCGTGGTGGACGAGATCGCGCCGGACGGCGCGACAACGACCCACACCCATAGCTTCTTTGCGATCCACACATGGGATCCCAAGCTCAACGAGACGGCGACCCTGTTCGACGTGGATGGCCGGGTCGCGGAGCGGGTGGAGCTTATCGGCCATGAAGCGCTCACCACCACGTTTGCTTATGGCGCCTTTGGCCAGCTCGACACCATCACCGATCCCAAGGGCAACGTCACGTCGATGGGCTATGACCATCTCGGGCGCCGCACGTGGATCCAGGAGCCCAACGCGGGCCTCCACGTTTCAGCGTACAACGGCTTTGGCGAGCGTACGGCCGAGCTTTTGCCCGCCGCGCTCCCCGTTAGCTACGAATACGACGCGGTCGGCCGGCTCAAACAACGCACCGACGCGGATGGAGCAGCAACCTTCACGTGGGACACCGCCGCTCACGGCATCGGCAAGCTCGCGAGCACGGCGAGCGCGGACGGCGTTCAGCAGATTTACAGCTACGACGCGAAGGGGCGCCTCGCGTGGCGCATGCTCAAGACCGGCGTCGATCACTTCACCTTCGACTACCACTACGACGCCCAAGGCCGGCTCGATACGCTGCTGTATCCCGAGGCGCCCGGCCTTCCTCGCTTCTCCATCGGCCAAACCTACAACAGCGCGGGCTACCTCAAGACCGTCTTTGACGCCTCGACGCTCACCAAACACAAGCTTTGGATGGCCGATGACGTGGGGCCGGACGGCGTTGTCCAAGCCACCTTGGGCAATGGCCTCTTGCAAGGCCGTCAATACGACCCGACGACAGGCCGCCTGAATGCCCTCCAAGAAGGGCCGGATGTGTCGCTCGGCTACACGTACGACGCTGCCGGGCTCGTCTCCACGCGCACGGACATCAAGACGAACCGGCAAGACGGGTTCGAATACGATGCGCTCCATCGCCTCGTCCATTGGTCGCGTTCGAGCATCGTCCAGGGCCCGCCGGGCGTGCCCCCGGCCGTCTCGCCTCTCCGAGATACGCAATACACCTTCGACAACCTCGGGAACCTCACCGCCGTGGTCGAGAACGGAG
>CAYTJL010000597.1:0-1799 GCA_964437785.1 uncultured Polyangiaceae bacterium
CGGGGCTCGCCGAGGGTGCGCCGCTCGTCCGCGAAGCCGCGCCCGGTGTCGTTGGAGAGAGCCACGGCGCGAGGTCGGGAAGAACTTCGTCGAGGGGCTTGAGGTCGCCGCGGGCAAGCTCGGCGAAGGTGCGCGCGGTCCTTCGGTACTCTTGGATCTGGGCGCTCGAACGATGCCCGGTGCGATCGGAGACCCAAGACTCGGTGCGCCCGTTCGCGAGCGCGATGGTGATGAACCCCGCGCGCAGATCATGGACGCGAAGGCGAAGGCGATTGGACGAGCGCTCGAAGAGTTGAGGGCGCGTGATGCCAGCGTCAACGAGGTGGTCTCGAAGTTGGCTGGCGCCGTTCGAGTCGATGTTGACGAGCGGCTTCCCGGTTGGCGTGACGAAGATAAAGCTCTTGCCGTCGAGCGGCCCCTCGCGCTCTTCGCGATACGCGCGCCACGCGCGCAAGACGGCGGCGACGCCGGGCCACATGGCCCAAGCTCGCGGGTCGTCGGTCTTGTTTTTGTCGAGCACGATGGCGCCGCGGTCGAGGTCCACGTCGCTCCAACTGAGGTTCACGGCCTCGCTGACGCGCATGCCTTCGCGATGGAGAAAGCCGTACAGCACGCGCCATCCGATCCAGATGTCTCGACAAGCGAGCAGCTTCTCTTCTTCGTCGGGGTAGAGATGGCTCTTGGCCTTGGCGGGCGGCTTCTTGGGCGTCCAGCCGCGCGGGAGCGGGGAGTGGGTGATGATCTTGAGCGGGGACACACACAAACTGAGCACACGTGCAACATTTTTCGCGATGCCGCGCCGCGTCCCGCGCTCCTCCTGGGGGAGCGACCGCAACACGAGGTCTCCGTGGTCGCTGGTGAAGTCGCGGATCGGCACGTGGCCGATCAGTGGATAGATGTCGCGAACGAAGCTGCTTCGCACCCTGGCCAAGTCTTTTCGTTCGGTGACGTGGTCGGGGTAATCGCGCGTGAGCGCGCCCGTGACCCACATCTCGGCCACGTCGCGGAAGGTGGCGCTTTGGAGGAGGGTTTGCTTGGGCGCCGCGGTGCCGTTACAGACACGCTCGATCGCGTGAATGGCCTTCTTGAGCGCTTCACCTTCTCGTTTGCCTACCTCGGCCAAGAGCTTTGGTGCCATGGCCGCGTGAGCGCCCGCGCGAAGGCGCTGCGCGAGACCGTTCATGATGGCGGCGCGCTCGGAGGCTTGCTCATCGGTCTTGCACGTAGGGAGTGAGAGGCTCTTCCGAGCTTTGGGTCCAAACGTGATAGAGACGTAGTAGCGCTCACGAGACTTGTACCAACTGCCAGTGGCTTCTCTAGGCATGACCGCTATTTCCTTGTCTTCGTGGTGGGAATCGAGGCGAGGCCAAGCTCAGCAAGGGTTTCGTCGTCCTCGTCGTCGTGTTGTGTGTCGATGGCGAGCGGCGCGCGTTGTTTGAGCCAAGCGACGAACGCAGTCCGCTCGACCAGCCGCAATTTGCCGACGCGGATCACGTGGACCGTGCAGCCCGGGGAGCGGAGCAGCTCCAGATAGGCACGCGCGGGGAGCCCGAGCGCGCGCTCCACGTTGAGCTGCGAGAGCAGCTCGGGAGAGGGCTCGACGACAGCGAGCGCGCCCGGAGGCAAGATTAAGGTTGCGGTGATGCCGGTCCCCAAGGTCATCGAGAGGGAGGATAAGGAGAGAAATTGTTGGATGCAACAGTTTTCAAAATTTTGATGTAAAAATCATGTTCGCGTGCTAGAGGTCGTTCATGTCGCACGCGCGCTCGTTGACGCCGGAAGAGAACGAAAGAGTATGC
>CAYTJL010000598.1:0-1785 GCA_964437785.1 uncultured Polyangiaceae bacterium
TTGCGCACCGCGGAGACCTTTTGGGTGAGCAGGGTCAAGAGCTGGTTGCGCGCGAGGAGCACGCTCGTCACCTCCTCGGAGGGAGCCGAGGGCGCGGCGGAGGGAGGGTTCTTGAGGAGCTCGGCGGCGAGGCTCTTGGCCTCGTCGATCCACGCGGGATCGAACTCTTCATCGACCTCGACGAGCCTGTCGGCGAGCGACGCGGCGAGCGCGCTGTAGTCGGCGAGGGCCTGCGCCAAGGCCCCTCCGCGCTGGCCGTCCTCCGCGTGGAACTGTTGAATCTGCGCGAGCTGATCGTCCGCCGGCTCCTCCACACCGTCATCGAGCAGAAACTCGATCGACGATTCGAGCGTGTCCACGAGGAGGCGAGCGCGCGCCCCGCGGTTCATCACGGATGGGTCCGTCAACATGAGCACCCGTGTCTGGGCGGTTTGGACAGCCTCGATGAGCGAGAGGATGTCTTCACCTGTGCTCTTCGGGAGGCGGGCTTTGACGCGCGCGAGGCCGGGGCGCATATCGGTCTTGTCCCAATACGTGCTCACGAACACCGCTGCTTGGCTCGCCTCTTTGAGCGCGACGTCGTAAGGGACCTTGAGGGGATTCTGCACCTTGCCGAGCGCCGCCGCCTGCTCCTGCCATCGATCTTCATTCGCTTGTTGCTTCTTCTTCTTGTCGGGCATCGATCCTCCAGAAAGTGCCGTGATCCAAGCAAGGTAGCGGAGCCCGCCGGACGCGCAAGCAGCCCACCCGGACATCGGCACAGGCCCCCCGGACATCCGCATGAGCCCCCGGACAAGCCCTTATCCAACAATGTGTCCGGGCGCGCCTTCGTAGGTTCCGGGGGACCAGATCTTTTGTCCGTGAGCGCCTGACCTCGTGTCCGTAAAGGTTGGTTTGGTGTCCGTGAAGGTTGGTTTGGTGTCGGAGTGACTTGGGCGACTCCAACGCACGTTCGGCCGTCTACATCCTCGACTCGACGAGCTCGCGCAGCGCCACCAGTAGAAACGTGGGGCATGCGCCGGGCTGGACATCGACCTTCGTCGGAACGCCGGCCCAATGGTTGTGCCCATAGAAGTACGTCGGCTTCGTGAGGCCCAGCGCCACCCCCGCGGTCTCTCGCGGCATCACGAGGATGTGCGGCAAGTGGGGTCGCTGCGTGCCGGTGCCCCACGCTACGAACAGGTCGCCTGTCCGCTGCTGGATCCGCAGGACGACGCCTACTCGTCCGATCTTCAGGCCCACGCGGACCTTGATCCTGACGACCGATCCCTCACGGACCATCGTCGAGATCGTCGGGATCGAACGCGCGGACGGCCACGTAGCCCTCTTCCGACGCGCGCGCACGCGCCCAGAGGGCCTCGAGCGCCGCGTCGACCTCGGCCTGCGTCTTGGCGCGTCCGTCCCCGAGGCTTTGCTCGAGCGGCGTGAGATCCTCGACACGAAGGTCACCGCCGAGCGGACGAGACGTGGCCGCGGCGGCGCGAGGTCGTCGAGGCGTCGGCGGGCGGGCGGCCGCGGCAGCGTTGGAGCGTCGAGTCATCGCGTCCAGAGTACACCACCACCCTCACGATCGCGACCTCCGACCGAGTGAGGCATAAGCGGCGTCGCCGCGCGCCGGCTCACGCCTTCTCCCTCTTTTTCGGCACGCCCGCTGCGATCTCTGGTACGGGGCGCGCGTGAGCACGCAGCGCAAGAAGGGCCGCGCGGGAACGAAGGCGCCGCGCGAGGAAGGCCCGCCCCGCGCGGGCACGGTCGCGATCGTCGGCCGTCCCAACGTGGGTAAAT
>CAYTJL010000599.1:0-1775 GCA_964437785.1 uncultured Polyangiaceae bacterium
CTGATATCGTGGTCGGAAAGGCCGAAAAAGAAGCTCATCATCATAGCGTGTATGTTCACGGCAACGCGACCACGGGCGCATCGTCGGCCGTGGCGATCCGTGCGGGCGCGTCGATCACGCTCGCGTGCGGGACGAGCGCGATCGAGATCGGGCCTGACCGGGTGACCATCCGCGCCAAGAGTATCGACGTTAAGGCCGAGGAGAACGTGAGAGCAGCTTCGTCGCACGGGCCGGCGCTCCAGCTCGGGGAGAAGGCCGAGCTTGCAGCCAAGAAGGTGCGGATCATGGCCGAGGGCTCATCGCTGGTGCTCGACCGTGAGGCCAAGCTGGACGGGGCGAAGGTCAAGCTCAATTGCGATGACGAGAAGGCGCTTGACGAAAAGAAGGACAAGCCCGCCGTCGAGACGCGCCCCCTCAAGATCAAGCTCTCGGATGCGCGCTACGGGGTGCTCGCGAACAAGACCTATCATGTGCTCGTGGACGGGGCCACGTACCGCGGAAAGACCGACGCCGAAGGGCTCGTGGACAAGCGGGTGCCCAAGGGCGCCAAGGCCATCTCGATCGTGGCGTGGCTCGGCGAGTATCCCGAGGGCGAGACAAAGACATGGACCGTGCCCTCGGCACCGTTGCTCCCGCCGAACACCGCGCGCGGCGCGCTGGCCCGGCTCGCGAACCTCGGCTTCTTCGCGGGAGAGCCGGCGGATGACCTCGGCAAAGAGGGGCGCGACGCGATCCTCGCGTTCCAGGAAGGCGCGGGGTTGCCGGCGACGGGCAAGCTCGACCAGCAAACGGTGGTGGCGCTGTCGCGCTCGCACGGAGCGTGAGTCAGCCAAACCCCATGAACGACCGAGACTCAAGAGCCTCGCGCTTGCTCGTCGAGGCCCGCGCGGCGCTCGCCCAGTGGGACATCTCCGGCGCAAAGAGCGTTATCTTTGCGGCGCTCAAGCACTCTCAACAGGACAGCGCGTATGACGTCGAGCACAAGGCGTGGATGGCGCTCGCGATCGCTCAACGTGCCGAGGACGAGCACGAAGCCGCGTTGCACAGCCTGATCGCGGCCGAGAGCGCGGCGCGTGCCGCGAGCGACATCCTTGCGTTCGCGTGCGCGCGGATGAGCCGTTGTGCGTGCCTCGTTGGCGTGGGGCGATGGCGGGACGCGCACTCATTGCGTGAAGCGCTCGTCCGCGAGCATGGAGACGAGGTGATGGCGAGGGCCATGGTCGAGCCCCATGTCGATGGGAGCCTCCTTCTCAGCCTCGCGAGCGCGTACATGGAGGTTGACACTGTTCGAGCACGCGCCGCCTTCGAGCGCGCCATCGTCGTGTCAACGGAGCCGATCATGGCGGCTCGGGCCTACGCCGGCCTTGGACGGGTGTTGGACGTTCTGGAGCTTTACGACGAAGCCGTGCTCGCATTTACAAGGCTCGCCGAGCTTGCGGAGGGGTTGGGGCAGTCGGAATTTGCTGCTCAAGTGCAGAAGTGGATCGACCAAGCGAATCGCTTGCGGCGTGGAGGTGAGAATGGTTGAGGTCTTGGCGCTTCTGCTCCTGTTCGTGTCGATCGGAGTCGTGATCGAGGTCTATCGCACGCGCACCGTTACGCAAAAGCTGCTCTCGGCGATCGAGCCTCATGTTCGGGAGACAAGCCGGCGCGCGACCTTCTTACACCAGGATCACAAGGAAGAACGGCGCGAGGATCTGATTTGGCGGACAGAAGATCGCGCCAAAGTGACAGAGCTTCTCTCTCGGATCATCGAGGTAATGGATCGCTCCACC
>CAYTJL010000600.1:0-1762 GCA_964437785.1 uncultured Polyangiaceae bacterium
CGCTCCCCGCCGAAAGCTCGTTGCACGTGCGCTCCCAAAAGATTTCCGGCGTGGTCCCGTTGAAGGCCATCAACCTTTGAAGAGGAATGCCGGCGAGCCCGAGCAGGTGATGAACCGCATCTTGCGTATAGAAAATCTGTTTCAGCTCAGCGACGAACCCGACCGCTTGGAGCCGAGGGAGCAGCGGACCTTGTTCGGGCGCGGCATTTGCGGGCTCCGCACGTTCGGCAGGGCGAGCCCCTCCGAGGTGCTCGCGCAAAAACGCGATCAAGCACTCGGCCGAGGCCCGCGCCGCAAATGGCTTGAAGTTATCGTTCCTCTTGGGGTCGGCAAAGTCCATGACCCCTTTCATCACGATCATGTGCTCTACGTCGTGAAGCTCGGCGATGGCGCCGATGGCCGCGGCTTCCATCTCCAACCCGAGCACCTTGCGCATGCGGAGCGACAGCTTGTCGAAGATGCGATCGTCCTCGACGACGGTCGTGCCCGTGCCGATGGGCCCGACATGCACCTTGAAGGGCTCCGGCTCGGGGAGCCCGTCCGGGTGGAGGAGCAAGAGGCTCTCGATGTGCTTTTTTCCCGGCGTTTGGAGCGCCAGCGAGCCTTGTTTGACCCACCCTTGCTTCCAAAGCTCGCTCAGGATCGCCGAATAGTTTTTGCACTTTACGGGCCGATCCGGGTGGTTGCCAGGGTCCTCGCCGTGGAGGAGCCGTTCGAGCAGCCAATCCCTTTGATCGTCGTACGAGCGCGGCCTTTCCGCGAGCCAAGGAGACGACGGGTCCGGCTTAAAGGACTCTGCGTGATGCTTCCAAAGAGGGGCGAGGTTATACTGGAACGGATCGGCCTTGAAGGTCGTAACCTGGTTGCCCGTCTCCTCGTCTGTTTCAGCGATGGTTTTGCCCGTGTCGTACGTCCAAAGCCTGTCGGCCACGATCACGTCGCCGAGCTGGACATGCCCTTTACGGCCGGCGCACACACCGCACATCGCGAGGCAGCGAGGGCGATAAAGGTTGACCAACGGCGCCACCAAGTTGGCCGTGGCGATGCCGCCCATGTCGAGCGTGCGGGTCACGGCGATGCGGAGCGCACCCCCGCCGTTGGCCGCAAAGGATCGAAGCGCAACCTTGAAGCCGAGCGGCCCTGCCTCTTCGGCCCATGAAGCGTCGACAGCGCCCTGGTTGACCTCAAGGGCCTCGCGGTACTCATCCATCACCGCGGTGACGATGAGCACGTCCACCGGGCTCACGGGAGCGTCCCTCGCCCGCGCTGGGCGCACGAAGAAAGGCCGTTGGTTAACCTTGAGCGATCTTCCCGCGATAGGCGCATCGACAACCTCCCCGGAGCAAGCTGCGCCGCAATGGCGCGGCCGGAAGGGTTACCACAATCTTCGCGATTCGGATATCTCTATGAGCGGGATCCATGAAAAATGTCGACCTACGGCGTTCGATTGTTCGGCTGCGCGAGAGGCACGCGCGCGGCGAGCTTGCGCTCGTGCTGGGCTCGCGGCTCGCATCGGCTGCGGGCGCTCCGCTCGAACGCGTGCTCATCGAGGCGTTGTGCCGGGAGCTGGGGCACGAGGTGCAGGCGGCTCCGAGCGCGAGCTGGTGCGCGGCGAAGCTGCCTTTTGATTGGATTTGGCCGCTCGGGATGATCGCGGGCGCGTACGCCGCGCTCCACGGGAGCGATGCGCTGCGCGCGAAGGTGGCTTCGTTGATCCGGGACACGCTCGCGCAACCGGGGGAGATCCACGCGGCGGTCGCTG
>CAYTJL010000601.1:0-1749 GCA_964437785.1 uncultured Polyangiaceae bacterium
CCACGTGGACGAGGCCGTCGTGAACGACCTCGCCGCGTTCGTGAAGGGGCTTTGATCGAGGCCCGCGCTCCGCGGGCCCTGATTTCAAGGCTGTTGCTGGGTACAAGCGCTCTGGAGCGAGCTCAGCGTCGTGCGGAAAACGTTCGCGGCGGGCACGAGCGAGGTCGCGCCGAGATCGCCCTCGTCGGCGGCGGCCGTCGCCCGCCGGATGTGATCATTCATCCGCTCCAGGCGGGCCACGAGCTGCGCTACGGCATCTCGGAGCGCGGCGCCTTGGAGAGGCAAGGCCTTGAGCTCTTGAATGAAGCGGTCCTGCGCGGCGATGTGCGCCTTGATGTCGCTGCTCAATCCGGTGCTCTGGATGTTGGGCGCGGTGTCGACGACCTCGTTGAGGCGGGCGCAGGCGCGGGGAGGAGAGGCGGCGCAGGCCTCTTGGACCTTCGGGATCTCCACGTCGCTCATCAGGCGGGTCTGCCGGTTGAACGCGTCGACGTCAGCCGCCGACCGCGCCAAGGCGGCCTGCGACCCCCTGGCGATCGTCGCGAGCTTCTTTGCGCTCACCCGGCACGCCTCGATACGCCTCTCCAGAGCGGGAGAGTCACCTTCGATCTGATCGAACAGGCTCGCGAGGGCCTCATAGTGTTTAGCCTCCCTCTCCATGCGCTCTTCCTTGTTGGACGGGACGCCGGAGGCCAGCTCAGGGCGCTTGAGCTTGATGAAGTCCGTGACGGTCCTCAGCGCGCCATCACAATCCATCTTCGTGCGCTGCGCGGCGGGCGACACCGAAGCTATCACGGATGGCGGCGGGGGCGCAGAGGGGCTCGGGGGAGACGCGGGGTCTTGGGCGGCGCCGCAAGCGACGAGCGCCGAGGCCAACGCCGTCAACAACGTCGAGAGCGTTCGTGTGGATGACATCGGGACGCCACGCTACCACTACACGATTAGCCGGTCATCCCTCAAAATACGAGGATCACCGCTCGAAGCTTCGTTGGCCATCGTTGCGTTAAACCCTCGAGATTGCCCCTCAATACGCCGAGATCAAGCAGGCGTCGCCGTCCAAGCTGCAGAAGAAGCAGCTCGAGTCCAAGTGGCATTGATACCCGTTGCCGCCGGTGAGCCCGCCGCTCCCGAGCCCGCCCCCCGTCGGGTCCCCGCCCGTCGGGTCGTTGAGATCGGAGCAGACCCCGTTGAAGCAGAACCCGGTCTCACACTGCGTCTCGCGGACGCAGGTGCCCCCGAGGGGCTTGTCGGCGACGCACGTGCCTTTGCGGCAATATTGATTCTCGGCGCACGTCGCGTCGCCGGAGCACGTGCCGCCCGCGATCAGCGGAGCGCTCTCCGCCGCGACGTCGCCGTCGTCGTCCTCGTCGGGGGAGCCGCCGTAACAGCCGAAGGCGGGCGCGAGGAGGAGCGAGAGGGACATGAGCGAGAGGGCGAGATATTTGAACATGGGAGTCTCCTAATCCGCGGTTCGTCATGCGGACGATGACCCTTTGAGCAACCCGCGTGCCGCCCAAAACAAGGCCCTTGGGCGGCGGACCGCGCAACCTTTGCCCGGACGCGGAGCGAGGGAGCGGGCAATCTTTGCCCGGCGAGCAAGCGTTGCCCAGTCACCGCGACGGCTCCTGACCTCGACGGCGACTCTACTGCAAATATCCACCCATTGACGCGGGCGCCGAAATCGTGTGGCGTGAGCCGATGATGTCACGCGTTCATTCTTTGATTGGGCCCTCCACTCTCTTCGCGGTC
>CAYTJL010000602.1:0-1742 GCA_964437785.1 uncultured Polyangiaceae bacterium
CAGACCGGCTGGCTCGCGAGCACGACGGATCCATTGCTGGAGGTCACAGCCTTTGGTCGGGACGCGGCGGGGCGGGTTACCGTCACGGTGCGGCCAGACAACGCGGTGATCGCGATGTCGTATGACCTGAACAGCAACACCGACAGCGTTACACCGCCGGGGAGGCCCTCTCATATCATGAGCTACACGCCGCTCGACCAGCTCGCCTCGTATGCTCCGCCGATCGTGAACAACGAGCCCCCGGCGATCTGGGCGTATGATCTCGATGGACAGTTGGCCTCCCACACAAGGCCCGATGGGCAGATGATCGGTTACACGCGCGACGGCGCGGGTAGGGTGTCGAGCGTGGATCTCCCTGCTGGACAAGGGAGCGCGACCATTACCTATGATGCCAAAGGCAGAGTCGGGAGCGTGGCTGGGCCGATGGGCGTCACGCTGGCGTATGCTTATGATGGGTCGCTGCTGACGGGCAAAACGTGGTCCGGCGCCGTCGTGGGCGCGCTCACACGCGTCTACGACAACGACTTTCGGGTGGTGAACGACAACGTGAACGGCGTGAGTCAAGTCTCGTATGGATATGACGCGGACGGGCTCTTGATCAGCGCGGGGCCGCTGGCACTCAGCCGCGATCCTCAACATGGCCTCGTGATCGGGCTGTCGAGCGGCGCGCTCACGGCGACGCGCGGCTACAACGGCCACGGCGAGATCACCGGCGTCTCGTTCCAGAGCGGCGCGAACCCTCTTTACTCGGCGTCGCTCGTGCGGGACAATCTGGGCCGCATCACGCAAAAGGCCGAGACCGTGCAGGGAGTCACCCACACCTACGATTACGCGTACGACGTCGCGGGCCGGCTCACGGACGTCATGGTGGATGGTGTCTTGTCCGAGCACTATGATCTCGATCCGAACGGCAACCGGCTGAGCGGCACGTACGACGCGCAGGATCGGCTCTTGGCCGATGGTGCCCGCGTTTATACGTACACGGATGCGGGGGAGCTCGCGAGCAAGACCGACACGGCGACCAACGCGACGACGCTCACCACGTATGATGCGCTGGGCGCGCTCCGGCAGGTGGTCTTGCCCGGTGGCGTGGTGATTGACTACGTGATCGACGGTGAGGGTCACCGCGTTTGGAAGAAGAAGAACGGCGTCAAGGTGGCGGGCTTTCTCTATAGCGACAAGCTGCGTCCCGTCGCCGAGCTGGGCCCGGCGGGCGGCTTGGTGAGCCGCTTTATTTATGCCACGGGTCGCAACGTGCCCGATGTGATGCAAAAGGGCGGCAAGACGTATCTCTTGATCACGGACACGATCGGCAGCGTGCGTTTGGTGGTGGACGCGGCCAATGGGGCGGTGGCCCAGCGCCTCGACTACGACACGTTTGGCAACGTGCTCGTGGATACGAATCCCGGCTTTCAGCCTTTTGGGTTTGCGGGCGGGCTCTATGATCCTGATACGAAGCTCGTGCGCTTCGGCGCGCGGGACTACGACCCGGAGATGCGCCGGTGGACGGCCAAAGACCCGCTGATGTTCGGGGGTGGGGACACGAACCTGTATGGGTATGTGCTCGGCGACCCGGTGAACCTGGTCGATCCGGAGGGGACCGATGTGATGGCGCTCCCCTGGTGGGGCGTTGGGCTTGGAGGCGCGGGCACCGCTGCGGCAGGTGGCTTGACGCTCGCGTCGGGCGGCATCTTTGGGCTCTGCATCCTGCTCGCGCTCACCCTGGAGTCGGACGCGGCGAA
>CAYTJL010000603.1:0-1742 GCA_964437785.1 uncultured Polyangiaceae bacterium
CGTTTCGGGTGTCGCTGCTCGCTTACCCTCGGTTCTTCGAGGAGGCGTTTCCTGCGCTCACGGAGAGCATTCGCGTGGATCTCGAAGCGGGCGAGGTCGTGCGCCGGAGATACGCCGCGGGCAAAAACCCGCCTATCTTGCACCGCAAAGAGCGGATGCTCCCGCCCGATCACCCGCGGATCGGCGAATTCCTCGCGCTCACGCGAGAGGCGGAGAGGCTCGGTTTGTTCGAGGAAGCGAGCGCGATCGGCACCAAGCGGCCATGGGAGATGCGGCTCGCGCGGCTCGGAATTCGGCTCGACGGGCATCGTATCTACGTGGAGGCGCGGGAGGAGAGCGAGCGTGTTGAAGAGCCTTCGAGCGAGGTGAAGCGCCACAAGACTGCGCTCCAGCGGTATCGCCTCTCGACCCCGGTCCAAGCGCTTTATCGTTACGGGCAGTTGCAAGGCGGCGCGACCTTCTTTGATTATGGGTGTGGCCGTGGGGATGACGTCCGTATCCTGAAGGGGCTCGGCGTCGAGGCGTCCGGGTGGGATCCTCACTTTGCCGCGGAGCACCCGCGCGTCGAGAGTGACGTGGTGAACCTCGGCTTCGTCATCAACGTGATCGAGGACGTCGCCGAGCGGCGCGCGGCGCTCGAAGGAGCTTATTCTCTCGCTCGCAGGGTGCTCGCGGTCGCTGCGCTCCTCGGCGGGCGAACCGCGTATGAGCAACACCGCCTGTTTCGGGACGGTGTGCTCACCGAGCGAGGCACGTTTCAAAAGTATTTTTCGCAGCACGAGCTCCGGTCTTATCTCGAAGGGGTGCTCGGGCGCGAGCCCATCGCCGTTGCGCCGGGGATCTTCTTCGTGTTCCGCGACGACGCGGAAGAGCAGCGGTTCCTCGCGGCCCGGCAAACATCAGCGCGTTGCCTCGTGACGTTGCCCAAGCCCGAGCGCGCTCCGCGGGATCCACGTCCGGCGCGGGAACCAAAGCCGTCGCGATGGGACCAACATCGTGAGCTGCTCGATGGGTTTTGGGCCTCTTGTTTGGCGCTCGGGCGGCTCCCGGCGGAGGGGGAGTTCGATCGCCTCGCGGAGCTGCGATCGGCGTTGGGGGCTCCCAAACGCGTGCTCGGGCGGCTTCAAGCGGAGCGCGGGGAGGCCTCGATCGAAGACGCGCGGCGAGGGAGGATGGATGACCTTCTCGTGTACTTGGCGCTCAACCTGTTCGAGCGGCGGCGATCGTTCAAGCGATTGCCCGAGGGGTTGCAGCGTGACATCGCCGGGTTTTGGGGCTCCTACGCGGCGGCGCGCGATGAGGCGACCAAGCTTTTGTTCTCGCTCGGGCGTGTCGAGGTCATTCACGAAGCTTGTGTTGAAGGGGCGAAGCACGGATACTTGGATGGGAGCCATTCCCTACAACTCCACGCGTCGAGGGTGCCTCTCTTGCCGGCGGTGCTTCGTGTGTATGTCGGCTGCGCGTCGAGGTTGTATGGTGAGGTGGAGTCTTCGGACGTGGTGAAGATTCACGTTCAATCAGGCAAGCTCAGCCTGATGACCTACGATGATTTCATGGGCAATCCGTTGCCAAAGTTGCTTGAACGGGTCAAGATCGACATGCGCTCTCAGAGTGTGATGTTCTTTGACTACGGGGGGCGTGAGGGTGGGCAAATGCTCTTCCCAAAGTCGAGGTACGTGACGCACGATTTCGAGGGGTTCGAGGAGCAACAGGTGTTTGAGCGGGCGCTCGAAGCGCTCGAC
>CAYTJL010000604.1:0-1738 GCA_964437785.1 uncultured Polyangiaceae bacterium
TGTCCAAAGACGCTCGCGCGCGACGGCGAGATCCGCGAGGTGCGCGACGACGCAGCGGACGCCCTTTGCTTCGACGGTCGCCGCTTGGTCCAAGTCGGGCAAACATCCACCTTGGTCGAATACCGCACGTTCCCCGACACGTTCGTGAAGGTGCTCGCGCACTACCCCGCGGGATGGTCGGCGAACAAGGGCCCGGAGCACTTCGAGGTGTTCCTGCCGAGCGGCCAAGTGCTCACGTTGGGCGGCGCCGATGAGGGCAAGGTGCTCGGCAAAGGGGGAGTCCTGCGCTCGTGGCTCGTGACCGAGGCGCGCGACCGGCGCAACAACACGATCGCTTACCGCTACATTCGCGATCAACACCCCTCGGAGGGATACACGGTCGAGCACGCGCCCTCACGCATCGACTACACCGCCCACCCTGGAGCGCCCGCGTCGAGAGCCGTCGTCTTTCAATACGTGAGCAAGCCACCCGATCGCGTTCGCGCGTTCTTCTCGCGGGGGATGCTGCTCACAAGCTCACGGCAGCTCACGAGCCTTCGTATGCTCGGGCCGAATGACTCGCTCGTTCGCGAATACCGGATGACCTACGACGAAGGGCCGGCGACGCGCCGATCGCGGCTCACCAAGCTTGAAGAGTGCGGGCCGGACAACCTTTGCAAGCCTCCTACGCGCTTTGGTTGGACGGGCGCCGCCGCCGGGTTCGTGGACGTCACGACCAGCGTCAAACGGCCGACGCACGACGAAGCAAGCGTGATGCCGATCGACATTGACGGCGATGGTCTCGACGATTTGGTGATCGCCGACTTGAAACAGCCCGACGCGGGCTCGCCGACGACACGATGGGAGGTCGCCTTCAACAAGGCGAACGCGCCGTATTACAACCTTCCGAAGCTCGGCTTTGGTCAAGATCACACGGATCTTGCGCTGGATCCTAACAACGGTATCCCGCTCCGGCCGGACCGCGCCACGCCCATCGACTATAACATGGACGGGCGCATGGATCTCTTGGTCCATGACCTCTACGGCAGCTCCGACTCCATCTTTGTGCTCCTGGCAAAGCCCGATGGCGGGTTCATCCCCAAGTCAACAGGCATCCCGAAGCCGTTTCCGATTGGCTCGATCCCACCCGTGGGCCTTCAAGATCCCAACGCGGCGATCCATCTCGCGGACGTGGACGGCGACGGGTTGAGCGATCTTCTCTTGTGCTCCAACGACCATCCCGGCGGGCTCTTTGGTTGGACGTTGCACCGTTGGACCCTCGCGGCCTTCGGCTTCGAGCACGCGGGCGAGGACATCCCCACGCTCAGCGAGTATCCCTGCAATAAGCAGCTCTTCACGGTGGACGTCAACGGCGATGGCAAGGTCGATTTGCTGGCCCTGCACAACTTCGGCAATGGGGGCTTGGGCGACACGTTTGACGCGCACTCGCGCGCGGCCGATGGCTCGTGGTCTGTAGCAGACACCCAGCTTTCCGCGCCAAGCTCCGGCGCGGCGAACGAAGAGCCCGGCCTCTTGATCTTTCTCGACGCCAACGGCGACGGGCTGCCCGACGCGATGAAGAGCGGCTTTCAAGATCACAAGCCGCGGATCTTCTTCAACACCGGCCGCGGTTTTGGCGATGCCGTGCTCGTTAACGTGCCCAATTCGATCGCCGCCGACAGGCTCTTTCGCTTCGCCATCCCTCTCGACCACAACGGCGATGGGCTCGCGGATCTGCTCCTGCCCGTGCCGGCCTTCG
>CAYTJL010000605.1:0-1723 GCA_964437785.1 uncultured Polyangiaceae bacterium
CCGGCGACCGATTCGAGGTACTTGTCGAACCCCTCATACGCATCGTCGCCCGGGCCGTGCAGCTTGCGGCAGGAGGCGTGGACGAGGTTCATAATGCCTGCTCCCTCCCCGAGACCGAGCGAGAACATGGGGAGGGCGGCTTTGCCGTACGTGATGGCTTTACGCGCGACGAGCCCAGAATTGTCGGTGAATTCGAACCCATCTTGCGCTTGGAAGGTGAGGTCATACCCGAGGAGCGCGCCTCTCGGATACGGCGCGCCGCTCGCGCGAATGGTTACGAGCGTGAGATAGAGCCTGTCGCCGAGCTTGAGCGAGCCCGCGGTGCCCGTGCCGAGCGCGGTCCACTTGCTGGGATCCGCGCTCGGATCGCCTCCGTGCTTGAGCACGCGGCCCGTGACGGTCAGCGGGAAGCTCGTCGCGACCCAGACCCAAACGGCCTCCGGCGTGGCGCGACGCACGATGGGACCGGCCAAGAGCACGGCGAGGTTTTTGTCGGCGGGCGGGACGACACAAGGGTTCTGCGCGTTGCCCCCGGGCGCCACGGCGCAGACGGGTTGTTGCGTCATCTGCGAGGGCTTTTCGCCGTCGTTCGGGATGATCAAAGGGAGCTTTTGGATGGGATCGGCCATGACGGGTCAAGCTCCATAAGCCTTTTGCAAGGCGTCCCGGGTGGGCTGATCGAGCGCGCCGGTCGGGTCGATCCCTTGCTTGGTTTGAAACGCGACGATCGCCTCGCGGACCACGGCGTCTTCCGCGGTGGGGACCGACCCATCGCCGTTGCGACGCAGATAACCGAGCTGGAGGAGGCGTGAGACAGCGCCGGTCGACTCGCCGATGGGGTCGAGATGGCCGACCAAGACCCGTTGGCGAAGCCCGTGCTCGGGCAGCTCGACGGTGATCTCGGCTACGTGAACCGGCACGTGGAGCGTGACCTTCCCCTCGCCGTCGGTCTTGCCTTCGGCCGGTTTTGCGCCGCCTTTCGCGATGAACGGCGTGCCCGCGAGGGGCCCGCGCTCGTCGTGAAAGCTGAGGTTGATAGGCACCCTGGGCACCTTGGCCACGTAACGATTGGTGGTGCCTTTGCGGAGCGGCAGCCCCTCCTTGGGCTTGACCGGGAGGTAGACCACGTCGCCCGGCGCGAGCACGTGGTGATCGCCGCGCTTCTCCCGGATCTCGTCGTTCTTGGGGTGCTTCCAGACCTCGTCCACGTCAAAGCCGTGGTGGAACGCGAGCTTGACCAGATAATCCCCTTGCCTTACCACATAAGGTATCATCGTTGCGTTCATCGGTGCAGCGCCTCAGCCATCTTTCACCCAGAGAGGAGACGCCATCGCGGCTCGCGTGTCAAGCACTTCCCAAGCGCACGCGGGTCGAGGCTCAACACCCAAGCACAGCACCTCACCGCACCGCATGTTTTCGGTTTCCTCTCGTCATTGACTCATGCCATAGTCCACCCGTGACGCCCGTGACACCCACCGTGATGCGCCCTCGGTTCAACACCACCGGCCCGTGTTTCGCCGCCGAACACTACATGTTGCCGCCGGAGCGGAGGCTCGGTCGGGCGATGGAGCTCATTCAGGATGGCCTCTACTTTACGCTGCACGCGGGGCGGCAAACGGGCAAGACCACCTCTGCGCAATGGCTCGCCAAGCACTACAACGAGGGTGATCGGTTCTCCGCGATGTGGGTCGACCTCGAGACGGCGCGCGAAGAGCCCGACCCC
>CAYTJL010000606.1:0-1712 GCA_964437785.1 uncultured Polyangiaceae bacterium
CTCCCGCGGGCCGCCACGACGCGTGGCGCGGCGCCGCGCGATGGATCAACTTCCCAAACCGCGAGGCGAAGCTCGCCTACATGCGCGAGGCGGCTCGCCAAGACGCTTTGGATTCCGACGTGCGCGCGTGGGCCCGTGTCTTTATCAAGCTGCCTCGGCCCGAGCTGGAGGAGGCGATCCTGCGCTTTGTCCAGCGCTGCATCCGCTACGAGCGCGATCCGGCCTGGTACGATGAGCGTGGCAATCGCCACGGCATCGAGCTTTTGGACTCGGCCGCCGTCGCCCTGCGCAGGGGCTACGGCGACTGCGACGTCAAGGCCCGGCTCTTCGTCGCGCTCTGTTTGGCGTGCGGCGTCCCCGCCGACATCGAGCCTGTCTTTCGCGGGAGAAACGGCTTTCCCCACGTTCGCGCCCGCGTGCTCACCCTCGACGAGAGCGCGTGGGAGACCGCCGATCCAACCATCGTCAATTCGTCGATTGGCAAGCTGCCTCGAAAGGTGCGTACCGCATGAGCGCGAGCACATCCTGGTGTGGGGGGACCGGCGGGCCGCGCCTTTGGCCCGCCGGGGACAAGCTCGATCACCCGGCCTCTCGCCCCGGCACGGGAAAGCCGGTGTCGTGGCGCGGGCACGTCCACACGGTCTCTCCGATCCTGCGTTGCTTCGTGTGTGGATGGTATCAAGACAGGCTCACGCACGGGCCGTGTCATTGCGGGGCCAAGAGCTGGATCCGTTTGTCGCAGGGCAAAGCCGCCGCCGCGAAGCGCCGAACGCCGGACACGGACGATGGGCTTTGGGGAGGAGGCTCGTACAAGGAGCCGCTCGTGATTGACTATCAGCGCTCCCGGCTCAACGAGCTTTTGGGCGGCATCAAGCACGGTGCGCTCCTCATGCTCGCCGGCGCCGCGGGCGCGGGCAAGTCCACGAGCGCCGCCGAGCTCGCCGCGGCGGCGTCGGACTACTGGTCGAGCCCGGACCGCGGCGCGCTCACGCAGCCCGAGAGCAGGGTGTATTGGCTCGACAGCGATCAGCGCGACGGCAGTTTGGTACGCGAGTGCTTTCGCGTCGCCGGGGCCGACGAGGTGTTTGTCCGCCGCGCACGGCTCCTGCCCGAACGCGAGGAGCGCTTCACCTTCGAGGACGCGCTCGCGCACGTGCCCGGCTCCGCGCGCACGCTCGTGATCGACTCGCTCGAAACGTGGGGCACCTCCGACAGCGAACGAATCGCCGTGCTCAAGATGCTCCGCGCTCACCCCGCCTGGCTCAAGATCGTGATCGCGGGCACCAACAAGCTCGGCGCCATCTCGGGGTTGGCCGGACTCGAGCGGGCCAACGATGCGACCGTGTTCGCCGAGCAAACCAGCGATGGGCGGTACGTCCTGCGCTTCACCAAACGCAGGTGGAAGCCCTGCGAAGCGATCAAGGCCCGCGGCGCGCGCATGTGGATGTTCAATGAGCCGATGATCGGAGATGAGCCCGCGAGCTTCGCTGGATTGCCTGATTTTCGGCCTGACGCGCTCGCCGCGGCGGCCCGCTGGTCCGCCGAGGAGCGTTTGGTGTTCACGACGAAGCTTCGTAACGCGGGTGTTTCCGAGCAAACCATTCAGGATTGGTCGCTGCTCGTCGATATGCGCGTTCGCGCGCTCGGCGGCGAGGGTGACGAGAGG
This sequence comes from uncultured Polyangiaceae bacterium, assembly GCA_964437785.1. Lineage (GTDB taxonomy): Bacteria > Myxococcota_A > Polyangia > Polyangiales > Polyangiaceae > CAYTJL01. The sequence continues at coordinate 1,667 of CAYTJL010000606.1, forward strand.
GGCGTGGTCGAGAGGGACGATGAGCGCGGCGAAGCGAGCTCGCCCT
>CAYTJL010000607.1:0-1683 GCA_964437785.1 uncultured Polyangiaceae bacterium
GTCACCAGACCGAGACAAGACCACACCGTCTCCTGCTCGAAGAAGCACGCGACAGTACCAAACGCGAGCAGCGCGGCGAGAACGACGACGAGGCGAAAAGGACGACGAAGGAAGCTCGGCGGGCGCACCATCGACATGACCATATCACGCGGCGGACGGGTCCGATCGCGCAGCTCGTCGCCGCGCCGCCGCGGTGCGCAAGCTCGACCCGCCGCTCGGCGTCGTGCGCGCGTTCCGGGGGCTCCCCGAAAAAAAATGAAGGGGCATGACGATTTTTAGGACCACGGAGGCTCGAACCCGGGAAGTACCTATCATGGACGTCGTCGAGCCCGCCGGGCCGCCCGAGAAGGAGCGCCCGACCCTGCACGCCCTGGTCAAAGGGTTCTCCCAACATGTAAGGAACGTCGCCCGATATTGGCGCGTGCCGTCGCGCGACGTAGAGGACGTGACGCAAGAGGCTTTCCTTCGCGTGCATCGCGCGCTGTCACGGTATCGCCCTCGTGCGGAGGGGCCCCAACCTTGGCTCACCAAGATCACGATTCGTGCGGCGCAAAATTATCTACAGCGGCACGCGCTCCAAGAGACGCTCACGACCGACGACGCGACGATGGAGGAGGCCATGGATCAGACGCCGAACGCCGAGGAACAAGCGCGTTTTGCAGAGGCCGCGCGGATCGCCTGCGCCATCATGCGCGGGCTGCCCGAAGCGCTGCGCGAGGTCTATCAACTTCATCTCGACGGCGCGGACGAGCGGTATATCGCCGAGCTGACCCATCTCCCCCTGACGACGGTCCACAAGCGCCTTCATCACGCGCGCGTCAAGGTCGAAGCGGCCATCGCCGAGCTGCACAGGAACGAAGAGCGCCGCCGAGGCGCGGCGAGCGCCATGCTGCCGCTCTTGGACTCTCCCCAAACGCTCTTCGCCGCGGCCGGAAAGGCTCCCCCGGTGCCCGGCCTGGAGGAGCGCGTGCTCGCGTATTTGGCCAAGACGGTTGGGCTTGCGTGCGCCGGAGCGTTGGTGTCGCTCTCCGCGCTGCACGTCGCGGGGCTCGGCGCGGCGCTCTTTGCCTTCGGCGCAGGCATCGGCGCGACGATCACGCACGCCGCGCAACCCGAGGCCAAAACAACGATCGTGGTGAGCGAGCCCGCGTGTCCAACGTCGATGACGGGAGGAGCGCTCGCGCTCACAACCGCAACCGCAGCTCCGGCCGAGCCCCACGAGAGGAGCCCTGCGCGCGGCCCTTCGACGGTCGCCTCGGCGCGGCCCGAGCAACCACGTTGGATCCAGGCGGACCGCTCCGCGATCGAAGCGGCGATCTCCGCGTTGAACATCGGCGACGCGCAGGCAGCCAAAACATTGCTCGTCGAGCACGCGAGGCTTTACCCCACCTCGCAGCTCAAGAGCCTACGAGAAGAGCTGCTCCACCAAGCGAACATCGTGCTCGATGATCCGCACGAGGCCGAGACACCATAGCTCGTCGCGACGGCATATCTTCTTTTCCATCATCCCAAAGGGAACACCCATGCTCGTTGGATCCCTCGCCGCGGGGCTGTGCCTCGCGCTGTTCGCGATCGTGTGTCTTCTGCTCCTCCTGCCCCGCCGCATCGCCGCGACGGTGCGCGAAGCCCTGGCCGAAGAGCGCGACAAGGCGCGCGCTCGCGCCGGCACGGAGGAGCGCGCCG
>CAYTJL010000608.1:0-1672 GCA_964437785.1 uncultured Polyangiaceae bacterium
ATACTTCGTGCCGGGTCTCCCAAGCCACGCTCGATCGCATCGACGTGATCAAGGATGTGATCCAGCAGAAACAGGCGGGCACCGTCACGCGCGCCGACGTCTTCCGCCTGCTCGTCGCGGACGAGCTGCCGCGTTACGAGGCGACCCTCTTTCGCGAAACGCCCATCAAAGAGCCCTCGTGAACGTGGGCTCGCGGCTCAACCATCCCCCGATGGGCTCCGCCCGCTCCGCACCCGCCATGCAGCCTTGATCATCTCCGCGAGCGCGGGGTTCGGAGCCGCGCCGTGCTGCCCGAGCGATGCAAACGCGCGCCGCTCCAACGAGCACGCCGGGCACGCGTCCACGTGACGGCGCACCGCTGCGGAGGGCGCTCGGCCAAGCGCGCGCGTGGCCTGTTCTCCGAGCGCCGGCTGCGTGCAACCGGGCTTGTCATGCGGGGGGCTCATGCGCCCTCCTTGCCCGCGCCGAGCACCTTGCGCAGCTTGGCGAGCGCGTCGTGTTTCAGCTTGCGCACGTGCCCGCCCTGGAGTTCGAGCCGCGTGGCGATCTCCGGCCCGTCGAGCCCTTCGAGCACGAGCAGCACCACATCTTGTTCCAGCGGGTTGCACGCGCGTTCCAGCGCTTCCACGAGCCGCGTTTGTTCTTCTTCGCGAAGGAGCTTGTCGAGCGCGCTCTCTTCGGTGGACGTTGGTTGAAGGGGCGCGTCGTCGTGGGTGGGCGTGGCCAAGACCTTATAGTGGCGACTCAGCTTCTTGCGCACCAACGTCCGCACCGTGCCAAAGAGAAAACCGGCCACGGTGGGTGCGGCGTCCGCGTTGCGGGTTGGGGTGAGCACCAGCGCCGCCTTGTCGAGCAGCACAAGAAACGCATCTTGCACGATGTCGTCCGCATCGGCGGCGGGCACATACCGCTGGGCATACGCGACGAGCTTGCCGAGGAGACGGTTGCACAAAAGATCGAGCGCCGCGGCATCGCCCTCGACAAAGGATTGGAGCAACGCTTCATCGCTGCTCGATGACGATGGGCGGTGGCCTTTGAGCGTCGTTCCCGGCGCCCACCCATGGGTTCGGAGGCGGCGGATCACCGCCGCACGGAGCACGGGAAGATCGGGCGGAGGGGCGGTAGGCGCGAACATGGCAGCACGGGTGAGCTGGTCGAGGAGGCTCATGGCCGCTGCATCATACGGCGCATCTGCTGGAGAATGGGATGATTCGGCACCTGGGCGACCAACACGCTGAGGGCGTGGCGGAAGAGCGGACCCGCTTCATCCTTGTTGCCGAGCTCGAACAGGAGCGCCGCGAGGGAAAACTCCGTTTCGGCATATTGATAATGATCCGTGGTGCCAAACACCTCGGCCCGGATGTCGAGCGCTCGCTTGAAAGCCTCAGCGGCCTCACGGAGCTTGCCCTCGGCTTGAAGCAGATGAGCGAGATTGTCGAATGAGAAAGCGACCGAGGGGTGCTCCTCCGTCCCATAGACCTTCGCCTTGATCGCGAGCGAGCGTTCAAGGTGCGCTCGCGCTCCTCCAAGCTCTCCCTGCGCTTGAAGCACTCCCCCCAGCGCGTGCAGCGACGCCGCGACCGAGGGGTGCTCCTCCGTCCCATAGACCTTCGCCTTGAGCGCGAGCGAGCGTTCAAGGTGCGCTCGCGCTCCTCCAAGCTCTCCCTGCGCT
>CAYTJL010000609.1:0-1668 GCA_964437785.1 uncultured Polyangiaceae bacterium
TGTTCGTGTCCCCCTTGTTCGCGTCGGCCTTGTTCTTGTCGTCCTTCTTCTCCTCCTTGGGTCGTGTGTTGTACCCATGCACGAGCAGCGCGGCGCCTGTCGCGAGGATGCCTGCCGCCCACGACGACCGGCGGCGGAACATCCAGTAACCCACCCCCAGCACGACAAGACCCCTGAGCCACCAATGCTCTTTGAACGCCTTGATCTTGTCGAACCAGTCGCCCGTCATCACGTAGAACACGAGGCCGCCCGTGAGGAGGGACTGGACCACCTCCGCATGGGCCCCAGCGACGTGGAAGAGGCCCGCGTTCACCTTCTCTTCGACCTTGTCGGCCGCTGCGTTCACCTTCTCAATCGCGGCGGCGCCCTTCTCCGCGATCACCTTCTTGGCTTTGTCTACGGTATCTCTCAGCTTGTTGTAGGCAGACTCGGTCATCGTCACATCACCCATACGGTGTGCTCCTTTCGTTAAACGGTTTTTGAACGAGCGAAGTTATCTCAAAAGAACGTACGCTCCCGCGGCCAAGGCGACGGCGATACCCACGCCGCTCAAGGTGCTCTCAGTCGCTTCCCCAACCTTGTCTGCGACGTTCGCGAAGGGGTTGGGTAGGGGCTTACTCGTTCTCTCCGCGATCTTGGCCTGTGTGCCGAGGAGCGCGTCCAACACGCGTTTCTCCTCCGGCGACCAAGGGATCACGCGCGCTTCTTTGCGCTCGCGCTCACTGTGGTTGTCCACGAGCGCCACGGCTTGAGCCTGCGTCGCCACCATCCTCGCCGTGTCCGCGTCGCGCGTGAGCTTACGATCAATCACTTCTCCAGCGATCTGCGCGACATAACAGATCGCCGCCGCATGCACCGTCACCGCCACCACGATCACCGCCGCCGCGAGCAGCGGTGGAAACGCCGCCTCCTCTCCCGGCCCTGGGAAAACTCGGTCCACCGCGAGCTGAGGCGGCTCCCCATCGGCCGTCACCGCCGTGTAGATCCTGCGGTATCCAGGGCCCGCGAACAGGTGCCATGTCTCCGCGAGCGCGCTCGCCGCCTTCCAATGATCCTCCGTCGCGTAGAGCTCGGGGCGGACCTCCGCCCCGAGCCTGATGGCCACCTCCTTTTCTTGGAGCGCCGGCACCCCGACCACCCGCGCGTTCTCGACTGCGTACTCCGTCGCGATCGCGAGCGTGCGCACGATCCGCACGCGATCGGCCGTGCTCATGGGCACACCATCCGGCCGAACAAGGTAGCTCCGCGCGCCGAGCGCCAGGTCCAAAGCCTCCTTTGGATGGCTGTCGCGGTGCGTCCACGTCGCAGGGGGCAGGGTTCGTACACTCATGGCTTATGCGAAGATGCCGGACACGATCCCAAGCCCCGTGAGCAGGAGGGGCACCACAGCATCGCTCGACTCCTTCTCTTTCTCCGGTGGAGGCGACCCGCGCGGCGCCTCCTGCTTTCGCGGCGGAGAAGGAGACGGAGGCGGCGCAGGGGGCTCCACGGGGCGATTGTCCTCCACGAGCCGAGCGTGCGGCGCGCCGCTCGGCAACCCCGGCACACCCGGCGCTCCCCTCTTTTGGAGCTCGCGCGGAAGGTCGTTGAGGGCCGTCACGAGCGAAGGCGGGGGCGGCTTCCGCGCCGCGGGCGGCGCGTTCTTCATCACTTGATCGAGCGCGTCCC
>CAYTJL010000610.1:0-1664 GCA_964437785.1 uncultured Polyangiaceae bacterium
GATAGCTGCATGTGTTGGCGCTGTCCTCGCGCGATCGATACGTGCGCGAGGCGGCCTGTTCGGAGCCGGGCGCGTCGGCGAACGTGATCGACGTGTCGATCATGTGGTCGTAGAGCACCTTCACGCTCGGCACGTATCCAACGGTGCCCGGGTCGGCCGTCGCCATCCCATCGGCGATGGTCGAGAGAAGGTCTTGATCGCCGCCGTTGCCCTTAAAAACGTGGACGAAGCTCCCAACCGTGATGACGACATCATGGCCGCCGTCGCCGTCCACGTCGGTCACGCGCGGGCCGCGCTTGTCGGCGAGGGAGACGCCGTCTTGGTCGAGCTGCGCTGAGAACGGGATCGGCGTCGGCAGGACGGCAAAGGGATCTCCGTTCACCGCGCCCGTGGACTCCAAGATGCGCCATGAAGGAACGTTGTCGAAGGCCGGCACGGGTAGGAGCAGATCCGCGAGCCCGTCGCCGTTGTGGTCGAGGGGGATGGCGAAGCGAAAGAGCCTATCGGCCGAGGCCGAATCAGGCACGTTGACGAGCACGGCATCGCCAAAGCCTCGGCCGGTGTTGAAGAAGATCCGCGGTTTGTGATCTTGAAAGCCGCTCTTCATCGCGTCGGGCAGCCCGTCGCCGTTGGCGTCGAGGAAGATCAAGAGGCCGGGCTCTTCGTTCGCCGCGCCCGAGCTGGGCGCCGCAAGCTGGGTGTCTGCCACAGACCATGAGCCATCGGCGGCGCGGGAGTGCGCGTCAAAGGTGTCGCCCAAACCACCGTTGCCGAAGTTGTGCAGGGCGAGCAAATCGACCTTGCCATCGCCGTTGACATCCACCGTGAAGAGCTGCTTGTTACACGGGTATTCGCTCAAGGTCGGGACATCCTCGCCCGCGTGCTCGAAGCCGAAGGCCGCGAGGGTCCAACGGTGCAGCGTCCAGCCAAAGAGCCCGCCGGGATGGTCGTTGGAGCACAAGAGAAGATCGCTTTGACCGTCGCCGTCAACATCCGCGAGATGGATCGCCGCGTTGGGATCTTGAAGGCCCACGGGTGGAATCGAGCCAATCGGAAACGGCTTTGGGATGCCTGTTGATTTGGGGATGAACCCGCCATCGGGCTTTGCCAGGAGCACAAAGATAGAGTCGGAGCTGCCATAAAGGTCATGGACCAAGAGATCCATGCGCCCGTCCATGTTATAGTCGATGGGCGTGGCGCGGTCCGGCCGGAGCGGGATACCGTTGTTAGGATCCAGCGCAAGATCCGTATGATCTTGACCAAAGCCGAGCTTGGGCAGGTTGTAATACGGCGCGTTCGCCTTGTTGAAGGCGACCTCCCATCGTGTCGTCGGCGAGCCCGCGTCAGGCTGCTTTAGATCGGCGATCACCAAATCGTCGAGACCATCGCCGTCAACGTCCATGGGCATTACGCTCGCTTCGTCGTGCGTCGGCCGTTTGACGCTGGTCGTGACGTCGACGAAGCCCGCGGCGGCGCCCGTCCACCCAAAACGTGTAGCCGGCTTGCAAAGGTTGTCCGCCCCGCACTCTTCGAGCTTGGTGAGGCGTGATCGGCGCGTCGCCGGCCCTTCGTCGTAGGTCATTCGGTATTCGCGAACAAGCGAGTCACCCGGCCCGAGCATGCGAAGGCTCGTGAGCTGCCGTGAGCTTGTGAGGAGCATCCCC
>CAYTJL010000611.1:0-1660 GCA_964437785.1 uncultured Polyangiaceae bacterium
AAATCCCCGAAACCCCTCGTGTTCGCGCGCTTCGTTTGGTCCTGGAGGAGCGGGATCGCAGACGGCGGGCCGAAGGCATCGCCGAAGGACGTCTTGAAGGGCTCGCTGAAGGGCTCGCTGAAGGACGTGTCGAAGGACTCGCCGAAGGCGAGACCAAAGGCAAACAAGAGGCCTTGCTCACGCTGCTTCATGCCCGGGGCATCGCGGTTTCTCCCGCGGACGAAGCCAGGGTGCGCGCCTGTCACGAGCTCGCGCAGCTCGACCGATGGATTGCGTGCGCGGCCACGGCTTCTTCGCTCGACGAGGTGCTCGGGGCATCGCTCAAGCCTGCTCGCGCCGCGCGCACATCGCGTTCCGTCAAGGCCAAAGCAGCCAAGAAGCCGAGAGCCTCTTTGTAGGTACACATAGTCCATCCCTCTCCCGCGGGCTCGCCGGGATTCAGGTGTGGGTCGCCCGTGAATGTTTGCGCGCCGCGCGCACCTCACATCCGGTGGCCGCCGTGCCTCGATACGCGGCGATTACCCAAAGAGCGGTCCGCTCGGTTTGGGGAGGGCTCCATGCGTTGGCGAAACATCGTTGGATTTCTGGCCATCACCGCTTGCGCCCTGCCGCTGAGCCATGGTATCGCCGCGGCCCAAGCAGGCGGAGCGCCGAAAGCGCCCGACACGAACGCCGGTCTCGCGCGCTACGTCAACCTCTCTCCCGCCGAGCAAGTCCAAGAGTCAGGCGTGTTCCTTACCCGCATGGAAGGATCCCGCCTCACCGTGCGCCGGCAGCTCGAGACCGCGCGCGCGCAACGCGACGTCGTCAAGACCCTTTGTTTGAATGACAAGCTCAATCAAATCGACGTCGCTATCCGGTCCGCGCGCGAGCGCAAACAATCCCTCGAAGACGCGGCGAAGGTCGCCGACGTCGCGCTCGCGACGCACGCGATCACCCTCCTCGACGTGCTCCGCCAGCGCGTGGATCGCCTCGCGATCGAGGCCCATCAGTGCTCGGGCGGAGATCCGATGGTCCTCGACAGCTCCGTCGTCGTGATGGTCGACCCCGGGCTCCCCGATGATCTGGGCTGGGAGTCGCCGCAAACCAACGTCGTGGTGCAGCCCCCTTCGTGCGCGAGCTGCGTAAAATAAAGCAGCCAAGCCGCGACCCCCTTCAGGGGACCAACGTTCGTGCCGATCGCGCCGCGCCCCGTCTCCCTCGCTCTCTTCGCGTCCATCGCTGCGTGCGCGCCCGCGCTGCCCGCCGTGCCTTCACCGCACGACACCTCCCCGCGCGCTGTCCAGGCCGCGCCCCTCGCCAAGCTCTCCGCCGAGCCCCTCGCCGCAGCACCATCGGCGGGGTGCACCGATATCCCGTTGCCCCCGGCCGCTCCAAACGCGAAGCCGATTCGCCCGACCAAGGAGCAGACTCAGCTCCTCGCGGACGTCGATCGGCTCCTCGCCGCGCGCCCCGCGCAGGATAACAACCCTGCCACACGCGCCTTGGCGCAGGCGCGCGCGCTGTGGAGAGCCGGACAATGGCCGGAGGCCACATGGACGCTCGGCGACATCGCGATCAAGCACCCACGGGAGGACGCCGGCATCGTCGCGGCCATGCTCTACCTTGAGGGATTGAACCTGCTCGGGAGCGCGATGGAGCCTCCCCGGCCGAGCTGTTA
>CAYTJL010000612.1:0-1656 GCA_964437785.1 uncultured Polyangiaceae bacterium
AAATCGCCGCTCTTCGCACGGTGGAGTACCGTGCGCGTCCCGCTGGGGACGCAGAATTATGACATCCTCGATCGGCTGCGAACATGCCGCCGATCGAAGCTGCCCCCTCGATCCAGAACCGCTTGCCCTCGTCGGTCTCGATCGGGGTGAGCTTGAGCGGCGTAGGGAAGAGCGCGCGCATGACCTGCCGCGCCTCCTCGGGGTTGCGTTCGAGCATGGCCTGGAGCTGCGCGATCCGCGTCCGGGCCTCGCTCTCCATGCGCCGCACTTCGAGCTGGATGGCCTCGGGGGCGGCCTTTGCGGCGCGGAGCCGGGCATCGAGCGCGGCGAGCTGCTCTTCACGTTCGGCGATGGCGCGCACGATGGATCCGGGCTGGTGCTCGGCATCGGCGAGAGCGCTCACCATGCGGCTGATCTCGACGCGGAGCTTCGCCGCGTCCTTCTCCATCTGCGGAACGTTCGAGGTCGTGGTCGCGGCGCGCTCGGCGAGGCGGCGGCGGACTTGGCGAAGCACCTCCAGCACCAGCTCTTCGGAGAGGACGTTGCGCTCGATCCAATCAATCATGGCACGATTGACGTCGCTCACGGGTCTACGAAGGGTGTTCTTGCAAACGGACTTGCCGCGGTCTCGGCTGTAGGAGCACGCATAGACCTTCACGGTCTCATAGCTGCTCTTGCCGTTGGTGACCACGATCGGCCCGCCGCACTCCGCGCACCGCACGAAGCCGGAGAGAAGGTGTTTGTGCGGCCGTCCCGCGTTCCTTCGGCTGGGCTTGCCCGTGACTTGCCGCATCTGCGCGTGGGCGGCGAACCAAAGCTCATCGTCGATGATACGCAGATCGGGCCTCTCGACGCGGATCCACTCGCTCTCTTCGCGCGCGACGCGCACCTTCGTTCCACCCTTGTAGGTCTTCTCGCACGTGTTCCATACGAGGGAGCCGCGGTATCGCTCGCGCCGGAGCATCGCCCAGATGGCCGACGTTGACCACGAGCCCGTGCCGCGTTTGCCCGCGCGAGGCGGCGGAACGCGGCGCGCGTTGAGATCCTTGACGATCGTGCGGAGCCCTTCGCCGGCCGCATAACGCCGGAAGATTTCGATGATGTTCGCCGCTTGTTCTTGGTTGATCTTGTACTCGACGCGCACGCGAAGGTCGCCGCTCTTCACCTCGACGTTGTCATAGCCATAGACCCGGCCACCGACGTTGAGCCCCCTGCGCGCTTTGGTCATGAGGTGCTCATGAGTGCGTTGGCTGATCTTCTCGCGCTCCAACTCGGACGCGAAGTTGCGCACGTTGATCATGAACTTATCCACGGCGCCGTCGATGGAGACCTCTTCGTCTGAGAAGTAGTAAAAGAGGCGGACGCCGGCATCGAGCAGGTCTTGGATGAAGAGAGACGTGCGGTTGGTGTCGCCGCCCAGGCGGGACTCATCGCGCACCACCACGGCATCGAACGCGCGGCGCTCGGCGGCGTTGAGCATCGCGATCAACGCAGGGCGCTTTTTGAACTCGGCGCGACCGTGGTTGTCGTCGATGAAGACGTGCTCAGGGTCGAGCGACCCGCCTTGCTCTTCGACGTAGCGTGAAGCCTCGCCCTTTTGAACCTCGATGGATGCGGCCTGATGCTCTTCTTTGCTGCGGCGCAGATAAAGAGCGG
>CAYTJL010000613.1:0-1655 GCA_964437785.1 uncultured Polyangiaceae bacterium
TCACCGTGGCGGAAGGCTTTGTCGAGATCCATCGACGCGCGGCGTCGCGTACCGCTTCGGGTTGAACCACGCTGTAACGCCCGATCATACCATCGAAAGGAGAGCGCACCTGGCCTCGTTGGGCCCAAAACGTGAGCGACAACGCAAGCCCCAGCGTCGAGTCGAGTCGGCTCAACCCGTCCACACGCATCCGCTTCTTCGCTCGATCGAGCGCATCCTTCGTTACATCGCGCTCGAAGCGCAGTAGAGCTTGCTCCACCCGCTCGATGACCTCCTTCGGCGTGCGCCCCTCCGCGATCGTCACGTCGATATCGAAGATCGATGCGTAGAGCATGCTCCTCTGGCGCGCGCTCACATGGGAGGCATAGCGTGGTTGCTGAAGAAGCGCGGCCTCCAACCAGCCCGCCCCATCGTTCACCAACAACGCCGCGGCGAGATCGAGCGCCGTATCATCGGGCTCACCATGGCGTGGTGTGATCCATGAGAGATGCACCCTCTTCCGCGCTATCGGCGCCTTCGCGTGCATCACCGCAGCCGGACGCCACGTGATTTGCGGCAGCGCGGGTCGCTTCGGCGGCGGTCGTACAGGCAACGAACCAAAGTACCGTTGTACGAGGGATCGTGCGGCTCCGCTCTCGAACTTTCCCACGATCGCCAGGACGGCGTTGGAGGGCCCGTACCACGTCCGTTTGAACGCGCGTGCGTCGTCGATGGACAACCGCCATTGGAGTGACGAGATGTCCCCCGCCGGCACATGACGATAGGGGTGCCATCGGGGGAAGAGCGCTTCGGTTATCCACCCGCCGAGCCCGCCCAAGTCTTTGTCCCACGTCCTCTCTTGTTCCTCATTGAGCACTTCCATCCGGGCGCTTTCGAGCGTCGCTTGATCGAGCGTGTCGAGGCCGTAGCCCATGCGATCTGATTCGACCCACAAGCCGAGCTCCAGCCGCTCCGGCGGCAGCGTCTCGAAGTAGCACGTGTCGTCTCTCGTCGTGGTCCCGTTGATCCGCGTCGCCCCCGCTTGCTCCAGGATGCGCATCAACCTCCCCTTCGGGACGTGCTTCGTCGCCAGAAACATCAGGTGCTCCACGAAGTGAGCGAGCCCCTCCAACCCCGCCGGCTCATCACGGGACCCTACGTCGTAACAAACGACGATTGAGACCTCGGCGCTCGTCGGGTCGGGGGCCATCAACGCGCGGAGCCCATTCGACAGATGTTGCTCGACAACGGGGCGCGCGAGTTGCCCAACGGCCGCCCGAGGCGTGAGCATGATCGTGAGCAGGAGGGCGAAGCCCATCGCGGCGCGGTTCGACATGCGCGCCATGTAGACGAAAAGGCTCGCCGCATGCAATGTAACGCGATTGCAGGGCCACTCGTCACGCTCGCAAGGCGCAAAGATCCCTTGGCGCCCCATAGGGCGCGGCGGGTTGTTCATGTCTCCTAGATCAAGACGAGGAGGCGATTTGGTGGAAGAATTCGACATACCCCTTCACTTTTTCTCGATCCCCCTTGTTTTGTAGCCTCTCCTCTCTCCCCCGTGCCAGGCCATCAACACCCTGGACGGTTGCCTTTGGTCTTGTCTACGCCGCGTCGTCGCGGCTACCCTCCCTTGGTGCGTTCACGTGCCGGTCTCTCTTTGGGCTGCGTGCTGTCCG
>CAYTJL010000614.1:0-1651 GCA_964437785.1 uncultured Polyangiaceae bacterium
GCCTCGTGAAAGAGCCCATAATCCTCCCACACGACGACCTCGACCAAGTCGCGCAACATGCCCTCTCGATCGACGTACCGGCGGAGCAACGCGAGGTATTGTTGCTCGTGCTCGCGGAAGTGTTGGCCGAGATCATCGCCGGAGTCATCGACACGCTCCATCAGATCGATCGATGCCGTGAGCATCGCGCGCTCGATCGCGAGCCGCTCGTCGTCTGATCTCGCGAGCATGAGCAAGATTTCACCCTTGTTGTCGAGCAACCTCACGACGCTGCTCGTGAAGTGGGGCTCGTACCAGCTCACGTCGTCACGCGGCGCGAGCTCGGCGAGGTACGGCGCGGGCGACACGGGGAACGCCGCCCAATTGCCGGAGCGCGCGCGGGCGCCGATCAAGAGCTTCGGTGTTCGCCTCATCGCTTCCGTGCGCCGCATCGTGCTCGCGTGCCAAATGCGCCGAAATGCCTTGTCGCGAAGCCAAAGGCTCGCTCTCTCGGTGTCGTCGAGCAGCGTCGCGGGCGTGAGATCGAGCGCGGCGAGGCGTGCCCCCAGATCGCGCGTCTGCGCGAGCAACGCTTCAGGGATCTCGGAGAGGACGCGATTTGCCTTCACCCTGCGGCGAAACTCTTCGATGATCGACGCGAGCCCCTTTGGCTCTTCGAGCGCGAGGCGCGCGAGCCAGCGATCCCAATGGCAGAAGCTCACACCGTTGATCGTGCGCCAAGCGTCGGTGCCCTCGCGCGATCCGTCATCGAGCGGGATCCTGGTGGGCGGAGGGGGAGCGGGCTCGCGGCGGCGTTTCATCCGGTTGACCCTCAAGCCTCGTTGAGCCGCCTCGCTCGTCGCGCCACGACCGCGAAGAGCGCCCACGCGAGCCCAAAGAGGGCGAGTGGCCGAATCAGGCACCCGAGCGCTCGTACCCCAAACCCCCAATAGACATCCATCAAGAGATCGTAAAACGCGCGGTTGATGGTCAGCACCGCTACGGCTACGACTCCTCCCGCGACGCCCCCCACACCGGCGAGCGCCTCACGAAAGCGGCGGTGAAGGACGCTCGCGAACAAGGCACGAGGTGAGGTGAACCGCCGAACGACGAGGGGCAGGAGTGGCAAACACATGGGCAGAAAGAAGCGCAACGAGAACGAGAGTCGATAGGGCTCGCCATAGCCGTGAGCCTCGGTCAACCCGATCACCATCTGCGCGCAGATCCCCGCCGCAACCGCGAGCCGCGCCCATCGCGAGCCGGCGACGACGAGCCCGAGCGCGAGGAACCAGACGAGCGCCATCAGCGGCGCGAATCGGCTCGGCCAAGCCAGGAGGGGCAACAGCTCCGCGTTGTGCGCCGCGATGACGATCGCCGAGGACAGCGCGCGGACCGCGATGATCGCGAGCCAAATGCACGCGCCGATCTGAGCGCCGCGCCACCACCTGCTCGTCGTGCTCATAGGCGGGGCGTAGCCTCGCGCGCGAGAGAGCGCAAGCGGAGCCGAGGCGTGATTTTTTACGAGCTCATCACGCGGATATCTACGCGTCGGTGCCTCGCGCGAGCCACCGTCGAGCGGGATCGCGCTCCTTGCTTGACCCGACGCGCGGCCTGCTTCAGATGGCGTGGCCATGAGCAGCAAGCGCACGGCGTGGCACTTCTTCTTTTGCAT
>CAYTJL010000615.1:0-1651 GCA_964437785.1 uncultured Polyangiaceae bacterium
GATCCCCGCGCCCGGGTCTTACCTGCTCCGAGGTGGGGTGTCGGGCAGCGCGATCACCGCGGTGCCCCCGCACAGCTATCGCCCCGACCACAGCGGCGGGCTCGTCCGGTTTGGGCCCCTCTCAGCCCCGCTCGATCTCGGGTGTGGCACCCTCACGCCAACCCCTCTCTCGGGGGGTTATCTCGGCCGCTTCGATCCGCAGGGGGCGTGTCTCTTCTCGGTGCTCACCGGCGCTCCGATTTCGGCGCAGGTAGACCAAGACGGAGGCAGCTTGATCACGCAGAGCGCGAGCGCCACGGTGGACCTCGGCTGCGGACCCTTGGCCGCCGCCCCCACGGGATCAACGCTGGTGGCCAAGCTCGACGGCACGGGCACGTGCGTCTTTCATGCCTCCTTTGACGCCCTTGGCCTCTCCGTGCTGCTCGCGCCGGATCAACATATCTTGATCCACGGCAAGGTGGGCGCGATTACGGTTGATTTCGGCGGCGGTCCGCTCGCCCCGATCGGCCCGCAGGACTACGTCATCGCCGAGCTCGATCCGATCGGCAGCTGCCTTTGGAGCAAGCGCTTTGGCGCGCCGAACCTGACGTTCCAAACGACGAAGGTCGTGGCGGCGGACACGGGGCACCGCTACCTCCACACCCATTATTCGGGCGCCGTCGATTTCGGCGGAGGGGCGCTCTCCGCGACCAGCGCGGACGAGGTTGTCGTGAGCTTCACGGGCGATGGCTCCTTCCGCCATAGCCGCGCCATCAGCGTGATCGGCCCTACGGAGTACATCGGCATGGACGGCTGCGGCGCGCTCTGGATGCTCAGCAGGTGGCCGAGCTTCGATCCGGGGTGCGGGACCATCCTCCCGCCGGGTCAGCCGTTCCCAATGTCCGTGGAGATCGGCGTCGCGCGCTTCAACCCTTGAGCGTCACTCCCACCCTCAGCGCCTCGCCGCGCGATCCTACCCTCGACGAGAAACCATTGCATTCGACGAGAGGACGCGGCAGGTTCCGCCGCCGCCGTGACAGCCCATCCTCGTGCCCATCGTGTCTTTGCCGCCGCCGCGATCGCCGCCGCCATGCTCGCTTCGGCGTGCTCCTCCGAGGTGAGCGCGACGCCTTCGAGCGCAACCGTCGTTGCCTCCTCCGCGCCGCTCGCCCCTGCAAAACCCGAGGTTTCGGCGATTCCGCTCGAAGCCGACGCGTCCGCGCCGCCCTCTCCACCCGCGCCCTCCGCGACCGCGAGCGCCGAAGCGCCGCCGCCCAACGTCAAGGTCACCAACATCGGGATGCACATCGGCGGCGGCCCCAACGACGCGGCGACCAAGTCGCCCATCAAGCGCTCGGTCGAGCCCCATTTCGACGCGTTTCGCCGCTGTTTTGCGCTGGTCGAGGACATGAGCAAAGGGGGCGACGTCGGCGTCGATCTCCACATCCCCAAGGCCGGAGGCAAAGCCAAGGTCACGCACCCGCGCACGGCCATCAAAGGCAAACCCTTCTCGGAGTGCGTGGTGAAGGTGTTCGAAGGCATCGACTTCTTGAAGCCCAAGGGCGGCGACACGACGGTGAGCTATTCGCTCCGCTTCACCCCCTGAAAATCATCACAGGACACTCGACAAGTGTTTCGTGTTCCTGTATAGACGCGACCCTAATGGATCTTG
>CAYTJL010000616.1:0-1640 GCA_964437785.1 uncultured Polyangiaceae bacterium
TCGATCATCGTCCCCGCTCCTTCGATGGGTCGGGTGGCGAGTCAAGCGCGTCGTGGGGCTCCCGTCTTATCAGCTGCCAATGGCTCCGGCGCTCCTCTCCAATTCTCCAGGCACCAGCGCCAAAATAGACTCGATCACCACACGAACAGCGCGAGACAAGAGGCGGTCGGCAGGAAAGAGCACGTGAAGTGAGACCTCGTCGAGAGCCCATTCGGGGAGGATGCGGACGAGTGACGCGCGCTCCTCGGAGAAGATCGCCGGCAGCTCACCAATCCCCATTCCCCGGCCCACCGCTTGCGCGAGCGTCGTATAATTGTTGGTGGATAGCGCTGGTCGGACACTGACACGCACCGTCTCGCCGCCGCGCACGGGAACGAGCTCCCAAACGGAGAGCCGACTTCGGCCGCCAAACGCCACGATCGAGTGCGACTCGAGCTCTTCGGGCGTTGCCGGCGATCCGGCGCGGGCGACGTACTCCTTCGAGGCGACCAGCACATGTGGATAGCCGCCGAGCCGCCGAGCCACGAGCCGGTCGTCGGAGATCGTGCCGACCCGTACGAGGATATCGACGTCGTCGCGATGTAGATCGAGGCGCCGCTCCGTCTCGATGATCGACACTTGGACCTCGGGGTGCGCGATTCGCGCCGCGGAGATCGCACCGAGGAGGAGCGGCCCAAGGGTTGGCGCCGTGCTGAGGCGGACCATTCCCGCGACGCGCTCCTGCCGCGCAGCCACCAAATCGTGCGCCTCCTCGATCGCCTCGAGCCCTCGCGCGCACCGGGCGTGAAAGGCGCGTCCGAGGTCCGTCACCCGGAGCGAGCGCGTGGTGCGCTCAATCAACCGAACCCCCATCTCCGCTTCGAGCTCCGAGAGCCGACGGCTGATCGTGGCCGAAGAGGTCCCGAGCCGCTCCGCTGCCTTCCGCAAGCTACCGAGATCGACCACCGTCACGAAAGCCTCGGTCGCGAGCAAATTCATCCGAAGATTGTTGCGCAGGTGCAACACTGACGTCCAGATCGAGCGGTTGTGCTCCAAGTCCGAGCCATTAGCATAGCGCTCATGAGTCGCTCTTCCCCCTTCCCCTTGAGCTGTTTACCGCTGTTCGCCGCGATGCTCGCGGCCTGCGGGGGTTCGATCGCCGGCGACGTGGGCACAGCCCCGAGAACAGGAGATTCCATGGCTCACCCGAATGCGTCCCACGACGATCGCGCGCGCCTCGAAGCGCTGCTTCGACGCTACGAGGCTGCGTTGAACGCTGCCGACGCCGCCGCGGCCGTTGGGGTCTACGCCGAAGACGCGGTGTTCATGGCCCAGCACCGGGCGCCGGCGGAGGGGCGCGCCGCCATCCGGCGAGCCTACGACGAGATCTTCGCCGCCATTCGGCTGCACGTGACGTTTGGGATTGATGAGATCGAGGTCGCGGGCGACATGGCGTGGGCGCGCACGCACTCCAGCGGTGAGACGGAGATCCGCGCTGCCGGGGTGAAGGTGCCGGAGAAGAACTCCGAGCTCTTCCTCTTCCGCAAGCATCCTGACGGAGCGTGGCGCGTCGCGCGTTATCTCTTCGCCACGCAGAACCCACCCACGCGCTGAACGAGCTAAGGGAAGACCATGCGTGCCTACGTGATTGAAGAGCCTGG
>CAYTJL010000617.1:0-1638 GCA_964437785.1 uncultured Polyangiaceae bacterium
ATCAGCGTTGCCGAGCACATGAAGGGTGTAGTCCTTCGCGACCTTGGCCGAGAGGCGGCCCGCGTGCTGCGCAAGCTCTCCCGCGGCGCTCGCGCTGAGGTCCCCCTCGCAACGGATCGCGCGCGAGCCCGCCGCGCGCTCGCTCCAAACGCCGTAGACCTCGACGGCCTTGTCGCCGCGGATGATCTCGTGATCATCGTGCGCCACCTCCGCGCGCCGATCGTGAGCGACGAAGCTCTCTTGATCGTGACCAACGCTCGTGCTCATGTCGCGCTCGGCGTGCAGCTCCAAGCACTCCTTGCCGTGCGCATCCTCGAACGCGATCTCGTTGTACCCTTTGCCCCCGCGCGTGCTCCGCGAGCGGATCCCGCTCCGCGTCTTGTGCCCCGGCAGCGCGAAGGGTGTTGGATGCGTGCCGTTGTAGACGCAGCCGACGATGAGCGGCCGATCCACGTCGCCGCCCAAGAACGTGACGACAACCTCCATGCCGATCCTCGGGATAAACTGGGCTCCCCAACCATCTCCGGCCCACGCTTGCGCGACGCGCACCCAACACGAGGAGTGCTCATCGCGCTTGCCGGCGAGGTCCCAATGAAACTGCACCTTCACCCGGCCGTGCTCATCGGTGTAGATGTCCTGCCCATCGGGCCCCACCACGATCGCCGTCTCCGTGACCTGCCGGAGCTTGCGTTTGGGGCTCTTGGGCCGGAGCACGACGCCCGAAGGAACCGCGGTGAACGTGATCGCGTAGGTGGCCGTCCGGTTCTTTGCCACCTCGGGCGATTGGCCAACGTGCTCGACCATGGCGGCCACGTACCGCTGATTCAGCGCTTCGACGTCATGGTCAATCAACGTGAAGGCGTATCCCGGTGAGAGCCTTCGACACGCGCCCTCTCCGCTCGCGATCGCGGCCCTGCGGCGATGCTGCTCCAACCGCACGCTCGCGACGCCCGACGTCACGTTTGACTCGTCCTCGCCCTGATGCTCGTAGACGTGGCTCTGTTCTTCGACCTTGTCCGTCTCTTCGGCGCGCGCGTCGGTGCGGATCTCGTGCGCCGGCCGGCGAAAGTCGTACTCGCGTTGGAGCACCGCGCCGGGCTCGATCGCGCGGCAGAACGAGAAGCGCGTCACGTGATGCTCTTTGGGCAAGAGCCCATCCGCGCCGTCCGCGCGATAGACCAGCTCGCGGTCCCCGGGGATGGTGGGGTGGATCTTGGCGCTGTCCGCGAGCACCATCACCGCCTTGTCCGGCTCTTGCTCGAAGAAGTAAAAGATGCCTTCTTCTGCGAGGATCCGCTGGACAAAGGCAAAGTCGGACTCTTGGTGTTGCACGCAATACGCGCGGCGGGGATGGTCGCTGAGGAGCTTTTGGCGAAACGGGACGCCCCCTTCTTCGAGCACGGTCGCCGCGATCTCGGGCACGCTCTTGTCCTGAAAAATCCGGCTCGTCCGCCGCTTCTTGAGCGTCCAAAGGCGCGGCACGAGGCGCACGCGATACGCCGCGTGGTCGTGCTCATGCACGCCTTCGGCCTGCACCGCGGCCACGATGCCGTGGATCACGCGCGCGTCCCCGCCGGGCACGTCGATCGTGAGCTTGGCCTCCTGGCCCAGCACGTCGCCCGCGAAGCTCGCGCCGCC
>CAYTJL010000618.1:0-1638 GCA_964437785.1 uncultured Polyangiaceae bacterium
GTGATGAAGAACGCGCCGCCCGCGGCGCGGAAGCCGCCGCCTGCTACGCTCGTGACGGCGCTCAACGACCTTCCGAACGCGCTCCAAAAGAGGGGAGCGCCGGGCGTTCCAGGGTTGCCGAGCGGAGCTCCGCATGCGTCTCGGCTCGTGGGGGACAATCGCGCGGAGGAGCTGCCGGCGCCGCCGCCCCCTTCACCGAAGAGGGCAGAAGCAAAGCCTCCTTCAGCTCCACCTCAAAAGAGGGAGTCGGATGTGGTGGTCCCGCTCGTGCTCGCGGGGCTCGGTGCGGTGTCCGGCATCTTTGGATGAGCCATGAGCGCAGAACCCGTGACCCCCGCGACGTGGACGCACCGCGACAGTCATCCAAAGGAGGCTTTGGATCTGGCGCTCGGCGCGCGGAGCTACCTCGTTCGGCCGGACGGCACGGCCATGAGCACGGCCGATCGCGTGCGCATCGTGCGCACGCTCGCGATCGCGACGGGGTACGCGGTCGAGAACGCGCGTGTGGTCGGAGTGCCCGCGCTCAAGGAAAAGGAGGTGGCCATCAGGCTCGGGGCGGAGGTCCGCCCCGAGCTCTACGCGACGAAAGATCATTGGAGGGCGGCGAGCGCGATCGCCCAAACATGGGAGCTGTTCGCGGATCCGGGATACCACAGGATCTACACGGCGGTGACGGCCGATGGGGAGCCGGCGCAGCTCGCGCGAGATCCAGTCTTCCCAGGGCCGGGAGAGGAGGCGGCGTTTCCACCGCTGCTCGCAGCGGCGGTGATCGTGGCGGCGGTGACGGTGCATGCGGCGGCGATCTGTTATGTGGCGCAGATCGCTGGAGAGGTGATTGATCGCAAGCTCACGCGCGACGCGGACACGGCGAGGATGGTGGCGACACAGGCCCAAGCCGTGGCGCTCGTGGACAACCACAGTGAGCGCGAGCGCAAAGAAGGGCGCGTGATCCCTTGGTCGCCGGAGGAGACACGCGTGTTGGACACGCTGCTCAAGACACAGGCCAAGATCGCGGAGAGGACGAACAAGCCTCTACCCAACCCCTTCGCGAACGTCGCGGATAAGGTTGGAGACGCGGCGGAGAGCACATTCAGCGGCGTGGGTATCGCCGTCGCTTTGGCCGCGGGAGCGTACGTTCTTTTGAAATAACCGCTCTCATTCAAGGAGCCGTTCAACGAAAGGAGCACACCGTATGGGTGATGTGACGATGACCGAGTCTACCCTCAACAAGCTGCTCAAAGACGCGAAGACCGTCAAAGAGAGCAGCAAGGAAGCCACCGAGAAAGGCGCGTGGGCGGTCCAGAAGGAAGGAGGCCGAAAGATCAAAGATGGCCAGTGGCGTGAGGGCCTCCTGCGCATCGGCGGGGCCAACGCCGGGGCGCTCCAGGGCTTCTTCATCGGTGGGCTGGTGTCCTACGTGATGACGAGCGATTGGTGGAATGGGCTCAGCATCTTCAAGGAGAAGTGGTGGGCCAAGCCCCTCGCTGTGCTCCTCATCGGGTACGTGCTCTATCAGCGCTACTCCGCATGGGGCGCGAACATCATCGCGGCGGGGGCCGCGCTCGCGATGCAGGCGTACCAAACGCGCCCCAAAGAGGAGAAGAAGGACGACAAGAACAAGGCCGACGCGAACAAGGG
>CAYTJL010000619.1:0-1637 GCA_964437785.1 uncultured Polyangiaceae bacterium
AGCCCGCGCCCGAGATCGAGCCGGCGGCGGACTTCGATAGCGAAGACCCGTTTCAGGAGATGCAAGCGATGGCCATGGCAGACCCACAGCAAGAAAACGAAGAGAGCGAACCCAACGAGGAAGCCGGCGCCGCACAGGCTCCCCCCTTCTTTATCCGCTCTGTGCTCGACGTGCTCGACGCAGGGGACGCGCTCTATTCATGGCGGCCCATCCACGTGAGCTACAAGCCTTCTCCCAGCGCCTCCACGGCGCAAACCCTCTACGGCGTCTTTTGGGTCTTCGCCGATGCGCTCAAAGACAACACCACGGGCCTGCGCGTGCCCTGCACCGCGGCCGAGACACAAGCGTTTGCGGACAAGCTCCGTGTCTCGCCGAGGAGCCTGCCCGGCTGGCAGGGGCCGCTCGAAGACGAGGCGCTCCCGTGTTTGATGATGACCACGCGACTCTCGTGCGCGCGCTGGCTCCACGCCAAGCAAGCGGGCGAGGTCATCCCTCCTCATCCCGACACGACACGTGATCTCCTGATCGCGGGCGTGATGCGCATGCACAAGGCGATCGAGGCGGACCTCGCGCGGCTGAACAACCCCTCTCCTTGGGTCGCCGACCCGGGGAAAATCTGGGCGCTCCATCGCAGGTTGTTCGATGGGAGCAGCAAAGGCGCCATCAACTACGGATGGCATGTGGACCCGTACGCGCCGGTTGCGTTTGCCGTGTCGTCCAACGCGGCGATCCCAGGCGTGTCGCTGATCCAGTCCGCGGGCGGGGCGCACAACGAGCATCACCTCGACTATTCGCAGATCCTTTTGCTCGTCGCGCCCTGGTGTTTGGTCGCTGGGCCCGGGAAACCGCATCTCGTCCCGATGCGCACGGCGGACGTTTATCGCAGCCCCGAGCTCGCCGGGCTTGTCACCGACGACGCGCAGCCGCTCCCGAGCGTGCGCCAACCGTTCGATCCCAAGCTCATGCGCGCCGCGCGTGACGCGCTTTTGGCCGAACAACAGCGCATGTACGAGGGCAAGCTCCGGCGCGGCCTGAGCCTCTTGGATCTCCCTCGCAACGACGACACCGGATCACCTCTCGGCGCGGAGCCCCCATCGCCGAGCCCTCATGACCCCTTTCTCGCCCTTCAACGGAGGAGGATTTCCTATGGCACATGATCAAGAGCCCATCGTGGTCGACGCTCTTCTCGAAGAGGACATCGCCGAGATCGAAGAGACGGTATGCTCGTTTTGCAGCGGGCCGCCGCGGCTCTGCGGTGCGACGCGGCATTGCAACGGCGGTCCCGGCTCGGCGCTCGACGCCACGTGGCTCGCGGCGATTCGCGCGGTCTATGGCGGGCTCGTGCTCACGCGCTCTCCCGCGGCGCTTTGGGGCGGTGCGCTGCTCCGGCTGAGCAAGCTCCTCGCGGCCCGTGCGCTCGCGATCGCGCCGCCGTCCGCGGCGACCATCGCCATGGTGGAGGAGCATGCCAATCCCGATCACACGAGCATCGGGCACAGCCCGGTGAAGCTCGCGCTTGCCTATCTTCAGAAAGGTGATCTCGAACAGGTCTCCGAGCTTTCGAGGGTGCTTCGGAGCGCGCGGGCGCCGTGGCTCGTCGAGGTCGAGATGCGCGGGCCGCGCGCGGCTCTCTCGCC
>CAYTJL010000620.1:0-1635 GCA_964437785.1 uncultured Polyangiaceae bacterium
CGGTGCTCGTTGCCGGCGCGGCGGGGTTCGCGCTCGGGCAGCTCCGCGCGGCGCCCTCGGCCGGTGCGCCTGCGCCGTCCAGCGCGCCGCCTTCGTCGAACGCGACGGCGCCATGCGTGCCGTGCAAGTAGCTTGTTTTCGCTTGAAAAAGCGACCGGCGCGCAGCGCGCACAACGTTAACGGTCTCAACTCGGCATGGAGCTTTGATACGTTCGCGATCGTGCTCGCGCGTGCGCTCTTCTCCTCGCTATCGATCGTGCTCGCGACGCTCGCGTTGGTGGGCTCTGCGCGCGCACAAGAGGCGCGGAGCGCGGAGTCCCAAATCTTCTATCCGCCGCCGCGCGCGCACGTCTTTGCTGATCTCTCGTACGTGCTCGGGAAGGGCACGCGCGTGTGCCCGGACGAGCCTCGCTTTCGCGAGCTTACGAGCATGCGGACGGGCATCGACTCCTTTCGAGCCAACGAGCACGGCACGTACGTTGGTCGCGTGCGCGTCGAGGTGAAGCGAACATTCAACGGCTTCGAGGCGAGCTATGTGTGGGAGGACGCGGAGGGCGCAAAGAAGACGGCGCGCTTCGCGCTCCAAGGCGCGAGCCGCATGCATTGCCGGTACGTCGTGGAAGAGGCGGCGACGCGCCTTTCGGATCTCTTCATCAAGATCGAGGTGGACCTCGGCAAGAAGACCGCGCACCGGAGAGGGCCGGCGAAGAAGTGCCCCGTCACGCTGCCCTGCCCGCCGCCTCCTACGCCCATCGAGTCGAACTATTCGGTGTGGCCGCGCGAGCCCAAGATCGAACCTGACGAGGAGTCAGCGGGCTCGAAGCTGCCCGACCGCTGGCCGCTCGCGGTGAGGATCGGAGCCGCGACGTGGGCCGAGCTGCTCGTAAGCGGTTGGGGATCATTCGGCGTGACCGCGGAGCTTGGCGTGCGCTATCGCTTCTTTTCGGTAGGGGCTGAGCTTCACGGCGACCCGCCGATCGAGTCTCGCGTGTCCTCCAGCGTTGGCGAGCTGAGCTTCGCTCGGCTCTCCGGCGCGCTTCTCTTGTGCGCGCACTACCGTTGGTTTGTTGGATGCGCGATTGGCGATCTGGGGCGGATCTTCTTCCCGCACCACGTCGCACCCCTCCCCGCTTCGACGTTCTATGGTGCGATCGGTTTGCGTACGGGCCTTGAATTTCCCATCGCGCCGCCTCGGCTCTTCTTTCGCATTATCGCAGATATCCGCGCTCCGATCCGACCAAGTATCTTCACGGACGGCGATAGGACGGTCTTTGAGACCAAGGGACCAGGCGTTGGTGGCGCTCTTGGATTCGTCGCAGAGCTGGATCCTTGAGCGCTACCCGCCGTCACCCATGCCGGCGTCGCAGGCGGGATCGGGCTCCCCAGCATCCACGACGATCGGGCATGTCTTCTGGGGCCCGCACGGGTCGTAGCAATGGCAAGGGTCGGCCTTTCCGTTGACGAAATGATTATCGTCATGAATCGTGTGGTCCAACTTGCCTGTTTCCGGGTTCAGGCAAGTCCACAAAATGGTTTGCTCCGGCCCGAAGAGGCACGCGACCGCGCCGAACGACACCACCGCGGCGAGAACGACAGCGGCGCGAAGGGGGCTGCGAAGAAAGCTCGGCGAACGCA
>CAYTJL010000621.1:0-1623 GCA_964437785.1 uncultured Polyangiaceae bacterium
ACGTCTCTTCGGTGAGGAGCTGGCCGAGGATCCATGACGCCTCGTTGTTCTTGAACATGCGCTCGACACGGACCTTGAGGTCAACGCCGATGGTGGCGCTCTTCTCCACGAGCACATTGCCGAAGGCGTCGAAGTTGAGAGCAGTCCTCGTTGTGTCGCGGAGCACAGTGACGGGCGCGCTCACCTCCTTGTTGACGTAGGCCAGGAGCGCCGCGAACCCCTGCCCCGGCGCAAAGGTGCCTTGCTCGCGCCGGCTGTTCTCGAAGAGCGTTTGGACAAAGTACGTTGCGCCGCCGTTCGTGGGGACGACCGTGAAGTTGCTCGTATGATACGAAAGCTCGATGCGCTCCGGGTGGGGCTGCGTCGCGAGGCCCGGCGCTCCTTGTCGGCTCTCCTTCATGCGGTAGGCGAAGGGGTACGCGCGGAGCGCGCTATCGTACGTGGCGTTGTCGTAGCGTTCGATCGTGATGGCGCCCGTGCTCTCGTCCTCAACGATGCGGCTCCCAAAGCCCAAGAAACCAAGGCCGAGCCGATCATAACGCCCATCGCGATAACGGAGTTGGGTATACCGCAGCTTGTCGGCCCCGTTGTTGCGCCCGAAGCCGCGCACCACGCGGCGCGGGCCCACCGCGCAGCGGCGCGGGTAGCTACACGTGTTGGCGCCGTCCTCGCGCGATCGGTACGTGCGCGAGGCGGCCTGCTCCGAGCCCGGCGCATCCTCGAACGTGATCGACTTGTCGATCATGTGGTCGTAGAGCACCTTCACGGTCGGCACGTGGGAAGGCGTGCCCGGGTCGGCCGTCGCCATCCCATCGGTGACCGTCGAGAGAAGGTCTTGATCGCCGCCGTTGCCCTTAAAAACGTGGACGAAGCTCCCAACCGTAATGACGACGTCATGGCCGCCGTCGCCGTCTACATCGGTCACGCGCGGGCCGCGCTTGTCGGCGAGGGAGATCCCTTCCTGGTCGAGCTGCAATGAGAACGGGATGGGCGCCGGCAGGAAGACAAATGGATCTCCGCTCACCGCGCCCGTGGACTCCAAGATGCGCCACGAGGGGACGTCGTCGAAGGCCGGCACGGGCACGAGCAGATCCGCGAGCCCATCGCCGTTGTGGTCGAGAGCGATCGCGAAGCGAAAGAGCCTGTCGGCGGCGATCGAATTGGGCACGTTCACGAGCACGGCATCGCCAAACCCGCGCCCCGTGTTGAAGAAGATCCGCGGTTTGTGATCTTGGAAGCCGCTCTTCATCGCGTCGGGCAGCCCGTCGCCGTTGGCATCGAGGAAGATCAAGAGACCGGGCTCTTCGTTCGCCGCGCCCGAGCTGGGCGCCGCAAGCTGGGTGTCTGTTACAGACCACGAGCCATCGGCCGCGCGGGAGTGCGCGTCAAACGTGTCGCCCAAGCCCCCATTGCCGAAGTTGTGCAGGGCGAGCAAATCGACCTTGCCATCGCCGTTGACGTCCACCGTGAAGAGCTGCTTGTTGCAGGGATACTCGCTGAGCGTCGGGATGTCCTCGCCCGCGTGCTCGAAGCCGAAGGCCGCGAGGGTCCAACGGTGCAACGTCCAACCAAAGAGCCCGCCGGGATGGTCGTTGGAGCACAAGAGAAGATCGCTTACGCCGT
>CAYTJL010000622.1:0-1596 GCA_964437785.1 uncultured Polyangiaceae bacterium
TCCCGAGCAGATGGAGATGACCTTCACGAGCCGGCTCTATCAGGTGGTGCCGAGCTCGCAGGGGTGGAGCTACTTCACGCTGCCCGTCGTGACGCACACGCGTCGCGACCAGGGCGCGTATCCCGTGCCCGGCAAGACGATGATGGAGTACATCGCCGAGACGGAGGGCGTACCGGGGTACGTGCGCAGCGAGTCGTGGCACCTCGTGCTCGACCACGACTGGTTCGGCAACGTGCTCGAAGAGCGGGCCTTCACGAGCGGGGTTGACCTCGACGAGAAGACCAAGCGCGTCGCGGAGAACGACGAAGACGCTTGGCTCCTCGGCAAGATCACGAGCGAGGAGACGTGCAGCAAGTCGCTCGGACAAGCGCCGTGCCGGGCCAAGAAGCTCGCGTACAACACGTATGGCGAGGTGACGTCGATCACGACCGGCGACGCCGCCGATCCTGGCACCCAGCTCTCCGTCGCGATCACGCGCGACGCCGCGGGTAACGTCGTCAAGACGGTCGCGGACGATGCCTTTGGTCATCACCGGGCCTCGTGCATCTCGTACGATCAAGATCGGATCTTCCCCTTCGCGGGCAGGAACGCGCTCGGCCACACGGCGTATCAGCGCGTCCATCCCGGCTTCGGCGTGGTGACGGCGACCGTGGATCCCAATGGCCTCGTCACCCGCCAAGCGCTCGACGAGCTCGGGCGCGTCGCAACGATCCAACATTTCGACGGGACCTGGACGACCATCGATCGAAGCCGGGCCCAAGACGGCGGACCCAACCTCGATTGGTGGACTTCGCGCGTTCACGTCGTGAGCGAAGGGCACGGCGAGCAGATCCAAGAGATGGTGATGGGTCGGACCGTGCGCACGAAGACCCACGGCCCCGACGTCGTCGCGACCGATGGCCAGGCGTCGTTCTTGGGCGGCTGGTTCGCGCAGGACATCAGCTATGATTTTCTGGGGCGCGTCGCGGCGCGCTCACGGCCGTGGCTCTTCTCCAACTTCGGCCCCTCGCTCTGGGACACGTATTCGTACGACGCGGCGGGCCGCGTGATCGCGCACAAAACGCCTTGGAACACCGTTGAAACGTACACCTATCACGAAGACGTCATCACCAAGACGGATCCCAAAGGCACCACAACGACGGTGATCGATCCGCTCGGCCGCGTGGTCGAGAGCCTGGACGAGCTGCTCCACCCCACGAGCTACACCTATGGTCCGTTTGGCCAGCTCGCGCAGGTGGTCGGGCCCGGCAACGAGGTCACCGCCTATACGTACGACAACTACGGCCGCGTGATCGCGCACCAAGACCCGAACCGCGGCGCAAGCGCGCTCACGTACGACGGCTTCGGCGAGCTCTTGACCCTCTCGGATGCGGCGAACAGAGGATACACCTTCACGTACGACGCCCTCGGTCGCTTGGTCGAGCGCATCGACGACGACGGGGCCACGAGCTGGGTCTATGACAAGGCGCCGCACGGCATCGGCAAGCTCGCCAAGAGCGTGAGCCCTTGGGGCGTCGTCCGCGGCACCACCTACGATGACCTGAGCCGGCCCGAGAGCACGGCGATGATCATCGACGGCGCGGCGTTCACGACCTC
>CAYTJL010000623.1:0-1556 GCA_964437785.1 uncultured Polyangiaceae bacterium
TTCAACCGAGGGAAGATCGGCTCTCGAATGCTCCGCCATGATGAGCTTGCGCGCTTGTACACCGATTACCTCGTGGAGTCGGCCGAGAACAACGTGGTCATCTACGCGCAGGAGTTTTGAGGAAGCGTCCGCAGCACGCCCCGGATGTACCGGGCCGTTGCGGGGCGACGGCGCTCCGGTGTACGATGCCGGCCCCGTCGCGCTCGCGACGATCCTTTCGCCATGCGCTGGATCGCTCCCTTCACCAAAGACGCCGCAACCGCCGCCCTCGAAAAACGCCTTTGGGAAGCCGCGGACACGCTGCGGGCCAACAGCGGGCTCACGTCGGCGCAATACGGCCGGCCCGTCCTCGGCCTCATCTTCCTCCGCTTCGCCGACGACAAGTTCGAGGCGCGGAGGAGCGAGCTTGCGGGCGCTGCCACGGGTCGGCGCGGCTCGCGCGTCCAAGACCCGGCCGCGTACCACGCCGCGGGCGTCCTCTTCCTCCCGCCCGAAGCGCGCTTTGCCCATCTCCTCGACTACCCCGAAGGTGGCAAAGACCAAAAGACCCTCGGACAAGCCATCGACGACGCGATGCGCCTCATCGAGGACAAGAACACCCAGCTCAAAGACGTCTTGCCCAAGACGTATCAGGTGTTCAACGCCGAGCTGCTGAAGGGGTTGCTCAAGACCTTCTCCACCATCCCCATCGATCTCCAGGGCGACACGTTCGGGAAAATCTACGAGTATTTCCTCGGCGAGTTCGCCGCAAACGAGGGCTCGATGGGCGGCGAGTTCTACACGCCCACGAGCATCGTCCGGCTCCTCGTCGAGGTGCTGGAGCCTTTTCACGGGCGCATCCTCGACCCCGCGTGCGGCTCGGGCGGCATGTTCGTGCAGAGCGCGCGCTTCGTCGAGGAGCACAAGAAGAGCGAGGGGGAAGGCGCGCGCGGGCTCTCGATTCACGGCGTCGAGAAGGTCGACGACACGGGCCGCCTCTGCCGGCTCAACCTCGCGGTGCACGGGCTCGAAGGGGACATCCGGCACGGCGGCGAGATCAACAGCTATTACGACGACCCGCACACCCTCGTTGGCCGCTTCGATTACGTCCTCGCCAATCCGCCCTTCAACGTCGACAAGGTCAACAAAGAGCGGCTCAAGGACGCGGTCGGCGCGGGCCGGCGCTTCCCCTTTGGGCTGCCCAAGACGGACAACGCCAACTACCTTTGGATCCAGCTCTTTTATGCGGCGCTGAGCGCGGAGGGGCGGGCCGGGTTCGTGATGGCCAACTCCGCCTCGGACGCGCGCTCGTCCGAGATGGAGCTGCGCCGGCAGATCATCGAGGCGCGCGCCGTCGACGTGATGGTCTCGGTCGGGCCCAACATGTTTTACACGGTCACGTTGCCTTGTACGTTGTGGTTCCTCGATCGCGGTAAAGCGAAGGGGAACGACAAGCGGCGTGATGAGGTGCTGTTCCTCGACGCGCGCGCCGTCTACCGACAGGTCGACCGCGCGCACCGCGATTGGACCGAAGGGCAGATTGGCTTTCTCGCCAACGTGGTGCGCTTGTACCGCGG
>CAYTJL010000624.1:0-1554 GCA_964437785.1 uncultured Polyangiaceae bacterium
CGTCCTCTCATCGAAGAGGAACTTCAAGGCTTCTTCGCTAAGAGGAATCCGATGGATCTCTCTCACGTCGCATCTCCCTGAGCTTGCGCAACGACTGATCCACGGCGACCGTCCCGAGCGGCGGCAACTTCGCTTGGAGCTGCTTCAGCTCTTCGCGATCCTCTTGTGTCGCGCCCCCTCGGAGCAGCTTCATTTCGAGGGCGGTGATCTGCTCTCGGAGCTCCTCTGCTGTGGCTGAGTGCGCGCGCTCGACGCCGAAGAGCGCGGAGATCACCGCGTTGTCGGCGCCTCCATAGACCACGGTGTTGTACTCGGGTGTGGCGAGAGGGCGCGGCGATTCGTTCGAGCCGGGAGGAGGCAAACGAATCAAGCCACCCGGGCTCGCCGCTTGGCAAATGAACGGGCTGTGGGTCGCCACGATGAATTGGACCCGCGGGAAGTGCTCGCGGAGCCAGAACCCAAGCCGCTTCTGCCACTCCACGTGGAGGTGGGCGTCCGCCTCATCGATCAGCACCACACCGCTGTAAGGCACCTTCACCGAAGAATCATGCTGATCTTGCTCGACATCGAGCTCGCCGAAACAACGGTGCATCTGCCGGACGATGTCGAACACCAGCGCGATCGCGGCGCGCTGGCCGTCGCTGATCTGGCGCAGCGTCAGCGCGACGCCGTCCTGCTCGACGAGGAGCCCTTCTGTGTTGAAATCGAGGATCTTCGTCTTCGGCTGCAAGAACCCGTCGTTGAGCAGAGAGAGCACGGCGAAGTGAATTTTGTCGAGGGAAGCCGCCTCCTCCTCCAGGTCCTTCGTGTTGGCTTTAGGGTTCTTCTCCTTGAGCCTACGCGCCCGGTCCAAACAGTCGAGCCTGCGCGAATAGATGTCTTTGAGCCAGTGGATGGACTCGGCCAGCGTGAAGTCCTCGTCGAAGAGGCTCTTCGTGCGCGCCACGACGATAGACCCAGCCTCGTTGTAGTCGTCGCGCTTGCCGAGCCTGCGAAACGGCCCATACGCGGCCAAGAACCAGCCGGAGGGGTTGGATGACCAAGGGCCCCGATACCGTGTCACCGCGGTCCCTTCGAGCTCGGGCATCTCTTTGCACACCGGCTCGTCGCCGCCCGTTGCTCGGGTCGGCGTGGCGCGCTCCCAAACGAGCCCTACCTGGACAGGTTTCTTCGGGATCGAGCCCCCCTTTTCGAAGCGATCGCGCTCGTCCCACTCGAGAACGACACGAACCGCTGCTTGCTCCGCTCTTTCACGGATCCAGCCTTGAAAGCTGGGCTCCATTCGGCTCGCGGAGGTGACCCCGCCCACCGCGAGCGCGATCGCTTTGAGGAGCGTCGACTTGCCTGTTCCGTTCTCGCCCGCCAAGACGGTCCAACCTGCGAGATCTCCGTTGGGGCGCGAGAGGTCGAGATCGACCTTGCGGAGCCCTTTGACGTCCTCGATATACACCTTGCGGATGTACATCCGTCAACCCGCCTCCCCTTTGCCCCTCAGGTACGCGAGGTTCACCGCGTTGATGAGCGCGTGCGCGACGAGCGGCCCGACGAGCGACC
>CAYTJL010000625.1:0-1546 GCA_964437785.1 uncultured Polyangiaceae bacterium
TGCCCCGCCGCATCGCCGCGACGGTGCGCGAAGCCCTGGCCGAAGAGCGCGACAAAGCGCGCGCTCGCGCCGACACGGAGGAGCGCGCCGCGCGGAGCGCGAGCACCGCCGAGCTGGAGCACGCGCGCGAGGTCGCGATCGCCGCCGCGGCGCCCATCCTCGCCGAGCTGCGCAAGATCATCGTCGAGTTCGCGACCTTCGTCCGAAACGAGATCGAACGCGCCGAGCAGCGCGCGGTCATGTCCGCGCCGAGATTGCCTCTCTCGACCGGCCCAACCGATGTCGAGGTCGAGGCGGACGCCAAAGCACAACGAGCCACGGTGGAGATTGAGAAAGAGCAGGTTGATCAGATCCTCAAAGAAGCCGCGCTCGATCGTGATGACCCACCCTCGACGACGCGCAAGCCCGAGCGCGCTCCGGCCTCGCGCGAGCGGCCCACGACGCCGCGCC
Organism: uncultured Polyangiaceae bacterium; assembly: GCA_964437785.1. Taxonomy (GTDB): domain Bacteria; phylum Myxococcota_A; class Polyangia; order Polyangiales; family Polyangiaceae; genus CAYTJL01. The sequence goes on from CAYTJL010000625.1 coordinate 451, forward strand.
GCGCACAGGGCGTAGCGCCGCCCGGCTCCGCGCCGATCATGCCTCCCGAGCCGGCCATCACCGCGGCCGGGCTCGACCGGCCGAAGAGTGTTCGCCCCGCTGCGCCGCTTCCTCCGCCCGTGCGCCTCGGCCCGTTGAAGCAAAGGACGACAACCTTCCTCGGGGGGACGGCCGCGCCGCCGCCATCCGCCGAAGATCGCCCGTCCGATGATGAGGTGACCTGCGTTGCAGCTCGGCCGGCCCCGGAAGCTTTGGGCCTCGCGCCGCCCCGCGCGAGCGGCAATGAGCCGACGCTCCTCTCGATGGCCGCCGTTGTGCCGAGCGAGCGCAAACCCGATGTCAAGATCATTGGGCCTTGAGCGCGGAGGGACCCATCAATGCGACCAATGAAGTTGGCTGTCACCTTCGTCACCCGCGAAATGAAGGTGGCCATGGAGCAGATCCGTGAGGGGCTCAATAAGCGATATCAGTGGAAGGAGTTTAGCTTGAGCGATGTGGTGCGCTTGGTCATCATCGGAGGATTGAATGTCACCAAACGAGAAAAGCCCAAGTCCCGTTTGCGAGCGCATCGCAGCGCGCCTCGAACAAAAGACGCTCGACGAGATTGACGCTTTCGCAAAGACGGCGATCCATCTCCCGTGCACCAAGGTCACGCGCTCAATGGCGATGCGCGCGCTAATCCACCGTGGGCTCTGCGAGCTCAACAAGGTTGGCTTAGATGGCTTCCTCGCAGATCTCGACGTGACGATCCCTCGTGGGCGCGGCCGCTTCGCCGCGCTCTTTGGTGAGAAGAAAGAAGAAACCCACAAAACGAAGAGGAGCGTGATTGACGATGAAGAGTGAGAAGAAGAGCGACTTTGTTCACACGTCGTTTCGAGCCCCACAAGCCGTGCTCGACCGAATCGACGCGATCGCGGAGGTGGTCCAGAAAAAGCAGGTCGGCAAGGTGACGCGCGCGGACATGTTCCGTCAGCTCCTCGCGGACGGCGTGATCCGCTATGAGACCTCTCTGCTTGGCAAAGCGGGCCCCAAGGTGGACACATGAGCGGGCGGGCCCGATGGCGGGCTCAACCAGGGGAGCGCCGGGCAAAGCGTG
>CAYTJL010000626.1:0-1539 GCA_964437785.1 uncultured Polyangiaceae bacterium
CACACCTCGTGGCGACGGCGCTCGCGCTCTCCACCACCGTGGCGTCATGCAACGCATGGGACGTGTCCCTCGTGCACGTGGCCGACGTCGATCTCCCTGGGGAGCCGGTCCGCTTCGATTACCAAGATCTCGATACGGCGCTTGGTCGCCTCGTGATCGCGCACATGGACGACGCTTCGGTGGTCGTCGTCAGCGCAAAGGATGGTGCGCTCATCAAGGTGGTGCCCGACGTGCCCACGGCGCGCGGCGTCGCGGTCGCGAGCGACGTGGGGCGCGTCTTCGTGACGAGCTCGCCGGACAAGCTCGTTATCCTCGACAGCGCTGATTACACGGTGCTAAAGCGCGTTGATACGGGACAGGCGCCGGACGGCGTGGCGTGGGATCCCGCGCACCACGTGGTGGGCGTCTCGGATCAGGGGGATGGCGCGCTCTCGTTGATCGCCGATGCCGGCGACGGCGCGCGAACGCAGGTGAAGCTCGGCGACGAGACCGGCAACGCTGTGTTCGACGCGGGCCGCGGCGTCTTTTGGGTCGCGGTGCACAACGCGGTCGGCGATCAGATCATCGCGGTGGATCCAGTCGCGGCGATGCGCGGGACCGCCATCGCTCTGCCCGGCTGCGAAGGGGCGCACGGGCTTCGGCTGCACCCCGACGGCGCGAGCGCGTTGGTCGCGTGCGAGATCAACGCGACGATCGCGCGGGTCGATCTCGCCACGATGAAACACGCGATCACGCTGGCAGATACGGGGGACGGGCCCGACGTGCTCGCCATCGATGCCGGCCTCGGCTACCTGTATGTCGCCGCGGAGAGCGGCGATCTCACGATCTTCGATATCCATCGTCCTGGCCTCGTCGTCGTCGATCGGGAGAGCCCGGGCCCGGCGAGCCACACCGTTGCTGTGGACCCCTCGACCGGCCACGTCTTCTTTCCGCTGGAGGAGGGCCCCGCGGGGACGCCGGTGCTGCGGATCATGAGGCCGAGCGGTGGTTAGCGACAGGTATCTTCGAAGGCCGGGACACCGGCGTGTACGTGGACCCAAACCGCTATCGCTACTTCGATGGTGCCTTGAAGACCCGGCCGAGCGGCTTTGAGCAAAGCCCTCCTTCGGCGGTCGAGGCTCAGGGCGCGATCGGCCCATCCGTAAAAAGAGCAGCGACAAGCTCGTGAAGGCTTGGTACACTAACCCTCGTGCCGACCCCCCTCACCGCTGCAGAACGTCTCCGCGTCGCCTTTGATTTGTACGACGTCGGGGAGGCGCTCCTTCGCCAACGTTTGCGCCGCGAGCACGCGGAGATGAGTGAAGATGGCATTGAGGCGCGCGTGGTCGCGTGGCGTCTTCGCCGTCCCGGAGCGGAGCTCGGGGATGGGGACGGGGATCCGGTCGCGTGGCCTCGACGGCGTTAAACCCTGTTGCCGCCGTCCTCCGCCGCGCGGCGGAGGACCTCGACGCGCTCGGGCAACGTTGGGCGCTCGTCGGAGGGCTCGCGGTCTCGGCTCGCGCCGAGCCCCGCGTGACGCGCGACGTGGATATCACTGTC
>CAYTJL010000627.1:0-1522 GCA_964437785.1 uncultured Polyangiaceae bacterium
CACGCTTCTCCTTTTTGGGGAGCGCGCCCGCGTGAGCGGCCCATGGGGACGACGGGGGAGACGGTGGGATCACCAAAGCGGGAGGCTCGGGCTCTTTGCGCCGCGCTGGAACGGGCGCCGGAAACGGCCCATTGTTGACGAGCGGTTCGGTAGTTCGCTCCTCTCTGCTCATGCCATCTCCTTCCGACCGGGCGCACGGCTGGCCACGCCATAACGAACATCTCAACTCGCAAGCGGAGCACTCAACCGTTGTCCGCCGTCTTGAGCTTCTCAACGGTGGGCGCGTCGAGCTCCCCCGTCTCAGGGAGCTTCATGTCGCGCTGGAACGCTCGGAGCGCCGCGCGCCCTTCTTCGTCGAGCGCCTCTCCCCGCGGTTCTCCTCGGTAATATCCGAGGTTCGAGAGCTTCGCCAAGGCGCTCGCGAGCGGTCCCTCTCCCGGGCATTGAATCACCCACGTGCGTTGCTCGCCCTCGGGGTACGCTCCGAGCCACGCGGTAACACGCGCGCTCGTGGCGCCCTTGGGGATCTGCTCGTCGAGCGTGCCGTCCTGGCTCGTCACCCCTTCGAGCATCCGATCATCGACATCGACGCGGTAACGCTTGCCGCTCAACGTGCCATATTCGGGGTCCGTCAGCTTGATGCACAAGCGCTTTTGCTCAGGGGCGGGCTTCTGGTCGGAGGATGCGCTCGGCTTCGCGTCATCGCAGTTGAGCTTGACAAGGCGCCCGTTGAGCCTCGCGTCTTGGCCGAGGAGCAAACGGCCTTCCTCGGCAAAGAAGCGGATCTCCTTCGAGGTCACCTCGGCGTGCTCGTCGAGCCGGAGCGACGGGCCATTGCCCGCGAGCTCGACACGCTCGGCGCCTACGAGCCGGAGCGAACGGCCGCGGAGAGTGATGCCCCCCGGGCGAAGCTCGATCGCGCTCTCGCCGCATTGGAGCACGATGCCGTCCATCGCATGCACGCCGATCGTCTTGGTCGCGGTGAAGGTGGTGGTCCCATGGGTGAAGAGCGAATAGGACGCGGGCGCGTCCGCCCGGCCGTTGGTCTCGATACGATCGCGGCCGACGTCGAGCACCCAATGACCCTCGACGTTCGCGCTCATGCCGCCCTCGACGTGCTGCGAGAGCCGGCCGCCCGTGGATGTGGAGAGATCACCTTTGCACCGGGCCGTGCTCGCGCCGTGGACGATCGTGCAAAGCGCGGCGGCCTCGATGGTGCGGGCCTTGCCGGACCGCTCTTGCCAGGCGCCGCCGACGCTCGCGTGATGGTCATGCCCGACGTCGAGGCGGTGATCATTGGCCGCAGCAACCGTAAGATCACGATTCGAGATCAGGGTGACTCTCTCTTTGCCTCGCGCGTCGTCGAAAGAGAGCTCGTGATACCCCTTCCCATCCCCCGGCGTGCTCCTCGTACGAAGCCCGCTCATAGAAGACTTGGCCGGGAGAGGAAACGGCGGCAAGCTCACGCCGTTGTACAAACAGCCCGTGATCAAGGGTTGATCGACGTCCCCGCCAAAGAACG
>CAYTJL010000628.1:0-1514 GCA_964437785.1 uncultured Polyangiaceae bacterium
AGCCGGCGTTCGCATGGCGCGGCGAACGCGTGAACGGTTGAGCGCTTCTTTCGAGGGTGGAGTAGCGGGTAGCGCGACGGCGAGGTTGCCCCGCCAGGGGTTGAACGATGGCGCGATCGGTGTCAATGAAGGCGACGGCATGGACGGATCGATCTTGGACGACGGACGATGGGAACGCCTGGTGCTCTGCCGCACGAGGCTCTCCCCGAGCGACGAAGCGTTGTTTCGGGAGGCGTTCCCGATGATCGTCGCGATGCACCACAAGGCGGTCTGGGACCAGATTCGAAAGAGAGGGCTCCTCCATCACGAGGCCGAGGAGCTCCTTCAAGACACCTTCTGGACGTTGTTCGCCTATGTCGCCGAGAACGGGTTTCCAGCCGACCTTTCGGCGATGCTCGCCACGATCGCGCAGGGAAAGATCCTGAATCACGTGCGCGATCGGCGGCGCACGCCGGTCTCTCTCGGTCTGCCCTCGTCGGGCTCAGAAAAACCTCGCAGCGCGCCGGATATGGAGCGCGCGCTCGACATGCACGAGCTCGTGCAGCGCATCCTCCCCGAGCTCGCGCCGGAGCATCTCGACGTGATCGACAAGGTGATCCTCGGCGATCTCTCCCACGAGGCCGCCGCGAAGGCGCTCGAAATTCCCGAGGGCACCGTAAAGTCGCGACTGATCGCCGCCAAGCGCACCCTCGCCAGGGTCGTCTCGCGCTTCCTTCCGCCGAGCCAACGAGGCGACACATGAACGAGGTCGATCAGTGGATCTACTTTGACGGCCCCGAGCCCGAGCACCTCCGGCCGCTGCTCGACGCGCTCCGCGAGCTGCCGCCCTCGACGACAGAGGACGCGCAGCGTTGCGCGCGCACTTTTTTTGAAGCGCTCCAAAAGCAAAAGGCACAGCAGGGCTCGCCGGCAGGGACCGAAGATCGAGGGAGCGAGCCTGTCGCGTCCGAGGCGCCGCTCTCGCCGGACGCGGGCCGCGTGGCGCCGACAAGTGGACCAACGGCCCGCTCTCCAGAACCGGCTCCGGCGCCCAGCACCCATGAGCCGCCCCCGAAAAACGAGCCTGTTCGCGTCGCATGGCCTGCTGGGCAAGCGGCCGGCGAGCCGGCGTTCGCAAAGCTCCCCGAGCTCATGAGCACGTCAAATGCCGTGGAGATCCCCGAGGAGCTCCTTCGAAACCCGCTCCCCTTCGTGCCGCCGAGCCCGGCACAACCGCGCGCCGCCAAGACGATGCAAGTGCCCGTCAGGAACCCCCAGTTTGGAGGGACACTCGATATCAAGGATCAATCGTTCGATGAGGTACGGGCGGCGCTCCCCTTCTTGACGAGCACGGTCGGAGGAGGGGTTGTCCCTTTTCCCCGGCTGACGCTGGCTCAATACGCGTCGTTCCGCGCGGAGCTCGCGGTGTCGCCTGGATCATCGAGTGAGATCCTTTCCAAGTATCGTGTGCTCCACGAAGCGTCCCGCGCCGCGCTCGATGAGCACTGGCGCAAGTACCTCGCGGAGCGGCCCGA